>CAYZQM010000040.1:0-33810 GCA_964480175.1 uncultured Sandaracinaceae bacterium
GCCGGGGGTTGAGCCTCACGACGTCGGGAGGCGCCTCGTCGCCCGTGACCTCGCTCGCGCTCGACGAGATCCCCGCGCTCCTCACCGGCCTGCTGCCGACGAACCCGCTCGCATCGATGCTCGCGGGCGAGATGCTCAGCCTCGTGATCTTCGCCGGCATCGTCGGGGCTGCGCTCGTCTCGATGCCGCGGGAGCGCGCGGAGCCGGTGCTCGAGCTCATGGTGTCGGTGCAAGAGATCTGCATGACGGTGACCAAGTGGGCGATGCGCATCGCGCCCCTCGCGGTCTTCGGCCTCATGGCGCGAACGACCGCGGCGTCCGGCCTCGGCGTGCTCGCGGGGCTCGGCCTCTACGTGCTCACCGTGCTCGGGACGCTCGCGCTCGTGCTGCTGGTGAACCTGCTCCTCGTCGCCGTGGCCTCCCCGGTGGGGGTCGGTGTGTTCTTGCGTGCGGCGCGTGACGTCCTGCTCCTCGCGTTCTCGGTCGCGAGCTCGGCCGCCGTCATGCCGCTCTCGATGAAGACCGCGGAGGAGGCGCTCGGCGTGCCCCCGACCATCTCGCGCTTCGTCATCCCGCTCGGCGCGATCATGAACATGAACGGCACCGCCGCGTACCAAGCCGTCGCCACCGTGTTCCTCGCGCAGGTGTACGGGATGGAGCTCGGCCTGCCGACGCTCGCGCTCGTGGTCGTGACCGCCGTGGCGGCCTCGATAGGCACGCCGTCGGCTCCGGGCGCGGGCATCGTGGTCTTGGCGAGCGTGCTCGCGACCGCGGGCGTCCCGACCGAGGGCATCTCGGTGATCATCGGCGTGGACTACCTGCTCGGTATGTTCCGAACCGCGGTGAACGTCGCTGGCGATCTCACCGCGTGCGCGCTCTTCCGAGACGCGCTCCCCTCGACGCAGCTCCCCGCCGCGCCCGAGCCCGCGTGAAGTGGAGCCTCATCCGCGCGCTCGCCACGCCATCAGCGCGATGCCGAGCGGCGCGATGCCGATGGCGAGCAGCGCGAACGTCGGTCCCGCGTAGAGCGCGATGGCCGCGAGCAGCAGCGGCATGATCGCGTCGATCGGGGCGAGCGCCGAGCTCACCGCGTTCACCAGCGCTGGGCGCCCGGGCAGCGCCGCGTAGGCGCGCGCGGAGACCAGCGGATGGAGCGGGCTCGTGGCGGCGCCGAGCACGAGCATCGCGGGGAACGCGACCGCGACGTCGTCGCTGGATGCGATCGCGATGAGCGCAGTGGCCGCGAGCGCGCACGCACCGAGCAGCACGCGCCTCGCATCGAGCCGATCGATCCAGCGCTCGAGCAGCACCAATCCACCGAGCACACCGACGGTCCACGCGCCGACGGCGAGCGCTCGCTCGAGGCTCGAGGCCGCATCGAGCCGCACGACCGCGAACGCGACCAGCACCTCGTCGAGCAGCGAGGTGAGGGTGATGGCGAGCGCCCAGCGCAAGAGCGCGGGCGTCCCGAACGCGAGCCGAAGCGCGGCGAGCACCGAAGGCGCCGGGTCCGAGTCCGAGTCCGCGTCCGCCGCGCCCGCGCCCGAAGCCGAGCCCGAGCCCGAGTCCGAGTCCGCGTCCGTGCCCGAGCCCGTGCCCGCTCTCGACTCCGCGCCCTCGCGGTCGAGCATCCGCTCGATCTCCCGCGATCGCGCATGCACCAGCGCGAGCAGCATCGCGACGCCGGCCATGACGACCATCGCCGGCCGCCAGCCCAGGCCCAGCCATGCGAGCGCCGCCAGCACGATCGGGACGCCGAGATCGCCCAGCGCGCCGGAGAGGTTCAGGCGCGCCAGGGTTCGCTCCCGCTCGGCGGGACGCGACTCGACCAAGAGACCCTCGGCGACCGACAGCGCGCCGCCGCTCGCGGGTCCGTAGACGATCAGCGCCAGCGCGAGCGCGATCGGGCTCGTCGCCAGCGCGGCGCCGAGCGTCGCCAGCGCGAGCACCGTCAGGCATGCGACCGAGAACCAGCGCGGCGAGACGCGCTCGCTCCACGCCAGGAGCGGCGTCTCCACGAACAGCGCGAGCGCGTGGTACGCGGTGATGATCGCGCCCGCCGCGAGCCCGCCGGGGATCACCAAGTCGCGCGCGATGTCGCCCGCGCTGGCTGGCACCACACCAGTCGCCAGCTCGTCGAGCAGCGGCACTGCGAACAAGGCCAGCGCCGTCCGCGAGGGAAGGCGCCAGCGTCGGACCCGGCGTCAGATGGGCTCGGTGAACTTCATGGCCGTCGAGCATACCCGACGACGGACACGGAAGCTCAGCCACGACGCTCGACTCGAGGTCGACGCCCTCGCACCGGCCCCAGCGCGAGATCGAGGCTCAGAGGTCCTTGACGGTGCACACCCGGTTGCGGCCGCTGCGCTTGGCCGCGTAGAGCGCCTTGTCGGTGATCTCGAAGAGCCCGCCCGAGCTGCTCGCGTCCTTGGGATACGTCGCCACGCCGATCGATCCCGTGACCCGCAGCTTGCCCAGCTCGGTCGGAAAGATCGTCGCCTCGAGCTCCTGGCGCACCCGCTCGGCAAGCTGCAGCGCTCCGTCGGTGTCGGTCTCCTCGCAGAGGATGCAGAACTCCTCGCCGCCGAAGCGCGCGACCTTGTCGGTGTCGCGCTTCATGCGCAGCAGGATCGCGCCGAGCTCTTTGATCACCACGTCGCCCGTCGCGTGACCGTAGGTGTCGTTCACGTTCTTGAAGTGATCGATGTCGGTCACCAAGAGCGAGAGCTTCTTCTTGAAGCGCTCGGCGCTCTTGAGCTTGTTCTCCAGCTCGTCGAGGAACGCGCGCTTGTTGAGGCAGCCCGTCAGGCCGTCGGTCGTCGCCATCTGCTCGAGCCGCGCGACCGCGCGCGCGTTGCTCAGCGCGACCGCCAGCTGGTTCGCCAGTACCTGCAGCGTGGGGCGCACCGAGTCACCGAAGGCGCCCACCCGCTTGGCGGCCAGCGCCAGCGTGCCGATCACGTCCTCGCGCACCACGAGCGGCAGCACCAGCACCGAGCGCATCTCCGGCAGCGCGATCTTGCTGGTGAAGAGCACCTGCTGCTGCGCATCGAAGTCGCCCTTGTAGGGGAGGTGATGCTTGTTCTTCACCACCATCGCGGTGAGCGACGCGTTGTCCTTGAACGTCAGGCCCTGCACCAGCTCCGCGCCCTCGCCGACGGCGACCTTGACCGCGTGGGTCTTCTTCTCGCCGTTCCACGCGGTGATCGCCGCGAAGTCGAACTGCGCGATGCGCCCTGCTGCGCCGAGGCCTGCCTCCACGACGCCGTCGTCGGTGAGCGCTGCACCGAGCTCCTGTGAGGCGCGGAAGAGCATCACCTGCTCGCGCTTGGTGCGCTCGAGCTGGACGAAGACCCGCTCGTTCTGCATCGCGCGGACGATCTGACGGCACGCGGTGCGGGCGATCTCTTCTTCGCGCGCGCCGAACGGCACATCCGTCGCGCGATCGATGCACAGCGCACCCACCAAACGCCCGTGCTCTTCGACCGGCACGCCGAGGAACGAGCGCACGTTGCTCGGTCCGCGGTAATAGCAGAGCCCCTTGTAGCCGGGCTTGAGGTGCTCGAGGTTCATCGTCAGGCCGCGGCTCGCCACCGCGCCGACCGCGCCTGCGCCGGCCTCGAACGGACCATCGGCGATGTCGTCGGAGTCGGTGACCAGCTCGGCGATGCGCAGCGTCCCGCCCGGGCCGCCGCCCAAGAGCAGCACGGCGGTCTGCAGATCGAGGGTGCGCCGCAAGAGCTCGAGCGTGTGGAAGAGCGAGTCCTTCACCTCGTCGATCGACGAGCGGAAGACCTTGTCTTCATTGGTCTGGGTCTCGGCCGAAGGCGCGCCGACCAGGCGGAAGAGGCGCGTGTCTTCCTCCAGGCGCACCTTGGCGGCGGTGCGATCCGCCTCGGAGCGCGCCCGCATCCGCGCCAGCTCGGCCTGCGTCAGCACGACGTGCAGCGCGCCGAAGCACACCAAGAGCAGCGCGTGCAGACCGATGGTGCCGGCCGCGACGTCCTGATCGGCGAAGCGCCAGATCAGCACCTCGTAGAAGATCGCGAAGACCACCAGCACGGTGCCGAGCGGCTTGCGCGCGAACGCTGCGACGATGCCCGCCGCCACGTAGGTCAGCGGATGCACCACGCCGGACAGCCCTCCGAAGAGCTGCACCACCGCGTGGCTCGCCGCGAGCAAGTACGCGCCGAGCTCGAGGTCCAGCAGCATCAGCTGCTGCTCGCTGCCGCGCGCGGCCGAGCGCTCGAGGTCGCTGCGCTTCTTCACCCGCAGCGCGACCACCGTCGCCCAGCCGATCGCCAGCGCGGCGTGCTCGACCGACGGCTCGCTCCGCCGCAGCAGCCCCAAGAGCGGCAGGACCAAGAACAGCAGCGCGATGACGGGCCAGAACGACGCTCGCGCGGTCTTTCGGAGCGTGAGCGCCGCGTGAACGAGGGACGACATGACCTCGGCACTCCGCTACCGGAGGTGGGCCGAACCGGTCAACAAATGTGCGGGCGCTGGACGCTGACGCCCGAGGTTGGGCACGATGCGCCCATGACGACGACGGACTTCACGTGTAGCGGGTGTGGTGGACCGCTGAAGGCGCCCCCCGGCGCAGGCCACGTCGACTGCCCGTTCTGCGGCGTCACCAACGCCATCGCGTCGGAGGGCGCGGTGAAAGTCGCGAAGGTGCTCGAGCGACACGGGATCCGGATGCCGGACAACCCGCGGAGCACGGACGACATCCGCGCGGAGCTAGCGGAGAAGGAAGCCGCAGCCGAGGCGGCGCGCCGTCAGGCGCTCGTGCTCGGCGGGGTGTTCTTGGTCATCGTGCTCGGCGCGATCGGCGCGGCGATGGCGCTGCTGCCCTGACGCTGCTGCCCTGGGGCCGCCGTTCTGCGGACGCACAGCCCGCGGTGGAGCCTCAGCGGCTCTCGCGCGAGCCGCACACGTCGCAGAGCCGATGCCACGAACCGTCTTCGTCGCGCACCTCCCAGCGCTCGATGAACGAGAGCCCGTCGTCCGATGCCTCGACGCTGACGCGCTGCCCGTCCCCCTCGAAGAGCCAGCCCTCGACGTCGTCGTCGCTGACCTCGAAGACCTGGCTCTTCTTCAGCGGCTGCTCCCAGTGCGACGCGAGCGTGCTCGTGTACCAGCGGCTCACGACCACCCAGCCGTCGTCGCGCCACTCGGTGGTGAGCTGCGCCACCTCCTCGCGGGGGTGCACGCCGCTGTCTTCGAGCGACATGGGCTGGGGGATCGGAGCGTCGGCGAGGCTGCGGCTGGACTGGGACATGGGGAACTCCTTCGGGCGGTGTCGGTGCAAGAGCACGCCGCATGCCCGCGCGCCGAGCGCTCCGCCGCCGCAGATCCGAGGCGCCCACGCCCCAACCGAGCGCCGCGGCCACGTCCGCGTCGCTTCCGGCCGAGCAGCCGCCTCACGTCTGCTCGACGGGCGGAGGCAAGAGCACGATCAGCTGCTGCGCGGTCGCGATGCGCGTTCCGTCCGGCAGGTGCAGGCTCGATCGCTCGTCGGCCAGCCCCTCCGCGACGCGCTCGCAGCGCGCCTCGTAGTACAGCCAGGTGCGGGCGGCGATCGGCGCGTCCGTCTCCAGCGCGACGCTCATCTCCAGCGACGCGACGGGACACCATCGTGGGCAGAGCCCCACCGCCGCAGGAGGCCAGGCGTCGAGCAGCGCGACGAGGCACGCGGCGTCGATCGGCGCGTCCTCGTCGAGGCGGCACCACCCCCCGACCAGCCCCGGCCCCTCCCCGGAGAAGGGCCGCGGTCCCACGCTCTGCCGAAAAGAAAAGTGCTGGGCGAACACCGGCAGGTAGTGCTCCTCCGGGCCGTCGCTCACGCCGTCCACGTCGGGCAGGCCGCTCCGACTCGGCGTGAGCACGAGCGGGTGCTCGCGCTTGCGGCACGCGGTCGCCATCGCGGTGGCGACCACACGCTCGGCGCCCTCGATCCGTCCGAAGAGGCGCGCATCCAGCACGGCCACGTTGCGCCCCTCGCGCACCACGCGGACCTCCACGCGCACTGGACCCGGGGCGAGCGCTGCGCAGAACGCCGTCGTGATCCGCGCCACCGCCAGTCCCGAAGGCAGGCTCTGCTCGATGCCGCGGAGCAGCAGCGCGGCGACGAGCCCGCCGACCACGCCCTTGCCCTGGACCCAGCTCGCATCGACGTGCCCGACCCACGCGCTCGGGCCCGCGCCGCGGAGCGCGATCGCGTCGCCGAACGTCTGCATCAGGCCGCGCCGCGCTTTCGGTAGGTGACGACGCAGGGCGTGGCCGCGCGGGCGACGGCGCCGATCTGCTCGGGCTTGGGCTCGATCGCGCTGCCCGCCCCGAAGCGCGGCGTCATCGTCAGGCGGCTCAGGTGGGTCCGCGCCGCGACGCGGATCGCCGCGAGCGCGAAGCGCTTGCCCGGGCAGCTGTGCGCGCCGTGCCCGAAGGTCGAGACCTCTTCTTTGCGTGTCACCGTCGCCGTGAGCGCGCCGCGGTCGTAGTGGCCGGGATCGAAGCGCGACAGGGTCGGCGCGGCGGTGGTGTTGGTGACCGAGAGCATCGTGGCGACGAACGCGCCGGGCTCGATGCGGTAGCGGGTGCGCCCGTCGTCGATCGCGATCGGCTTCATCACCTTGCGCAGCGTGATCGAGCGCTGCGCCATCCGGATGGACTCCTCGGACAGCGCGTCGAGGAACGCGTCGTCGCGCATCGCGCGCTCCTGGTGGGCCGTGTCCGAGAGCAAATGCACGAAGGTCCAGCCCATCGCGGCGTAGAGGTTCGAGAGCGACGCCAGGTGCAGCACCATCACGTCGCGCGCGACCGATGCGTGGCGCTCGGCGTCGGGCTGCGCCGCGTACATGCGGTGCAGCTCCTCGAGCATGTCGTCCTCCACGCGCCCCTCGCGCTGCCTCGCGCCGTAGATGTCGCGCAGGATGCTCGCGACCTGGGCGAGCGCGCGCCGCTCGGGCGCGTTCTTGGTCGCGATCGTCACTACGGCGGTCGCGGGCCGGAGGAACGCCTGCTCGGGATCGAGCTGCTCGAACAGGGCGATCAGCGTCTCGAGGTAGCGCGGCGACGCGGCCTCGGGACCCGCCCACGAGCGAAACCCGATGCGGTGCACCAAGCGCTTTCCGTGCTCGAAGAACTCCAGCTCGCCTCGCTCGGGCAGCGCGTCGATCGCGCGGTGACAGGCGTCCTCGACGTGCGCGAGGTAGCCCTCGCGTCGCTCCTTGCCGAAGAGCCGGCGGAACATCGACATGTCCCCGCTGGTGAGCTCGGGCGGGAGCTTGAGCCCCAAGAGCGATCGGGTCGCCTCGGTGAACGACGCGTCGGATTCCGGCAGCGCGTAGAGGCTCGCGAGCGCCTCGGGGGAGAACACGAAGAAGAGCCGCAGCCCGAACGCCCGCAGCTCGAAGGTGTCGCCGATCCGCGCGCGCTCGGCGCTCAGGAACGCGGTGGGCGCGCGGAGAAAGCGGATCCCCGACCGCACGAAGGGGATGCGCCCGCGCGCGCGGGGTGGGGCGGGGCTGATGAGCGCCATGCGCGGAGGGTACCGCTTCGCCCGCGGGACCGAACACGACACTCTTTGCGCCGGATGCGCCATGGCTGGCGGGCTCGGCGCCCCGGTGACAGAGAGCCGGCCATGCTGCGTCGCACCTTCGCCACCCTCGCTCTGACCGCTCCTCTCGTCGCCACCGTCACCACCGCGCGCGCGCAGCTCCGCTCGCCTGCGAGCGAGACCCCCGCGTGGCTCACGATCCGCAACTTCACCGGCGTGCCGCTGGAGTCGTGCTGGATCGACTTCGACGGGAACTACCAGTCGTATGGCGTGATCGCGCCGGGCGCGTCGATGGAGCAGTCGACGTACGCGGGGCATCTGTGGGCGCTGCGCAACGCCGCGACCCGCGTCGACTTCGGGACGGTCTCTGCTCGCCCGGGTCGCCAGACCCTCGACGTCACCGCGGCCGGCGTCACCGTCCGCTGATCGAGCTGCCTTCCAGCCCTGGTGGCGCGATGCGCGAGAGCCTTTGAGTCGGGACCGCCGCTTCGGGTAAGGATCGGGCGATGTCCTCGACCGACAACCCGTTCTTCCGTCCCAGCCGCGCGCCTCGAGACGCGCAGAAGCGCTTGCTCGCGGTCTTCGATGGCGGCGATGCGCCGGGCTACTCGTCGGTCGCGGTCGCGATCACGGAGGAAGGCTCGCGCCGCGGCTACGAGGTGTGGGCCGCGACGGAGGGCTTTCGATCGCTGACCGTCGACGCCAAGAGCGAGCCGCGCTTCGAGCGCCTCGTGGTCTCGCGCACCGAGCGCTACGCGCTCTTGGGCCAAGGCATCCCCACCCGCTCGATGGGCCGGCGCGTGCTCGATCCCGGCAGCGACTTCCGGAGCGAGCGGTACAAGTCGTTCCACCAGATCGAGCGGCGCCTCGAGGCCGCGCAGACCTTCGAGCAGCAAGGCTTCACGCACCTCGTCTGCGTGGGCGGCAACGGCACCTTCGAGGGGGTGCGCGCTTGGCTCGAGGCGTTCGAGCAGGGGCCGCCCATCAGCGCGTTCGTCAACGTCTCGATCGACAACGACGTGAAGGGCGACCGCGCCATCGGGTTCTTGAGCGGCGTCGAGGCTGGCGCCACCGTCGCGCGCGGTCTCTACGAAGACGGCTACACCCACAAGCGCACGTACCTGCTCGAGATGATGGGCAACCGCAGCGGTCGTCACGCGCTGCACTGCGGGGTGGCCTCGCGCGCGCACTTGATCGTGCTGCCGTTCTTCTCGTTCCCGGAAGAAGTGCTGCAGGAGATCGCCGAGGGCTTGGGCCGCACCGAGTCCGCGCTGGTCGTCATCGCGGAGGGCTACGAGCAAGAGCGCAGGCGCCGCGAGGGCCGCGATCAGTCGGCGAGCGCGTTCTTCCGCATGCAGCTCGAGCAGTTCGGCCTGCGCGATCAGAGCCACAAGCGAGTGATCGCCGAACCCTTCAGCCGCTATCTGCGCGGGGTGCGCCCGGGCTTCGCGGACGTCTCGGCCGCGTACCTGAAGGCGTCGCTCCTCTTCGACGCGTGGGACGAGGGCAAGACCGCGATCATGCCGTACGTGCTCGCGGCCCACGACGCGGGGGTGCGCCCCTTCGAGCAGGTCACCCGCGACGACCGCGTCGAGCGCGCGTTCTTGCCGCTGCTGGATCGCATGAACCTCCCCAAGCTCCGCGCCTGGGTGCGCGCCCGCTTCACCAGCGACGAGAGCTCGATCCCCGGCGCGTGACGCTTCTTCATCACACGCGTCGTTGACCTTCTCCGCGACTTCCCTCATCAACGGGATCGAGCGAGGCGAATGCCCGCTCCGGGCCCGCGCAGTGCGGGTCTGAGATCCCGTCGAGCGCCATCCGGCCTCGGCGAGGAAGGTCAGTGACATGCATCCTGGGTTTTTCGGTTGGTGGAAGCGCGGCCATGGCGAGTGCGGTCCCTCGGAGGGCTGCCATCCTGGCGGGCACGAGCACGGTCGCGGCGGTTGGGGCCGCGGCCACTGGGGACATCACGACGGACCGCATGGCGGTCCGCACGGACATCACTGGGCGGGACACGGGCACGGCGGTGACGAAGGGGGCTTCGGCGTGCGCCGTCCGCTCCGCTTCTTCGCCTGGAAGCTCGAGCTGAGCGAGGCGCAGGTGAGCGAGCTCGCGGCGATCCTCGACGCGCTGAAGATCGAGCGCGCGCAGGCCGCGGTCGATCAGCGGCGCACCACGAGCGCGCTGGCCGACACCCTCGAGGGTGGCGACTTCGACGCGGCCAAGGCGGCCGAAGCGACGAGCGAGCGCACCAAGAGCGGCGAGCGTGTGCAGGCCGCGGTGCTCACCGCCCTCGGCAAGATGCACGCGCTCCTCGACGACGAGCAGCGCAAGCGCCTCGCGTACCTCTTGCGCACCGGTCAGGTCTCGATCTGATCCCGCGCAGCTGACGGTGGCGGCGTGGGCTCCGGCCTGCGCCGCCATTTTTTTTTCGATGCTCGACAACGCTGGAGGTGACCGTTCGAGAACGAGCCCCCAAACGCGGCAAGTGCCGCCAAGGAGGCTTCGATGACGGACAGCGTGCGCAGTGTGGGTAGCTCGAGCGTGGGACACGTGGCGACGGAGGCAGCCAGCGAGGCGAGCGCGCCGCCCGCGCCGGCAGAGGTGTCGTCTGACCGCATCGACATGAGCCGGGATCGCGGCGAGGTGGCGGCCGCGGCCCCGCGTGCCAGCCGCCCCAGGGAGGAGGTCTTCGTCGACGCGATCGCCGCCGCGTACATGAACAGCGGCAACGACGGCGTCGAGTCCTTCCTCCGCGCCAACCCGAACGTGTGCGACGTCATCGCGCGGGAGATGAGCCCCGACGAGCTCACCGAGCGCCTCGGCGCCCAGCTCCACGCGCGGATGACGATCGATCCCTTCGGGGTCCGCTCGAGCACGGCCGCGCAGGCGATCTACGGAGAGATCCGCGAGACGCTGCGCGGCACGTTGATGGAGGAGATGCGCCGGGAGGCGAGCGCCCTCGTCGAGCGCACCATCGATGGCTTCGACGCGGCGGATCCCGAGACGGTACGCGCGGCCATCGACGCGGCCTCTCCCGACTCGCCGCTGTGGAACGCCGCCGCGCGGCTCGACCTGATCGGCGGTGACCCTGCGACGTTCCCCGATCGCCTCGAGGCGCGCTTGGACGATCTCCGCGAGCTCCGCGGTCACCTGCGCGGCACGACCTGGGAAGCGGGTGCGATGCCCGACATCCGCGACCGCGTGCTCGCCCGCCACGGCCTGGGCGACGGCGGCCTGGCGCACGACGCGATCCGCCCCGAGCACCGTGAGCACGCCGAGATCGCGCATCAGCTGCACACGATGGCGGACTTGGCGTTCGTCGGCGGCAGCATCCTCGCGACGGGTCACGTGGTGGCCTCCGTCGTCGAGGGCGTCGTGTCGATGGGCGCATCGACGGCCGTCACCAGCGGGGCCTCGCACCTCGTCGAGGAGAACCTCGCCGCGAGCCGCCTCCTCGGACGCTACTGATCATGCGGCGACGCGACGAACATCAGCGGACGCTGCGCCTGCCCACGCCGCGGCTCGTCGGGCGGGAGCTGCTCGGCGCACCGCGCGTGGCCGCGGGCGTGGGATCGCTCGCGATCCCAGCCACCGTGGCGGCGATGTGGGCGATGCCATCGCTCCTCGCGAGCAGCGCGCTCGGGCCCGCGGTCGGGCTCATCGGGGTCGGTGGCGGCGCCCTGTTCGCCGGCGTCTCGTACGGGACGAGCCGCATCATCCGCTGGGGTCGGGAGCGGGCGCGCCCGGCTTCCATCGCGTCCTGTCGAGAAGGGTGGGTCACGGTGCGGGGGCGCATCGCGTGCGGACCTCACCCCGAAGGCACGCTCGTCGCGCATGCCGATGCGGTCCATCAAGCGAGCGCGCGGCTCGAGGTGCTCGACGAGACGGGGATCGCGATCGTCGACGACGACCTGCTGGTCCTGCCCGACCCACCGCTCGGCGGCCGCTTCGAGCTGCGCGTCGGAGACGTGGTGACGGTCGCGGGCTTCGCCACCGTGGAAGACCACGATGTCGAGCACCGAGCCTCATCCACATCCGCCTATCGTGGCCCGACGCGCGCGCGGGTGCTGGTGTTCGATGGGCGAGTAGGAGCGCCCATCCGGATCGCCCGCGTCACGTCCCGCGGCTGATCTCGTCCGCGAGAGAAAGGCCGAGGAAGCACCCGCGCAGACGCGCCGTACCATGCCTCCCCATGCGTCGCGTCTCGGTCGGCCTCCTCCTCGTTCTCTCGAGCACCGCGTGCGGTGCGCGCCCCACCGTCACGGCCGACCTCGAGCAACCCGCCGAGATGAACGCGCTCGTGCTGGAGCGCGCTCCCATCGGCGCCGCGCCCACGTCGGCCGTCGCCTTCCTCGAGGCGGAGGGGTTCACCTGCATGCCCCGCCGCGACGCGGCGTTCCTCGACCGCGAGCACATCGACTACCTCTACTGCGATCGAAGCAGCGGCGCTCCGGTCGCGCGACGCTGGCAAGTCGCGATCGTCGAGCGCGCCGGCGCCGTGGTCGAGGTCCTCTCGAGCACGGGCCTCATCGGGCCCTGAGGCCGTCCAGTCCCTGGACGCCCTCGCGCGCGTCTGCCCGCTGCGCGGCGCGATGCGGGCCCACAGGCTGCGATCTCGGCACCGCGTCCGAGCGATCTGCAGGCGGCCCGACGCTTGCTGTGGCTCGGTTCATGCGCGCTCTCTCGATCTTCGCCGCGGTGTTCCTCATCGGCGCGTGCGCGCCTGCGCTCGAGTCGGCGTACGACGAACCGGCCGAGGAGGCCGCGGTCGCGATCGAGCCGCTCTCGAGCATCTCGTGCGGCGAGCGCAGCGACACCGGCTATCGCAGCGGCGCGTCGTTTCCCATCCGCGTCGTCACGGTCGATGGACGCCCCGTCGAGATCGACACCGCCAACGCCTACTACGTGATGGCCCAGGCCGCGGCGCGCGCTGGCGTCGAGATCCGCATCGTCTCCGGCTTCCGCACCATGGCCGAGCAAGAGCGCCTCTACTACTGCTACACGAGCTGCTCCTGCAACAGCTGCAACCTCGCCGCGCGCCCCGGCTACTCGAACCACCAGAGCGGCCACGCGCTCGATCTCAACACCAGCGCGGCCGGCGTGCTGAGCTGGCTGAACGCGAACGCGTCGCGCTACGGCTTCTCGCGCACGGTGCCGAGCGAGCCCTGGCACTGGGAGTGGTGGGGCGGAGGTCCGGGCGGTGGCCCTTGCGGCGGGTGCACGCCGCACTGCGAAGGCAGCGTGATGGTCGGTCGCGACTGCGGGCGAGGCGACTGCGGGGCGTTCGGCAGCCGCTGCGTGAACGACTCGCTTGGGCTGCGCTGCGCGTTCGCGTTCTGCCCGGATCGGGGGACCGACACCATCTGCCTGGACGAGAACACCATCGGCAACTGCCACGATGGCGCGCTCTCGACGGGGGACTGCAGCGCCTTCGGCAGCCGCTGCGTGGACGACGCGCTCGGCGCGCGCTGCGCGTTCGCGTACTGCCCGGACCGCGGCGAGACCACCGTCTGCCTCGACGACACCACGATCGGGACTTGCCGTGATGGGGCCATCTCCACTGGGGACTGCGCCGCGTTCGGAAGCCGCTGCGTCTCCGACGCGCTCGGGGCGCGCTGCGCGTTCTTCGCCTGCCCCGATCGGGGCGAGACCACGATCTGCCTCGACGATCACATCATCGGCACCTGCCGCGATGGCGCGATCTCGACGGGCGACTGCTCGGCGTACGCCGCCTTCTGCTCGACGGCGGGCGCCGAGGCCGCGCGCTGCGTGTCGGCGTTCTGCGTGGCGAGCGCCGACGAGACCCCGACGGCGCACGACGCGTGCTTGCCCGACGGACAGATCGCGCACTGCAACGCCGAGGGCCTCCCGACGGATCCCCACGCGTGCCCCGACGGCACCACGTGCACCACGACCGACGGAGTCGGTCGCTGTCTCGGACCCGGCGGCGTCGATCCCGATCCGATCCCGGACGGCGTCGATCCCAACACGGACGACGCGGCGATCGGCGGCGACGCAGGCGTCGCGCCGCGCGACGCGAGCGCATCGGCCGACGCGGGCACGGCGACCGGTCCACGCGGCCTCAGCAGCGGCTGCGCTTGCTCGACCCGCACCGCGAGCAGCACCCCCGTGTGGCTCTTGGGTGGTTTTGCGCTCGCGCTGTGGCTGCGCCGCGCCCGGTGAGCTGCTCAGGGAGGAAGACGGGCGACCAACGACTCGAGCGGCACGATGACCTCTGCGCGTCGGTCGGCGAAGCGCACGCCCCCGGGCGCGAACGACACCCGGATGCTCCCGCGCAGTCGCTCGGTCTCGGGGAGATCCGCCAAGCGAACGTCGATGCCGCGAGCACCATCGCCGACGGTGAAGAGCCGTACGATGCTCCAGTCACGGCGGGCCGCGCGCGGAGCGAGCAGGACCACGAACACGCCCTCGTCGGTGAGCAGGAGTCGGTCGCCGTGGCCGCACGAGATCAACGTGGTCCCCAACACTTCGTCCGGGTCACACGACGGTCCGGCATGCAGCGTCACGGCGCAGACGCTGACGAGACCCGCCATGGTGAGGTCGACGTCGTACGACACGCGGCCCCCGATCGACGGCGTGCACGCCTCGGCGTGGCTCGCGGCGGACAGAACGAGCACGGCAACGACGATCGAACCGGCCAGCACACGAATGGACATCCCCGCCAGTGGTCGTGGCCCCCCGATCTGTGACCGCTGACCGCGAGCGGCTGGCCTGGCCCTGGGCGCGATCGTCGACGGTCGGCCTCACGAGGGCGCCGTCTCGTCGCTTCGCCAGCTGAGCTCCGCCCCGGTCGCCGTGGGTTCCCAATCACGATGCGATCTGATCGCGCGCACCGCTTCTGCAGGTGTTCACTGGACGCCGCGGGCGAAGAAGCATCCGCATCGAGGTCATCGACTGCTTGCCGGGGAATGCGGGGTTGGGCAGGCTCGGTTCGACGGGCCATGGGTCGATGGTGGATCACAGCACTGGGCATCTTCGCGGTGAGCGGCTGCGCGGCGAGTCATCACGGCGGCAGCGAGGGCGAGCGCCTCGAGCGGCGGCTCCTGTTGGCGCAGTGCCTCGCCGAGCTCGAGCCCGAGTGCGCGCCGCGGGCCTACTACACGCCGACCGACGTCGAGCGCTGCGTCGAGCAGCGCTGGGCCGGCGTGCCGCTGCGGCGACGCGACGCGATCGACGAGGGGCGCGCCGTCATCGACGAGGACGCGGTCGAGGACTGCATCGCCGCGATGGGCTGCACCACCTACTGGCGAGGCGTGTGCGATCACGTGACCATCGGGCTCACGCCGATCGGGGGCGCGTGCGCGGAGGACGAGTCGTGCGAGCCCGGATCGTTCTGCTCTCGTCGCGGGGGCTGCGGGACCTGCGAGCCCCTGCTCGCGCCCGGCGAGGTGTGCCGCCGACACGAGGACTGCGCGCCCAGCGACGAAGGCGAGGTCCTCTGCGACCGCCTCGGCGGCAACACGTGCTTGGTCCTTTCCGAGCCCGTGCGCATCGCCGACCTCGGCGGACCGTGCGGCTTGGTGACGGTCTCCGATGGCCACGCCGCGCGCTCGGTCTGCGGCGAGGGCCTGATCTGTCGGCTCCCCGAGCAAGAGTGCGTCGAGCGCACCATCCCGGATGTCGACCCCGAAGAGATCGTGTTGGTCCGCGAGGTGGGCGCCCCCTGTGGTCCCACCCATGCGTGCGACGCCGACGCCGACCTCGTTTGCACGCTCGAGCGCATCTGCCAGCCCTTCGACGCGCTGGAGGGCACCTGGTGCGCCAACAGCTTTCTGTGTGGCCCCGAGCTGCACTGCGCGATCCCCTCGGCTCGCTGCGTCGCCGGCACGTTCCCCGACGGCGCCCCGTGCATCTACGACACCGACTGCGACTCCCGCCGCTGCGTCAACACGGGCCTGAGGTCCTTCTGCCTTCCCCGCGTGAGCTGCTGAGCGCGGAATGGACACCGCTCGCGCGCGCTTGACGGTCCTCTGATGACCCCGCGCGTTCGCGTCGTCGCTGCCGTGCTGGCGCTCGCCGCGCTTCTCTTCGGAAGCGTCTTCTGGTGGGTCCGTCGCGAGCGGGGCTACGCGACCCTCGACTACGCCACGCGCATCACCGGGCTCCCGCTTCGCGCGGCGGAGCTCGTCGAGATGGAAGACGACGCCGAGGTGTCGCTTCACCTCTACGCGATGGTGCCTGTAGACGAGCGCGGTGCGTTCTCTGTGTTCCCTGTCGTGGCGCCGCCCGAAGTGTGGCCGCCGCGGCAGATGGGACGCGCTCGGCAGATGCGCGCATGGCCCGCGCCGAGCTCGACGAGACTGCGCGGCATCCACGGCTGCACGGACGGCAATACCTGGCTGGGCTACCTCGACGAATCGAGCGGCGAGCTGTGGCTGGAAGTGAACTACCCCGACTGGGGTGGCGACCCACCGGGCTGCCGTCCCCCGCCGTGGTAGGCCTCCGCGGCGCGTCATCCTCAGTGCATCGAGACGCTTCCTCATCGCGAGCCGCGCGATGTCACGCGAGCGTTGCGGGGTCGCGCGCTGGCGCCGACACTCGGGCTCGGAGGTACGTGATGAAGGACTGGAAGCTGGCGATGGTGGTGGGCGGGTTCACGCTCGCGGGCGTGGTGATCGGAGCGCAGGTGTTCGGCGCGCAGCCGGCGACGGCGCAGGACGGTCCGTACCGCGAGTGCTTCTTCGCGCGCCAAGAGAGCGTCGATGTGGACGACGAGGGCGTCGTCGCGACGCCCGATCGCAGCCGCATGATCCGCGTGCCCACGGGCTACACCGTGGTGAGCGGCGGCGGCACCGACGGATCGAGCCGCGCCTACGCGCTCTTCTGCCGCCGCTGACGAGCCTACGGTGTCGCGCTCGCGCGGCGCCTTCGGACGACGTCCTCGACGTACTCCCAGCCGTCGAGACGAAGTGGCAACCTAGCCTTGGCCACGTCGCTCGGTGCTCAGAGGGGCTCGGCGCAGTCGCGCATGGCCTCCACCTGCGCGGCGACTCCTCCGTCCGCGAGACAGACCTCCTGGCGCGCGGCGAACGCTGGGTAGCACTCACTGGCTACGGTGTCTTCGGGCGAGTTGGTGCAGCTCTGAATGCACGACTGCAGCTCGCTCGTGGCCACCGTCAAGCAGTCGAGCGCTTCGTCCAGCGCTGCGCTGGCTACGTAGCGCTCGCGCATGCACGCCCGCTCGCTCTCGCTGATGTCGCCGTAGAACGCCTGCGAGCCTCGGCCGACAGCGTTGCCGCGGCACGCCTCCTCCGACGGCCAATTGCCCGACATCCAACAGCGCCCGCAGTAGCTGTCAACCAGCGACTGCAGCGAACCGCCGTATGCGTCCAGGGGATCGCCATTGGCGCAGCCGCCCAGCGCGAGTCCCACGATCACCACGCCCCACGTCACATGCGTCTTCCTCATGGGGCGCACCGTACCACGGCACCGCGCTCGCTCGATCCTTTTGGTCGCGTCACGAGGAGTGCCCGCGTCGCGTGAGCCGCGGTGGTCGTGCCCGAGGATGGCGCGCTCAGCTACGCTACTCCGATGGCGACCAAGAAGAAGTCCGCGAAGAAGTCGAAGGGCCCCTCGATCGGTGTCGGTCACGACGACTGGCCCAGCCAGAACCCTGGGATGAAGCCGCTCCCGAAGAAGAAGGCGCCCAAGAAGGCGTGAGCCCTCCTCGCCAAGGACCGGCTTGCTGAAGCGGGCACGCGCTCGCATCGTCCGGCGTGCGCTGGCGTTCGTTCGTCTACCTGGCTCTCGCCTGTGGTGCCGTGGTCGGGGCCTACTTCGTCGTGTGGATGCCGTGTCTCGGTTCGCTGCTCGCGCTCGCGGCGCTCACGCTCGGTGTCGCAGCGGTCGTCTCGGCTGCGCGCGCCCGGCGGGCGCTAGGGCGGGCGAACGAGCCCGCCTCCGCGGCGACCGCGGGGCTGGTGACGAGCGTCGGTGTTCTTCCGGTCGTCGCCCTCGCGGTGATCGGGTGCGTCACGCTGAACGCCGCGGTCACCGTGGTGTCGGCCGCCCCGACGCTCGTGCCTGCGGGTGCGGCGGTGCTGCTGGACCGACGATCACCCGCCCACGCCGCAGCGGACGAGGACCGTGACCGCGCCGAGGCAGTGTCGTTCTGGAATGGGCACGGCTACGGGGATCTCGTCCCGACCGACATCGAGCCCGGCGAAGACGAAGGGAACGTGCGGCGCACGATCCGCGTCGGGCTTCCCTTCGCGCTGCTTGCCGCGTTGTTCCTCGTCCACCTCGCGGCCGACGACGAGACGAGCGAGTCGGATGGCGTGACGGAGCTACCCGACACCGCGACGCCCGATGCCGGCGCGTAGTCGACTCTCGTCGAGGCACGGAGGCAGGTCGTGCCGCGACTGTGCTCACGCGGACGCGCGCACCTCCGCCGCGAGCATCCAGCGATGTCCGCCGTACTCGAACTCGAGGAAGCGCCCCGCCGGCTCGGCCGCGACGAGGGCGTGCGCGTCGTCGTCGAGCTCCAATAGGGCGCCGCTGCCGGCGGGGTGCCATAGGCCGGTCACGCAGCCAGCGTCCGGGTGATCGAGGCTGCAACGGCCATCGTCCTCGAGCGTGAGGCCCCGCGGGCCAGATTCCTCCCACGCGAACTCAGGGCCCTCCGACGCCCCGCGCGACGCGATCAAGACGGCCGTCCACGCGCCGGTCAGGGCGCGCGGTCGCTCGAGCGCATCGCGCCACGTGGGCAGGGAGCGGCCGAGGAGCGGCGCGATCCTCGTCCACTCCTCTGCGATGGCAGGATCGAGAAGTGCGCCGCGTCGCAGGTCACGCTGCAACAACACCTCGAGCACATCGATCGCCGAGCACCGGGCAGGCCAGGGCTCGTCGTTCCAGGCGACCCACGAGCGGACACTCTGCTGGTGGGGGTCTGCGCCGAACTCGGTGAGCAGCGAGAACATCGCGGGGTCGCGCGCGAACGCGGCGTGGTGAAGCGCGGTGGCGCCGTCGATGGGATGGGGCTCGTTCGGCGCTGCGCCTCCGTGCAGAAGCGTCCGTACTCGATCGATGTCGCCGTCCCACACAGCCGCCGCGAGCGGAAGCAGGTGAGCACTCATCGCGGGCACCCCTCGGATTCGGAGGCATCGCGCGAGGCGCGCTCGGCAAGCGTGTCGGCCGTGGTGCTGCGCATCCTCCTCTGTAGCCCACAATGGCGCGTGCGTCCGAGCGTGGCGCGAACGGATGCATGGCTGTCGCATCTTCGTGTCGCTCGGCGCGTCGTCTGTGTGGCGGTGTCGAGTGCGACGCCGCGCCCCCATCCTCCGAGCAAAGCGAGTATCGCGATCTCGGCGCGAAGAAACAAGCCTTGTTCTTCGCCCGATTTCCGTCAGTTCAACCCGCTCGCGCGCTCGTGGACCCCGCGCGAATGGAGGAGACATGTCGACTCGCGCAACGTTGTTTGCAAGGCCGCGTACCCCTCAGGCCGAAGACGATGGGTTCGATCGCGAGGAGCTCGTGCTCTCCGCGCTCGACGTGGAGATGGCTTGGATCGATCTGGAGCTGGTGGTCGACGGACGACCCGAGATCGCGTGTGAGGATCTCGCCGAGCGTCGCACCTGGATCTACCGGGGATGGATGCTCTCCGCAGAAGAGCACGAGGAGCTCGAGCAGGCGGTGCGCGAGCGACGCGGCCGCCTCTTGGTCGGCAACGAGCCGTACACCACTGCGAGCTACCTGCCCGAGTGGGCGCCGCTGCTCGGCGAGCACACGCCGCGCTCGGAGTGGACGTTCGGCGATGATCTCGACGAGGCGTGGGAGGCCGCGCAGCGCCTGGGTCCGCCGCCGTGGATCCTCAAGGACCACATGAAATCGGTGAGCGACGACTGGGAGGGCGCGTGCTTCATCCCCGCCGGCGCCGACCGCGCGCGCTTCATGCGCACCGCGCGCACGATGATCGAGGCGCGAGGCGAGCGCTTCGAGCGCGGGATCGTGATCCGTCAGTACGAGGCGCCCAGCACGCTCGGCTACCACCTCCCCGAGCGCGCCGTGCCCGACGAGCACCGCGTGGTCTTCGTGCGGCGCCGCATCGTCGCGCACGCGCCGTACTTCGACGTCGATGCGCGCCCGCTGGGCGACGACGAGCTGCGCCACATCGAGGCCATCGGCCGGCGCATCCCCTCGCCGTTCTTCGTGCTCGACGTGATGCGCGCCGCAGACGGACGTCTCCGCGTCATCGAGGTCAACGACGGCGGCACCTCACGCCTGCCCGAGCAGCTCGAGGCCCGCGACGTCTACGAGGCGCTCTTCCCCGACCGCTGATCACGCGGCGCTGGACGCACCGACGCCGCGCGGGTCTCTTGACCAGCGCGGCGTCGGTGGCGTGTTCTCGGATCGCTCGGCGCCAGTGGACGACTCCCCGTCACGGGTCGGCGAGCGACCTCGTGAACGCCTAACCTCACCTCGAGCATCCTCGACGGATGAGGGCGCTCAGTGGACCGGTCGGCCCCTTGCATCGCACGAGGACGCCACCGGCTCGAGCGCGGTGCGAACGGTGGCGCTCAGTGAGAATGCGACGTGGGGCCGCGCCGCGGCGTCGACCGGGAACGCCATCGCGGCTCTCACGTTCTCACGTGTCTTGTCCCACTCTTGCGAGTAGCGCGCGGCGTCAACGAAGGCGTCGGGTGGCCGCATGCTCGTCAGCCCTACCTCCGTTGCACTGGCGGTGCGGTGTTCGTTGAGATGAGGGCCTCCCCACACCACGAGCGCCACGTGCGGTGCACGACGGGTCACCGGCATCTCCCCGATGGGCGCGAGTCCCATGACGGAGGTGATGCGCCCGTCGGGCGTCGTCCACCACACACCCACGAGCGTGTCGTCGTGAGGGTGCTTGCCCCGGGGCGGAAGCGTGATCGCCCAGCGGTCGTCTGCCGCCAATGCGTGTAGCAGGCGGACGACGCCGTCGGCGTTGCGGACCTCCGGAAACACGAGAATCGCGACGGACTCTTCGGCGGCCGCGGCGACGATGAGGTCGTTGAGACTCGCGACGTCGCCGTCATCGAGCTGGCCCGCAAAGACCACCGTGGTCGCAGCCTGTTTGCCGCCCATGTAGTGCGGCGCGAACCGGCACTGCGACAGCCCGGCGATGAACGTTCGGAGCGTCTTCTCCACGACGCTCGCATCTCTCCCCTCTACTGTCCGCATCTCCCCCTCCCGTGTCCGCTACCTCTTCTGATTGTCTTCCAGCGGCGTCGTGTCGCGAAACACGTAGGCGAGTACACGACCGTCGCGGGTCACCACGAGCGGCGCCGGGCCGCCCGTTCCCTGGAGCGCCTTCGTGGGAGCCGCGCGTAACTGCTCGGTCGTGATCGTCTTGGGCTGGCTCTCGCTCATGGACTCCTCCAACCGCGAATCAGGTCATAGCGCCGACCTGTGGTCAAGCCCACGAGGCCTACCGCGTCGGGCGATGGTACTCAGGCGTCCTCGCTCGCATCGTCCGCCACACGAGCCGCCTCTCGGCCGTGCGACGCGATCACCACCGAGCGCAGCTCGACCAGATCGTCGAGGCGGGTGATCGAGCGAGCGACGATGGGAGTGCTTCGGAGCGAGCGAGAGGTCCCGGTCCGCATGGACGCCCTCGACGAAGCAGGCGGCGTCGTGCGCGATGTGCGCTCCGCCTGAGTTCGAGAAATTTCACCGCCGAGGGCCGCCGAGGGGAGAAAGCGCAGGGGCGCCCATGCGAAGCGATCCGCCCTCTGCGGTCTACCGCGCGTCGAGCACGGTCACAGGGGCCTCTCCGTCCTGTAGCGTCTGGTCGTGGCGAAAGCCTACCAACGTGAGCCCGATTCGCGGGGCGGCGTCGTAGAGGTGGTCCACGTCCCGCTTGCCAGCTTGCTTCGCCTCGCACTGCGCAATTACCTGGTGCACCAAAGCAGGCGCCTCGCCGGTGACCGTCGGCCGTGTCGGCCCGTTCGAACCGTCGTGTTCGAGCCTCCATGCTTCACGGCCATTGGCGAAGCGGACGAGCGTCGCGCACATCGTGGTGTCATCGCACGAAAAGAACAGCGCCTCGCTGCCCACGGATAGCGCCTTGGCGTGGCGCTCCTTCACCACGCGCATAGCCTTTCGGCCGTCACCGATCACCACTCGAAACCCGCCATGCAGCGCCATCGCGTAGAGGCCGGGGTCATCGGCCGACTCGATGGTCTCACCAGTGTCGTTCGCACCGATGACCTCCAACATGGTTGGCAGGCTGACGTCCTTCACTGCCACCCACGACGCGCGGTATCCCATCCCTCCACTCTACCCGGGGCGGCTCGCCGCCGTCGAGCAGCGTTTGCCACGACGAACTAGGTCCAACGGACGCACCGATGCCGCGCGGATCTCTTGATCCGCGCGGCGTCGATGGTGTGTCCCGCCCAGCGTGGTCAGCTGCCGAGATGCTCAGCTGATGAACGGGCCGCCGTCTTCCGGCGTCGGCGTGGGGGCGTCGACGTCGGTCTCGACGTCGTCGCTCTCGTCGGTGCCGCCCGCGCGCGAGCGACCGAGACGGGTGAAGGGGGACGGCGCGAGGGTGTCGTAGTCGCCCTGGTGCCAGCGCAGGTAGGTGACCTCGCGGCGCACCTCGTCGTAGGTGTGCAGCAGCATGCTGAGCGCGCGGGTGCGCAGCTCGATGGCGGGTGAGCGGCTCACGCCGTGATCGCGATCGAGCATCGCGCGGTAGAGCCCGTCGACGGCGGCGGTCGCGGCGTCGAGGATCGCGGGCGTGAGCTGGGTCTTGCCCTCGACCTGGGACCAGTGGGTGCGCGCGATGAGGACCGCGGCGCGCGTGCTCTTCATCAGCGCGTCGTAGCCCTGGATGTCGCGCGTCTCGTTGAGCACCGACGGCGGCAGCACCTTGCGGTTCACCAGCGACTCGAGCTCCGTGCTGACCACCTCGTACTGCTGACGCAGCTCGTCGTGGCGATCGGAGAGGTTGGTGGTCGGGCTCATCACCCGCGCCTCGACCGAGGCCTGGGTGGTGGCCCGCGCACAGACGGGCAGCTTGTCGAGCCGCTCGCCCGACTCGGGGCCGAAGCGGTCGACGAGCTCGGCGCGGTAGGGCGCCAGCTTCGCCGCTGCGGCTTCGGCGATGGCCGCCGCCGCATCGGGGCTGGCGCGACTGTCGCGGAGGACCATGTCCTCCGGCATCGCGTTCAGCTCGTCGCGGAGCTGATCGAGCGCCGCATCGGTCGCGGGCGCGTTGGTGAGGGAGGGCGTCTTGGGAGAAGTCGGCATATCGGTACGATTCCTTCGGGTTCGTCGCGGTCCTTTCCGCGAACGCCGCCCTCATCGAACCGGCGTTCCTGCCGTTGCCGAAAAAGTTCGAGGGGAGCTCGCAGGTCGCCGGAGCCACGAGTTCCCTCAGGAAAATCGTCCGACCATGATCGCGATCATCCCCGAACGTTTTCGGAATCGTCCGCCCATCACCTCGGACATGGTCGAGCGATTTCGGAATCGTCCCACCATCGCCTTGGACCTGGTCGAGCGATTCTGAGATCGTCGGGGCCTGGTCGCCGAGATGGCCGAGCGATCTCAGAAGGTCGAACCTTCACCTCCCACATGGCTCGACGAATCTCGGGGCGCGATGGCCTACCGTGTCGCGGTGGTGAGCCAGACGAGCCGGGTGCGAGACGCGATGACCTCGAGCGGGCGATGCCTCGCGATCATGCTGGCGCTCCTGACGAGCGCGGGCTGCGGAGGCGGGCTGGAGGGCTCCCTGCGGTCGATGGCCGTCGCCCACCGCTCGGAGTGGAGGCCAGACGAGCGCTTCCTCGAGTGCGAACCAGGCGAGGTTCGGGTGGAGGCGCTGCCCCGCGAGCCGACGCGCAGAAGCCGATGGAGCTACTGGGCCCGCGAGATGCGTCTCGACCGTGCGGTCATCGACCCGGACACCGGTGATGTCGTCTCTTTGCTCCCCGACTTCCCGGACTACTTCGTCGCAAACTGCGGCAGACCAGAACATTGCTACTGGCGCGAGGTCCTGATCGCGTGCGAAGCCCAGCGCTGCGAGGTCGTCGCCGACAACAGCGCGGAGGAGGGCATGGTCGAATGCTTCGGGTACTGAGGAGCGGATGCCGACCACAGAAGGTCAGCGTCTCGAGCCCAACGGTTCGACCGGCTCCTCGCAGTGCTCGACACGACGCCACGCGGTGTCGTCGAGCTCCCATGCGCCACGTAGTTCGGGGACGGATCCGCGGGCGTACCAGAACCAATCCGAAGTCGGAGGGATATCCGCGGGAGCGCCCTCGTAGTGCAACCGGTGGCCGCTGCCGCAGTAGCCCCTCGGCGCCTCGCCTTCGCACCACGTGCCGCTGGTCATCCGGCTGCGAACGTCACGAATCTCGATGCACGTGGGACTCCCGACGATCTCCCAGCGGGTGCGCACCGACGTCCAGTAGCCGCACGGTCGCCCGCCGCCAGACGGGACCTCGATCTCTTCGCGCGTCTCGAGCGGGACCGCCGCGACGAACTCCCATGCACCGTCGCGTTCGCGGTACGCGCCGAGAGCCGTGACGCAGATCTCGTCTCCGTGGAGGAACGGGTCCTCGACCTGGTGGCAGACGGTTCGAGTCGCGTAGCCCACGGGCTCATTCGAGGGCTCGAACACGAACGCAGGAGGAGTCAGCGGCACCCGGCCCGCCGCTCTCATCGCCGGAAGGGCGGAGACCGCGAGCATGGCGGGGCTGGCCGGCGGAGCGTGCGAGCTCGACGGCGTGCCCGGTGGTGACTCGGACACGGTGTGTTCGACGCTCGCTTCGAGATGCGGTGTCGCGCCGGTGGGCATGGTCGCAGCGCATCCAGCGATGAGTGCGGCCAGCGCTGACGGCGCCCGGTCGAGGACCTCTCGGCCCGTCTGCACCGATGTCGCGACGGCTCGGTGATCGAGGCCAAACGAGGACCGGCGTGTACCGCTGGAGCGTCTCGGTCGACGCCTCGACCGTCGGAGGCGCCAGGTGGGCGGCGAAAGCATGCGCCGTCGAACGCCACCGACGCGCATTCATTCCGAGGGCCCGGATCTCTCGAAGGTGGCACCATCAGTCGAGTCGAGACGCAGGAGGCAGAACATGGACATCGAGTACACGGCGACGACCGGGGTGGCGACGACCGAGCCGTTCGAGTGCGGGAAGTGCGGATACGTCGGGGCGGGGCACGCGAGCGCGGTGGCGTCGGCGACGGTGGCGCGAGAGGGCGTGGTCTTCGGCAACGAGCGCGCGGGAGAGATCGCGCGGGACGAGGCCGATGCGGTCGCGTGGCAGGAGGCGATGAGCGACGTGCCGATGGCGCCGTGCCCTCGCTGTGGTGCGGTGAGCACGTCGGCGTGGATCGGATGGATCACCAAAGGACGCGTGCTCATCCAGCTGGTGATCGGTGTGTTCACCTTCGGCTTCGGGCTGATGCTGCTCACCGCGGCGTTGTCCTCCGCAGCCAACCTCCTCAGCATGGTGTGCGCGGGCGTGGCGGGGCTCTTCCTCACCGTCGCCGGACCCGCTGTCGCAGGGCGCATGCTGGTGATCAAGCGCAACGCGACCAAGCGAGTGCGTTTCGAGCCACCGCGCTGACGCGGTCGTTCCGTGTGGCTCACCACGCGGGGCGCAGCGGCCAGCTCGACGTCTCGGCGCCGAACGCGGCGAGCCAGGCCCTTAGGTCGTCCTCGTCGAGGGTGCCTTGCACCTGCAGACCCGGGGCTTCGTGAGACGCCCAGAGAAACGGTGGATGCGACTCGTCCGCGCCGAAGTAGCGGAAGGGGCCTGGGGCTACCAGGTAGCCGGGCAGGCGCGGCATCGCTTGCTCGAGCGCGCGCGCTCCGTCGAACGAGCGCCAGTCGAAAGGGACGAGGCCTTCCACCGACGCGATCGATGCGGGCGCGCGGCCGAGGGTGGCGTCTGCGATCTCGATCAAGGGCGCGGCGCCGCGGTCGAGATCGAAGAGCCCCGTGCGCGGCTCCTCCCAGCCGATGGCGTCTCCGAGGTCGATGCCTCGCGCGACGAGCGCGTCGTCGACGGCCCGCTGCTCTTCGGGTGTGAGCGTGAGCCGGAGGTAGCGCGGCCGGATGCGCAGGAAGCGACTCACGGTCATGCGCGCCCCCCGAGGCATCGAAAGCGCGCTGCGGCGCGGGGGCAAGTGGACACGAATCGCACGGTGCGCGGAGCCTACGACGAGCTGGGCTTCGTCGCGTTGCGGTCTCGGCTCATCAGCTCGGCGGCGATGAGGACCTGCACTCGATCGGCGGCGTTGGAGGGGAGGGTGAGGGCGGTGGTCTCGCCGCCGGCGAGGGTGAGGATGACTTCGGAGGTCGAGCCGACGGCGCCGCCCTTCATGGTGTAGGTCACGCGCTGGATGCGCGCGCTGCGGAGGTCGGCCCAGCGCTCGCGCAGGAAGCGAACGTCGGGTCCGCCTCCGGCGAGCTGCTCTCCCGCCGAGATGCCGCCGTAGAGCAGCACGAGGATCGATGGCAGTCCGCCGATGATCGCGCAGACCCAGTGACCGAAGCCCGGGCCCATCGGGTTCGCCTGCGCGCGCAAGTACATGTCGAACGCGAAGACCGCGACGCCCGCGAGCATCGCGACGCCCAGCAGCGCGACCAGCGACATCTTGATGAAGCGCCCGCGCGCGTAGCCCGTGAGGATCTCGATGAGATGAGCGGAGGGTTGCATGGGCCGAGCGTGCGCGGGCGAAGGGCCGGCCGAGCGCGCTTGGCGCGAACGGTGGCGCAGCTGGCGCGATCGGTGGGCGTCAGTCTGCGGCGCGGGGATCGACGATCAGCTCGCCGGGATCCCGGCTCACCCCGCCGACGCGGAGCTCGAAGCGCATCGGGCGACCGCCGAGGCGTCCGAGCCACGCGCCGCGCTCGACGACGTCGCCCGCGTGCACCGCGGGCTCGATGCGCTCGTAGAACGTGACCCAGCCGTTCGGGTGTGCGACGACCACGCTCGCGCCGCGGCTGCCGAGCTCGCCGACGAACACCACGACTCCGTCGGCCGCGGCGCGGATCGCCGTGCCTTCGTCGCCGCGCAGCTCGAGCGGTCTGCGCGCGCTGCGGTAGCGCCGGTGCTCGCGACCGCCGCGCACGGGAAAGAGGAGGTTGCTGAAGGTGCGGCCGGTGACGCTCGGCGTGAGCGCGTCGGGGATCGGGTGGCTGAGCAGGTGGTCGGCCAGCGCGCGGGATCCGATCGCGAGCGACTCGCTCGGGGCGGGCGTTCGTGTCGCGCGCGTCTCGCTCGTCCGGGTCTCGCTCGCCTCGGGCTCGTCGACGAAGGGTCGCAGCGGCGGCTCGACGGGGCGATCGGCGGCGGTGACCTCGACGGGCGGCGGCACCAAGCCGCGCGCCGCGGCGCGCGCGGCGAGGCGATCGACGAACGCGGGGCCGCCGTCCATCAGCGCCGCGGGATCGACCGCGTGCCCGTCTTGCCAGAGCTCGAAGTGCACGTGCGGTCCGTGCGCGATGCCGGTCTGTCCCACGAGCGCGATGCGCTCACCGCGGCGCACCCGGTAGCCCGCGGGCACGGTGACGCGCGAGTTGTGCGCGTAGAGGCTCATCCAGCCGTTCGCGTGCACGATCATCACGAGGTTGCCGTAGCCGTGCACCCCGTTGTCGGCGTACGCGACGATGCCGTCGGCGACCGCGCGCACCGTGGTGCCGACGGGCGCGGCGATGTCGATGCCGCGATGCAGGAGCTCGGGACGCGTGACGCGCACGTAGCCGAAGCCCCGCACCCAGCCGCCGTCGTCGACGGGCCAGAGCAGACGGCTCGGCGCTGCGCCGCGCACGGCGCTGGTCCAGCGCGCCTCGGGGGGATGATGCAAGAGACGAGAGGCGCACTCGCGGGTGCCGAGCTCGAGGCGGGTCGCGCGCTCGAGCGATGCGCCGCGCGGTGTGGGCACCCTTCGTGGACCGTCGCTCCAGCGGAACTCGCGGCGTCGCCTCCGAGGGCGCGCGTCGTCGTCGTGCGAGGCTGGCTCTTCGTCGCTCTCGGGGCTCTCGCCATCGAGCGCGGCGCCGTCTTCGTCGTCGTGCGCGTCGGCGCGTGACTCGCGCGGATCGCCCGTGTCGATCGGATCGGCGTGCGCCGTCGGGCTCGAGAGGAGCGCCACCAAGAGCGAGACGAGGAGGGGCCGCATCCGGCGAGAGAGCCGAAGGGCGCCCACACCGTCAACAAAAGCGCTGAACCGTGCGCGCAGCGATGCGGGCGGCGCCAGTGGCCGACATCGCGCATGCTCGGTCGCCATGGACGCGGAGCGGAAGGGACCACGCAGCGTGGATGTCGGCGCGATCACCGCGCTGGGAGCGCGACCGCGGCGGCGCGGTTGCCTCATGACGACGCTGCTCTTTCTTCTCTTGCCGCTCTTGCTCGTGTCGCTCGCGGCGTATGGCATCGGCTCGCTCGAGCTGGCGGCGGTGGAGCGCGGCTGCATGGGCGTACCGGTCGGGATGCCGCGCGCCGACGTCGAGTCGCTGCTCAGCCGCGACCTGGGCGCCCGCTCGCTGGGCTCCGGTGGACCGAGCGGAGGACCGATCACCGCGATCGAGCTCGGCCATCGCGGCGAGGTGCTCGCGTGGAGCTGCCAGGTGATGCTCGATCCAGACGGCAACGCGACGCGCAGCCACTTCCACTCGTGGGTGGTGCCTTCGCTCCGAGGGCATCGGAGCCCGAGGATCCCGGGGCTGCCGGGCATGGACGCATCGTCGTTGCCCATCCCTGCAGTGCCGATCCCTGCGATCCCCGATCGCGCGCCTTCGAGCATCCCGGATCTGAACGATCCCTCGCTGCCGCCCGAGATCCGCGACGCGCTCGATCCGGGGTCTGCTGGCGCGTCGCCCAATCCCAGATAGCGTCCGCGGATGATGAACGCGACGCGCCGGGGCGCGGTGGGTCTGGTGGTGTGTCTGGTGATGCAGGTCGTCTCGTCGCGCGCGCTCGCGCAGGACGCGGCCGAAGCGACACCCGAGGTCGAAGAGGCGCCTTCCGACGCGCTCGAAGCGCGGCCGGAGCCGGAGGCGCGGCGCGAGGTGGTCCGCAGCGAGGCCGCCGAGGACGACGAGTTCGGCGACGCTGAAGACGACGACGACGATGCGGACTCGGTGCGCGACGCGCTCGACGCGCCCCGCTCGAGGCGCGACTACTACGTGCCGCGCGAAGAGGTCGAGCCGGCGCCGTCGCATGTCGTGGGGCCGCTCGGTGGGGCCGCCGAGGTGTTCGTCGGCATGACGCCGACGCTGGGGCTCGTGTCGCCCACGGGTGGGCTCGCTGGGCTCGGTGGGTTCGAGGGTGGGGTCAGCGGCGGCGCCGACTTCGTGTTCGCCGCTGATCGGCAGACGTGGTTGGGCTTCGGCCTCGCGGTCTCGCACTACGAGTCGTTCAGCTTCAGCTCGGCCCAGAGTCGAGTCCGCGTCCCGCTGATCGCGCAGGTCTACCTGGATGTTCCCCGGCGCGGTCAGGCGACCCCGACGCTGCGCATCGTCCCCTCGTTTCGCTGGGACCAGAGCTACACCGTGAGCACCGTCGGCTCTTCGAGCATGGGCGGCGCGCTCGACGTCGGGGTGGGCATCACCTGGTTCGTGCTCGACTTCCTGGCCATCCGCATCCTCGGCGACCTCGGCGCGGGCGTGATGGTCACCTACGACGGGGCCGACGCGATCACGTTCGCGGCGAACGTCGGCGCCAACGTCGGCGTGGTGATCCGGCTCTGACCGCCTCGCGTTCGACCGCGATTCGACCGGGATTCGACGGCGCTCACTTTCGCCCTCTGCAGAAGGTGAATTCGCGCCGAACACCGCGAGATCGCGCGCCGCCGCTCCGTTGACCCGCGCAGCGAGCGCGCGGATCGTCGCGCCATGCATCGCGGCTCTTCGCTCGCACTCCTCTTCTCGCTCGTGCTCTCGATCGCGGGCCCGTCGCGTGGGCTGCCCGCGTGGCTGGAGGCCGAGCGCGACGCGGCGGCCTCCGACCCGGCGCATCGTCCGCGCGCGATCGACGGCGCGCAGGTGTTCGTCACCCACGGCGCGCAGGTCGACGGGTCCGGGCTCTCTGCGCTCGCGGGCGACGGTGCGATCGGTCTCTCGCTCGTCGCCATCGAGCGCGGGGGGACGGGACGCGACGTAGGCTCGGCCACGCCGGTCGCCGTCGGGCCCGAGGTGCGCATCGATCGCGGCGAGGGCGCCACCGAGTGGTTTCGATCGCTGCGTGCGGGGATCGAGCACGGGGTGACGCTCGCGTCGCGCCCTCGCGGAGAGGGCCCGCTCACGCTGCGCTGGCGCGCGGACGGCGCGTCGCGGGTGCATCGGGAGGGCGATCGGATCGCGCTCCGTGACGACGCGGGTCGTTTGCTCGCGCGCTACGGGCACCTCGCGGTGATCGACGCCGACGGGGCGAGGCAGCCCGCGCACCTCGAGGCGGTCGGCGGAGAGATCCGCGTGGTCGTCGACGATCGCGCGGCGCGCTACCCGCTCGTGATCGATCCGGTCCTCTACGCCGTGCGTGAGGCGAGCCTGCGGGCGTCCGACGGGGCGGCGTACGATCTGCTCGGTGGCGCCGTCGCGATCAGCGGGGACGGGCTGAGGGTGATCGGCGGGGCGCGGCAGCGGGACGTCGGCAGCGCGACGGACGCAGGCTCGGCGCGGGTGTTTCGTCGCAGCGGCGCGGGCTGGATCGAGGAGGCGCTCCTCGTCGCCGCGGACGCGGGCGCAGGCGACGACCTCGGTCGCACCGTCGCGATCGACGGCGACGGCGACGTGGCGCTCGTCGGCGCGCCCCTCGACGACACCGCGATGGGCACCGACCGCGGGAGCGTGCGGGTGTTCCGTCGCAGCGGCACGAGCTGGAGCGAGGCGCCGCCCATCGCGCCCTTCGCGGGGCTGCAGTACGGCCGCGCGATCGCGCTCTCCGGCGATGGCGCCTATGCGATCGTGGGCGACAGCTTCCAGGCCAACGCGCGGGTCTACCGCTGGGACGGCGCGCAGTTCGTCGAGCAGGCGGTCCTCGCCGCGGCCGTGGCGAACTTCGGCGGCAGCGTCGCGCTGGACGCGACCGGCACCTACGCGCTCGTCGGCGCGCCGAACGAGCCGCGGATGGCCGTGCTCAACGTGGGGAGCGTCCGCGTCTTTCATCGCGTGGGCACCAGCTGGACCGAGGAGGCGACGCTGCGCGCGAGCGACGGCGCGGCGGGCGACGTGTTCGGCTCGGCGGTCGCGCTCAGCGCCGACGCGAGCGTTGCGATCGTCGGGGCGCCTGGCGACAACACGCCGACGGCCGATGCGGGCAGCGCGCGCATGTTCGTGCGCGCGGGCAGCGCGTGGTCGGAGGAGGGCACGCTGCTCGACGATCCCCCGCTGAACAACGTCGGCTTCGGCACGTTCGTCGCCGTGAGCGGCGATGGACGCGTCGCCTCGGTCGGCCGCCGCGTCGGGGTTCGGGCCATGGTCTACGTGCGAGGCGGATCGACGTGGTCGAGCGAGCTCTCGGTCTCGGGCGAGTTCGTGAGCTCGCCGGGCCCGAACGCGGTCGCGCTGGACGCCGCGGGCGCGCGCCTCGCCCTCGGCCTCTCCCTCGAGCCGGGAGGGGCGTACGCCTCGGGGGCGATCAACGTCTATGCGCTCGCGAGCGGCGAGGCGAACGGTGACGCCTGCAGCGGGGCTTCGATGTGCGCCTCGGGGAATTGCTGGGCCGGGGTGTGCTGCGACCAGCCTTGCTACGACGGGTGCTCGGCGTGTACCGCGGAGCTCACGGGCGGGGTCGACGGAACCTGCGCGCCCTACGCGCCGTCGATCGCCCCGACGATAGAGTGCCGCTCCCCGAGCTCACCCGAGGACGGAGACGCGCTCTGCGACGCGCCCGAGTTCTGCACCAGCACCAGCCTCACGTGCCCCGACGACGCCGTGCTCGCGGCCGGCACGAGCTGCCGGAGCGCGGCGATGGGCTGCGATGCCGCGGAGGTCTGCGACGGGAGCTCGCACGACTGTCCGGTCGACGCACCGCGGCCCAGCGGCTCGATGTGCCGCGCCTCGATCGGTCCCTGCGACGCCGCGGAGGCGTGCGATGGGACCTCGTTCGCGTGCCCCGCGGATCTGCGCGCGCCGCTCGGCGTGGTGTGCCGCGGCGTCGAAGGGACGTGCGACGTCGAAGAGCGCTGCGACGGAGTGAGCGCCTCGTGCCCAGCGAACGTGGTGCGAGAGGCCGGCGCCTCGTGCAGGCCGTCGGTCGGCCCGTGCGACGTCGCCGAGGTGTGCGACGGAAGCGGAGGGGCGTGCCCGCCCGAGTCCTTCGCGCCGAGCGGGACCGTGTGCAGCGCGCTCGTGAGCGGCGTGTGCGACGTGCCCGACGTGTGCTCCGGCACCAGCGCGAACTGCCCCGAGACGTACCTGAGCGGCGTCGAGTGCCGCGCGGCGAGCGGCCCCTGTGATCGCCCAGAGGTGTGCCTCGGCGACGGCGCCGCGTGCCCCAGCGATGGCGTCGAGCCCGCCGGCATGTCGTGTCGCGCGTCCACGGCGGCGTGCGATCCCGAAGAGCGCTGCGACGGTGTCGCCACGAGCTGCCCGGCCGACGTGATCGCCTGCGAGGACGGCTCGATCGGTGATGCAGGCCCGACGGGCGACGGAGGTCCGAGCGGCAGCGGGGATGGCGGCGACGCGGGCGGTCCCGTGGCCGCGACCGGCTGCAGCTGTCGCGCGGCGAGCCGCTCCGGCGGGCCGTCGATCGGCGTGGTCGTGTGGCTCTGGCTCACGCTGTGGATGGCGCGACGTCGGCGTGCCGTTGGAGCTCGCCGATGAAGGCCGTGCTCGCCTCGCTCCTCGCTTGCCTGTTCGGACTCGTGCACCCGCGGCTCGAGCCGCCCGCGACGCGCGGCGCGATCGAAGCCTCCGAGCGCGAGCAGCCGACGGAGCACGCGCCTCTTGCGTTGCTCTCGGTCGAAGAGATCGCGGTCCTGACCTCGGCGGGTGGAAACCCCGACGAGCACTTCGGTTCGTCGGTGGCGATCGACGCGAGCGGTGGGCGCGCACTGGTCGGCGTGCCCGAGGACGCGAGCCGCGTCGGAGGCAGCGTGCGGGTCTACCGACGCGGCGCTGGAGGGAGCTGGACGCTGGAGGCGACGCTGACGGGCACCTCGCCCAGCGCGGATGATCGGTTCGGCGCCGCGGTCGCGATCGACGCGAGCGGCACGGTCGCCGTCGTGGGCGCGCCGGGGGACGACGAGGGAGCCTCGTCTGAAGCGGGCTGCGTCTACGTGATGCGCCGCACCGGGACGAGCTGGGCGCTCGACGCCAAGCTCTTCGCGCCGAGCGCGGCGAGCGGCGACGCCTTCGGTCGATCGGTCGCGGTCTCGAGCGATGGCGCGCGGCTGCTCGCGGGCGCGCCCGGGCGCGACGGAGCGTTCGCGGACAGCGGCGCGGCGCATGTGTTCGGGCGCGCGAGCGCGTGGTCCCACGACGCGACGCTGACGCTGCCTTCTCCCGCGGCGGGCGACGGGTTCGGCCACGCGGTCGCGCTGACGGACGATGGGCTCCGAGCGCTGATCGGCGCGCCGGGCGACGACGACGTTGGATCCAACGCGGGCAGCGCGAGCTCTTTCGTGCGGACCGGAGCATGGGGCTTCGAGGCGACGATCACGGCGGCGGACGCGTTCCCGGCGGGCGACGCGTTCGGTCAGTCCGTCGCGCTCTCCGCTGACGGTGCGCGCGCGCTGATCGGCGCGCACTTGGACGACCCAGGGGTGACCAACGCGGGGCGCGCATACGTGTTCGATCGCGCGGGCGCCGCGTGGTCCCACGGCGGAGGCACGCTGCGGGGCTCGACCGCGGGCGACTACTTCGGCTTCTCGGTCGACGTGAGCGGCGACGGCGCGCGGATGGTCGCGGGCGTGCCCAACGGGATAGGCGAGCTCGGCGCCCTCAACACCGAGATCGGCTACGCCCACCTGATCTCGTTCGGCACGACCACCTGGGTCACCGACGTGCGGGCCTACGGCTCGCTGCGTGCGCTCTTCGACACCAACGGCGCGAGCGTCTCGCTCTCGTCCGACGGCGCGTGGCTGATCGTCGGCAACCCCGAGGGCGACACGGCCCGCGGGCTCGACGCGGGTGTCGCGTACATCGTGTCCGTCGAGGCGACGCGCGCGGTCGGCGCGACCTGCTCCCTCGACACGCAGTGCGCGAGCACGTTCTGCACGGACGGAGTGTGCTGCGGGACCTGGTGCGGGACGGGTGGAGGTGACTGCGAGGCATGCAGCAACGCGCTCAC
>CAYZQM010000041.1:0-4711 GCA_964480175.1 uncultured Sandaracinaceae bacterium
CGGTGATGGTCGACGGCGTCGAGATGGGCCGCACCGATCGCAGCGGCGTCGCGCACATCGCGCTCACCCGCGCGCCAGGGACCACCGTCTCGGTGATGCTCGCGACCTCCACGCTGTTGCCCGACGTCACCCCGCACGATCCCGCGATGCCCTTCACCTTCCGGGACAACGACGAGATCTTCCTCTTCGATCGGCCGCTCGAGGATCCGGCGCCCGCGCCGGTCGTGCGGCACCACGGCGGAGGCCGCCGCAACCCGCCGCCCGAAGAGCGCCGCGGACCGCCCTGTCGCCTGGGCCGCGGCGGCTGTCGCTGACGTCCCCTGCTCGCGCTGTGGGGCGAGGACGCGCGAGCGCGGGGGTGGGCTCGCGCGCGATTCCTTGGGACGGGGCGGGACCTCGCTGCTATGCATCCGCCCCTCGTGCTCGCCCGTACCTCTTCGTCAGCTCCGATTCGCTCGGTGGCCATCGCGCTCGTGCTCTTCGGGCTGGGCGCGCTGCACGTCGGCTGCGGCGGTGCGGCGCCGAACCTGAGCTACGGCGAGAGCGCGCGACGCGACTACGACCGCGCGATGGAGGCCTTCGCCGACGGCGACTGCCTCACGGCCGAGCCGCTCTTTCAGCACGTGGTGCGCGAGTACGGCTACAGCCGCTACGCCGCGCTCGCCGAGCTGCGCGTCGCCGACTGCGAGCTCTCGCAGCAGCACTACACCGAGGCCATCCGTCGCTACCGCTCGTTCGTGCGCGCTCGGCCCACGCACCAGCACATCGACTACGCGAACTTCCAGATCGCGGTCTGTTACTACCGGCAGATCCCCACGGACGTGTTCCTCACGCCGCCGCGTGAGGAGCGGGATCAGAACCCGACGCGCTCGGCGCTGCGCGTGGTGCGGCGCTTCCTGCGCGACTACGCAGAGAGCATCCACGCCGAGGAGGCGCACCGCATCGAGCGCGAGTGCCTGGCGCTGCTCGCGCGCCACGAGCTCTACGTCGCAGGCTTCTATCTCTTGCGGGATCGCCCGCTGGCCACGGTCGGTCGGCTCGAGCACATGCTCGCCGAGTACGCGGGCAGCGGCCTCGATCCCGACGCGCTGCTCCTGCTCGGACGCACGTACCTGCACATGCGCGAGCGACGCGACGCGCGGCGCGCGTTCGACTTGATCGAGCGCTTCCCCGAGTCGGTCCTGGTGGAGCAGGCCCGGCGCTACCTCAGCGACATGGCGGCGGATCCCGCGATGGGCGGAGGCACGGGCGCCGCCGAGCCTGCAGCCGACGATCGCCCCTCGCCGGACGCCGAAGACGAGCCCGACACGGCGGAGCCCGACGTGGCGCCCGAGCCCGAGGCCCGCCGCGTGGTGCCGCCCCGCACCGACCTGGAAGAAGAAGAGGTCAACCCGCCCGCGGTGGAGACCAGCCCGGCGGATCCGGTCGAGCCCGAGACCCCCAGCGGCGACGTCGAGTTCGACCCCAGCGACGAGCCCGCGCCCCACGAGCCCGAGATCCTGAATCCGCCCCGCTCGATGGAGTGACCCGGCGCCGCACCCCGGCCGCGGATCACCGATATCGGTGCTTTCGTAGGGGGTTGGCGGTGTCGTCGGTTCATGTGCGCACACTGCGCGCAATCCGCCCACTCTCGAATTCTGGACGCCGTGCGACCAGGTTTCGGACGGGGGGGTGCGGTCTTGGCGCAGCAGGCGGGGGTTGTGCGATCTCGAGTCCGCACTCCCCCCGCATGAGGATCCGCACACGGGTTGCTGAGCTGGGGGCCATGCTCCGCCACGTCTCTCTCGCGCTCCTCCTCACCCTGATCGCCGCTCTGACGGGCTGCGTCACTTCGCTCGGCACCCGCGAGCAGTCGCTCGACCATACCGAGCAAGAGATCACGGTCTCGGCGGACGAGATGGCCGCGTGGGCCGTCGACGGCGAGTGGATGGTCTCGCCGGTGCTCGAGGCGCCCGACGGCGCGACCCGGGTCGGCATGCTGCTCAGCATGCTCGACGTCGGCGCGGTGCTGCCGGTGGTCGAGGCGCGCGCGATGGAGGGCGGCGACGCGGTCGGCGAGTGGCAGCCCCTCGAGATGACCTGGAACGAGGACGACCAGATGGTCGCGATCGCCGAGCTCGGCACCATCGGCGACGGCGCCGAGCTCCGCATCCGCGCGGACGGAGTGCCCGGCATCCGCCTGGTGCACTGGGGCGCGGTGATCCCCGAGGTGCCCGACACCGAGATCGTCGAGGCGCCGGTGGAAGAGGTCGCGGGCGCGACCGCGGAGCTGCGCAGCGAGCTGCGGGGCCTCGGCATCATCAGCCGCGAGAGCTGGGGCGCGCGCGCCACCCGCTGCACCAGCACCGACAGCCGCCGCACCCGCATGGCGATCCACCACACGGTGACCGGCTCGGCCAACTCGCTCTCGCAGGTGCGCGGCATCCAGCGCTTCCACATGGACACCCGCGGTTGGTGCGACGTCGGCTACCACTTCCTCATCGGCCACGACGGCAACATCTACGAGGCCCGCCCGCTGCACCTGCTCGGCGCGCACGTCGGCAACAACAACAGCGGCAACATCGGGATCTCGTTCGTCGGCTGCTATCACACCAGCGGCTGTTCGGGCCTCGGGTCCAGTACGTTCTCGGCGGCGGCGATCGAGAGCGCGGGGCGCCTGATGGGCACGCTCTCGCGTCTCTACGGCATCAGCCTCAGCACCAGCACCGTGAAGGGTCACCGCTCGCATTCCGGCGCGAGCACGAGCTGCCCGGGCAACAACCTCTTCTCGCGCATCGGCGATCTCATCTCGATCGGCCGCGCGCGCAGCCTGAGCGGCGGCAGCACGCCGACCCCGACGCCCACGCCGACCCCCACCCCGAGCGCGGGCGCCTCGTGCACCCACAGCTACGGCGGCACCTACTCGCACACCGCGTGCTCGGCGAGCTACCAGTGCTGCGACGGACGCTGGCGTGAGCGCGGCGGCAGCGGATCGTGCGGCGCGTGCGCCTGCACCGAGACGACCGGCACCCGCGGCTGCAGCACCCCGACCACCAGCGGTCCGCCGGCCGGCGCGTCGTGCACCCACACCTACGGCGGTCGCTACAACAACACCGCGTGCTCGGCGGGCTACCAGTGTTGCGACGGACGCTGGCGCGAGCGCGGCAGCAGCTCGGCGTGCGGCGCCTGCTACTGCACCGAGGCGAGCGGCAGCACCGGCTGCTGAGCGAGGAAGTCAGGAAGCGACGAGCCCGGTGAGAGCGCTGCTCTCGCCGGGCTCTTTCGCATCGAGGAAGCGAAGTCTGTCTCGTTCGTCCCGTCTCGTTCCTCACGTCCTGCTTTCCTGAGCGGCACTTCTCGGAGGCGCGAACGAGCACGAAGACCGCGCGAGGAACCGGAGGGTCGCCTCGCGTCGTTCTCGGTGCTCCTGGCTTCACCAGCCGAAGAGGGCGCTCGCTCCCGTCGCGATGAACACGATGCCGGGGACGATGCCGAGGGCCGAGCCGATCAAGAAGTCGCGGTAGCGGATCGGGGTGAGCGCGAGCGCGTAGCTGACGCCGGGGGTGAGAAAGAGCGGCAGCACGCGGAGGAACGCGACGGTGAGGATGGGCCGGTCTTGCAAGCGGCTGAGCACCTTCTGCACCCACGGGCGCTGCACGGCGGTCAGCGCTTGGCCGCCGACCTTGCGCACCACGACGAACGCGATCGAGATCGTGACGAGCGCCGAGACGTACGAGACGAGCGCGCCCACCGTCACGCCCCACAAGAGCGTCGCGACGCCGATGAACGCCCAGCTCGGGACGTGCGCGGTGGTGCCCGCGGCGAAGAGGCCCAGGAAGATCAGAAAGCCCCACGCGCCCGCGGGCTCGACGAGCGCGCGGATGCGATCGGCGTCGAGGTACTCGCTCAGGCCTGCGGCGTATCCGATGACCAGCACCACCACGAAGAGCGCGAGCAAGAGACCGAGCCGCATCAGCGCGGCCTTCTGCTTCTGCGGCGAGGGCGCCTCGCCGCCCACGGCTTGCGAGACCGCGGCGGCTTCGGTCTCCGAGAGATCAGTGGGCTCGCTCATCGGGGCAACGCGTAGGTGCCGGTGGCGTGCGCCACGACCTCGCCCTCGCTGGTGATCTCGACGGTGCCGACCGCGAGCAAGCGACCGCAGCGCAGGAGCACGGCCTCGGCGCGCACGGCCGCGCGGGGCTTCTTGATGAAGTGGATCGAGACGTCGGTGGTGACCGCGAGCGGCTCGAGACCGATCTCGGAGAGCACCGCCGCGTAGAGCGCGGTGTCGACCAGCGCGAACAAGGTCGGTCCGCTCACCGAGCCGCCGGGCCGCAGCTGATCGGACGCGAACTCGAGCTCGATCACCGCGCGGCCCTTCTCCATCGACACCACCGACATCGGCAGCGTGCTCGAGCCCGGGATGCCGGCGCGGATCAGCGCCTCGAACTCGGATGCGCTCACACGTGAGGGGCCCGCCGACATGGCGGCTCTCTACGTCAAGCGACGGCGGGATGCATGTGGAGGTTCGTGAAGCGTTCGCAGCACCACGCGAAGGCCCTGCGTTTTCTCGGCCGAGGGCCGCAGAGGAGAGAACCCCGAGGTTCGTGCCGTAGAGGGAGAGACCGCTCGAGACCTCATTCGGCGTCCGTCGGAACTTGTGGGTACCCTCGTGCGTCTCTAGAGCACCGATTCATTCGAATCGTTGCTCTAGACGTTGTTGTCCGAGGGG
>CAYZQM010000041.1:4721-33375 GCA_964480175.1 uncultured Sandaracinaceae bacterium
GGGCGCATGCCCCCTCGCCCCGACGAAGTGAATTCGTCGGGGCCCCACACCCCTGGGAGCCCCGATTCGGTTTGCTTCCTGCGGAAGTCAAACCGATCGGCTCTCTAGTCCACCCTCCCGCATGGCGCGCTCCTCCCACTCCGATCTGACCCCTGGGCTCTTGGCCCTCGGCGCCCTGATCTTGGGGATCGGCGCGGTGATCGCGGTGTGGAGCGCGAGCGGTGATCGCCCCGAGGGGGAGCGTTCGGGCGACGAAGCGCTCGCGTGGGACGATCCGGAGGAGGAGGCGGGCGGCGTAGCCCGGGCGCGGCGCAGCGCGTTCAGCGACGCGGGGACCGCCGTGAGCGCGCACCGCGACGGCATCCCCGTGGACATCGACTGGTCGGGCGTCGCGGCGATCGACGACGAGGACGCGGTCGATCCCCAGATCCTCGCGATGCGGCGCTCGTTCGGGAGCGACGCGGGCATGGCGTCGTTCTCTCCGTACGCGCACCGAGGGCACGCGGTGCGGGTCGATGGGATCGAGGGCGTCGCCAGCAACGCGAGCTGCGACGTGCGCGTGCTGCCGGTGCAGACCGGCGGGGGCTTCAACTGCGTGGTGCGGGTGCGCTGCGGCGGCGTGACCGTGTACCCCGACAGCGCGCTCGAGGCGGGCTACGCGCCCTGCGACGTCGAGGGCGGCGTGCCGCGCATGGCGACCGATCGCGCGCCGACCGATCGCGACGGCGACCCCGAGCTCTTGGTGGACCTGAGCGGCCGCACCGTGCGGATCCACGACGTGCACCACGGCGAAGAGAGCACGGTCGAGATCGCGTTGGATTGAGCCTCCATGTCGCGCCTCGGCCGGCGCGCGCTACCATCGCGGCCGCATGAACACGGCCTACGAAGAGCTGCTGCGCGCGGTGCGCGAGCGCGGGGTGAAGAAGGAAGACCGCACCGGCACCGGCACCCTCTCGCTCTTCGGCTGGCAGATGCGCTTCGATCTCCGCGAGGGCTTCCCGCTCATCACCACCAAGAAGGTGCACTTCAAGTCGCTCGCGCACGAGCTCTTGTGGTTCGTGAAGGGCGAGAGCAACACCGCGTACTTGAAGGAGCACGGGGTCACCATCTGGGACGAGTGGGCGGACGCGCGCGGCGAGCTCGGCCCGGTGTACGGCGTGCAGTGGCGCAGCTGGCCCGCGCCGAACGGCGAGACGATCGATCAGCTCGCCGCCATCGTGAAGGAGATCGAGGCCAAGCCCTACTCACGGCGCCTGGTGGTCTCCGCCTGGAACGTCGCCGATCTGCCGGCGATGGCGCTTCAGCCCTGCCATGCGCTCTTTCAGTTCTGGGTGGCGCCGCCCGAGCGCGAGGGCGCGCGCGGTCGCTTGAGCTGCCAGCTCTATCAGCGCAGCGGCGACGTGTTCTTGGGCGTGCCCTTCAACATCGCGAGCTACGCGATGCTCACCCACATGGTGGCGCAGGTCTGCGATCTCGAGGTCGGCGACTTCATCCACACGCTCGGCGATGCGCACCTCTATCTGAACCACCTCGAGCAAGCGGACCTGCAGCTCTCGCGCGATGCGCGCCCGTTCCCCACGCTGAAGCTCGATCCCAGCGTGCGCGCGCTCGACGACTTCCGCTTCGAGCACTTCACGCTCGAGGGCTACGATCCGCACCCGGGCATCAAGGCGAAGGTGGCCGTGTGACGTCGGTGGTGCTCGTCGCCGCGCTCACCCACGATCGGGTGATCGGCAAAGACGGCGCGCTCCCCTGGCGGCTGCCGGACGATCTGAAGCACTTCAAAGCGCTCACGATCGGCAAGCCGGTGGTCATGGGCCGAAAGACCTTCGACTCGATCGGCAAGCCCCTGCCGGGCCGCACCAACGTGGTGGTGAGCCGCAGCAGCGGGCCGATCGAGGGCTGTCTCGTGGTGCGCTCCCCCGAAGAAGCGCTAGCCGCCGTCGAGGCCCCGGAGATCGCGGTGATCGGCGGAGGCGAGATCTACCGCGCGCTCTTGCCGCGCGCGGACGTCCTCGAGCTCACGCTGATCGACGCGGCGATCGAGGGAGACGCGTTCTTTCCGGAGTACGAGGACGCGTTCATCGAGGTCGCGCGGACCGAGCACCCGGTCGACGAGCGTCACGCGCTGCGGTTCGCGTTCAGTACGTGGAAGCCCGCGCGATGATCGCGCGGCCCGCGCCCGAGCCCGCGCCCGGATCGAGGCTGCCGGACGCGTAGCGTCGCTGGTTCGAGTTCGGCCGCTGGTTCTGTCTCTGGTTCTGCCTCTGGTTCTGCTTCCGCCTCTGCCTCTGACTCCGCCGCAGCTCCTCTCGCCGCTTCTGCGGCCGTCGCGACTCGGGCGCGGGCACGGGCGCGGGCACGGGGGCTCGCGGTGAACTGGTGACGTCGCGGGCGCGGGCACGGGAGCTCGCGGCGAACTGGTGGCGTTGTGCGCTCGCGTCGAACTGATGGGCCGGTTTTTCGCCCGCTCCCCCCCGCCCGATCGTGCGACGCTCCCTCCCCGCTCCGGGCCCGCCGTCTGGGCTCGGGCGCCGCGTGATGAGCGAGCCCCCTTCGTCCTCCAGCGATCCCCTTCCCTTGGACCATCGCCTCGCGGGCCTCGGCCTCGGTGCGTTCGTGCTGAAGGAGCGCGTCGGGGTCGGCGGGATGTCGGAGGTGTGGCGCGCGACCCACGTCGAGAGCGGCGTCGAGGTCGCGGTGAAGCTGATCGGATCGAGCGCGCGCTCGCCCGGTGATCGCGAGGGCACGGCGCCGCGCCGCGATCGCGGCCTGTCGCGCGCGGCGGCGGACGCGATGCGCCAGGAGATCAGCCTGCTCTCGCGCCTCGATCACCCGGGGATCTTGCGGGTGCTCTCGTTCGGCGTGGTCGAGCTCCCCGAAGCGCACGCGAGCGGTGGTGAGCTGGTGGCCGGCAGCCCGTACCTCGTCACCCCGTGGGCCCGCGCGGGCAGCCTCGATCGCGCGCCCCCGCCGGAAGACTGGCCCGCGCTCCGCGCGATCCTGCGGGCGCTCCTGCTCGCGCTCGCGCTCGCGCACGCGCGCGGCGTGGTGCACCGCGATCTGAAGCCCGCGAACGTGCTCCTGATCGGCGAGGGTCCGACGCAGCGGCCGGTGCTCTCCGACTTCGGGATCGCGTTCGCGCTGCTGCGCGCCCAGCGCGGCATCGCGAGCGAGGGCGATCAGCAGGGCACGCCCGCGTACATGGCGCCCGAGCAGGTCCTCGGTCCGCCGATGGAGCAAGGGCCAGCGATCGATCTCTACGCGCTCGGCTGCCTCGCGTTCCGGCTCGCGAGCGGCAAGCCTCCGTTCGTGGGGCCGACCGACGAGGTGCTCCGCGCACACGCGCTCTTGCCGCCGCCGAAGCTGCGCGCGACGTTCGCCGTGCCCGAGGGCTTCGCGGAGTGGGTCTCGGTGCTCTTGGCCAAGGAGCCGCAGCAGCGCTTCCCGAGCGCGGCCTCCGCGCGGCACGCGCTCGAGGCGCTCGATACGGGCAGCGAGTGGGTCGCGCCCCGCAACACCAGCGCGCCTCCGCCCATGCCGCGCACCTCGCCCGACGCGGTCACCGCGCCGCAGGCGCACCTCGTCGCGGCGCGTCGCAGCATGCTCCCCGAGCCGCTGCAGATCCGCGCGTCGCTCTTTCCCCCTGCGCCGCCACCGCTCACTTGGCGCGAGCTCGACGAGCTGGCCCTGCCGCAACGCACCCGCAGGAGCAGCGCGCCGAACGTTCGGCGCGACAGCGGTCCGCCGCGCCCCTCGCGGCCGGACTTCGAGCTCGAGGACGCGGGCCTCGGTCTCTTCGGCGTGCGCCGCCTCGATCTGATCGGCCGCGAGCGCGAGCGCGACGTGCTCTACGGGCAGCTGATGGCGGTGCACGGCGAGGGCATGTGCCGCGCGGTGGTGCTGCGCGGACCCTTCGGCATGGGCACCACGCGCCTCGGCGAGTGGCTGCTCGAGATCGCGAGCGAGCTCGACGTGGGACAGCCGCTGCACGTAGAAGCGGGACAAGCGCGCAGCCCGGGCGATGCGGTCGTCGAGCTCTTGGTGCAGCTCTTCGGGACCGAGGGGATGAGCCCCGAGCAGCAGGCCGCCCGAACCCGCGCGTGGGCCAAGGACGCGGCGCTCTCCGTGCCCGAGGCCGAGGATCTGCTCGCGGTGATCGAGCGCCGTTCCGAGCGCTTCGCGTATCCCAGCGAGCGCGATGCGGCGGTGCGCCGGGCCCTGAGCCGCGCGTCGCTGCGGGTGCCGCTGGTGATCTTCCTCGACGACGCCGTGGTCGATCCCGAGGTGATGGCGCTGGTCGCCTCCAGCCTCGAGAGCGATGAGCCGCTCTCGGTGCTCTTCGTGCTCAGCGTCTCGAGCGAGCTGCTCGAGCACGGCGCGTCGTTCGCGTTCACCCGCGGTCCGAGCCTGCGTCGCGTCCTCGATCTGCCGCGGGTGACGGAGCTGACGCTGGGACCCTTGGCGCCCGACGAGCAAGGCGAGCTGGTGCAAGAGCTCTTGGGGCTGGCGCCGGAGCTGGCGCGCGAGGTCGTCGAGCGCTCCGAGGGTCGCCCGCTCTTCGCGTTTCAGCTGGTGGGCGACTGGGTCGCGCGCGATCTGCTGCAGCCCGGCCTCTTCGGCTTCGTCATGCGCGAGGGCGAGGGCGTCGAGGTGCCCGACGGCATCCATCAGCTCTTGAGGCGACGCCTCGACGACGCGCGCGATGCCATCGCGGCGCGCGCATCGGTGCAGGGCGCCGACGAGGCGCTGATCGGCCTCGAGCTCGCGGCGCTGCTCTCGCCCGCGCCGTCGATCCGCGAGTGGTACGCGGTGCTCGACGCGGCGCAGATCAGCGCTGCCCAAGCGCTCCCCGAGCTCGCTGCGCGGGGTCTGGTGCGGCCGCGGCGCGACCGGATCGAGATCGCCCACCGCATGCTGCGCGAGACGCTCTACCGGCGCGCGCGCGAGGGCGGGCGCTACGCCTCGCACCACCGGGTGATCGCGAGCGTGCTGCGCGAGCGCGACGTCGATCCTTCGCGCCTGGCCTACCACCACCTCGAGGCGGGCGATCGCGCGCTGGCGCTCGATCCCCTCTGCGCCTCCGCCGAGCGCCGCTGCGCGCGGAGCGACTGGACCGGCGCGCTCGAGGCGCTGCGCCAGCACGTCGATGCGCTCGATGCGCTCGGGGCGACCGACGACGACCCGCGCCGCATCCGAGGCCGCTTGCTCCGTGCGGAGGTGCTGGGCCACGGCGTGCTGCTCGACGAGGCGAACCTCGCGCTCAGCGAGGCGGAGCTGGGCCTGCGCGCGATGGACGCCCAGGCGCCGGAGCGCGCGGCGCTCGAGGCGCGCTGGCGCTGGCTGTGCGGGGTGTTCGCGCAGGCGCGAGGCGCTCGCGCACTTCTCCGGATCGCTCGCGATCCTCACCGAGCGCGCGCCCACGCTGGTCGCGAGCGATCGCGAGCTCGTGGCGAGGGCCCACTACGGCATCGCCGAGGCGAGCAAGCTGCTCGGGGATCTGAGCGCGGCGCTCGAGGCCTACGGCGCGGCGCTCACCGCGGTGGGCGCGAGCCACCGGCTCGGGCCGCTGGTGCTCACGGGGATCTCCGATCTCGAGTGCCGCCGCGGCAACCTCGATCGGGCCCAGGAGCTGGGGCAGCAAGCGCTCGAGCTGCTCGAAGCGCGGGGCGCGCGTCACGACGCGGCGATCACCAGGAACGCGCTGGGCGACATCGAGCGCAAGCGAGGGCGTCTGGACGCGGCCGAGGCGCACTACCTCGCGGCGAGCGCGCAGCTCGGCGAGCTCGGCTCGGGCGACGCGGCGTTCGCGCGCATGAACCTCGCGCTGGTCTCGATCGCGCGGGGCGATCACGCCGCGGCCAAGAGCGAGCTGGACGCGGCCGAGCGCGCCTTCACCTCACAGGCACGCGCCGGCTACGCGGGCTGCGTCGCGGTGATGCGCCTGCCCGGCCTTGCCGCCGCCGGGGATGCAGCCGCGATCGCGCGGGTGCTCGACGAGCAGGCCCCGCTGCTGGCGGGCTTCTTCGATCCCGATCTGTCGTGGTGCCTCGAGCGCGCGCTGGTCCAAGGCGCGGGGCTACCGAGCGAGCTCACCACCCGCCTCGCCGAGGCGGCCCGATATCAGCGTTCGCATCAGCACGGAGCGATGTCGACGTAGGGCGCGGGCGCGGGCCTGATCGAGGGCGTTCCGTCTCTGGTTCTGTCTCTGTCTCAGCCTCTGCTCACTGAGATCGTTCACGTTCACGACCACGATCACGATCACGTTCAAGACGGTCCCGGGCGGTGCGGAGGCCGGCTCTGCCTTCGTCGCTGTTCCCTGAATCGGGCACGGGCACGGGCGCGGGCGCGGGCGCGGGTCTGATCGAGAGCGTCCCGGCCTCTGGTTCTGTCTCTGGTTCTGTCTCTGTCTCTGGTTCTGTCTCTGTGTCTGTCTCTGTCTCTGGTTCTGTCTCTGTCTCTGTCTCTGGTTCTGTCTCTGTCTCTGTCTCGGTATCTGCTCACTGAGATCGTTCACGTTCACGACCACGATCACGATCACGTTCACGACGGTCCCGTCGTGCGGAGGCCGGCTCTGCTGTCTCTGTTCCTGTCTCTGTCTCTGGTTCTGCCTCTGCTCACTGAGATCGTTCACGATCACGATCACGACCACGACGGTCGCGGCGTACGGCCGCTGCTGCCGTCTCTGCCTCTGCTCCGAATCGGGCGGGGCGTTCAGCCCAGGCGGCCGGCTCGGTAGTCGGCGAACGCTTGGTTCACGTCGGCTTCGTTGCCCATCACGAAGGGGCCGCGGTGTACGAAGGGCTCGCGCAGCGGGCGGCCGGCGATGACCAGCAGCTGCGCGGCGCCGCTCGGCGCGCCGAGGCGCACCCGATCGCCGTCGGTCAAGAGCACCAGCGAGTCGTGCTGCACCTGCTCGCCGCGCTCTCCGATCGCGGCGGCGCCGTCGGCGACGATCACCATCGCCGCGTGTCCTCGCGGCACGTCGAGCTCGACGTCCTCGCCCTCGCGCAGCGCGAGCGTGAGCAAGAGCGGCTCGGTCGCCCGCGGCGCCACTGGGCCCGACGCGCCGAGCGCCTCGCCCGCGATCAAGCGCAGCGCGCCGCCGCGATCGAGCCGCACCTCGGCGAGCCGATCGGGCTGAAGGTCCTGGTACTCGGGCACGTGCCAGCGCTCGGCCTCGGGCAGGTTCACCCAGAGCTGAAAGCCCCACAACTCCGTGCTCGGGCCATCCATCGCCTCGGGCATCTCGGAGTGCAGGATCCCGCTGCCCGCGGTCATCCACTGCACGCCGCCGCCGGTGATGAGGCCCGAGTTGCCCCGGCTGTCGCGGTGCCGCATCTGGCCCTCGAGCATGATCGAGACGGTCTCGAAGCCGCGGTGCGGATGCGTGGGGAAGCCCGCGACGTAGTCGCGCGGATCGCTCGAGTGCATCTCGTCGAGCAAGAGGAAGGGATCGAGGTTCGGCAGCGCGGGCTGACCGAGCAGTCGCATCAGCGAGACCCCGGCGCCGTCGCGCGAGGCCCGACCGGTCACGATGCGATCGATCGCGCGGGCCCCGGGGCTGCGCACCCGATCTTCGCGCGCGTGCACCCGGCGGGAGCGCCGCGTGTTGCAGCCGACGCCAGCGAGCGCGAGGGTCGCGGTGGTGCCGAGGATCAGATCGCGTCGCCGCATGCGAACGCAGACCCTACGGCCATCGATCGGAAACCGCCAGGGCCCCCACCCCGGCGGATCACGCGCTCACTTCGCGCGGTAGACGATCATCCCGTGGGTCAGATCGTAGGGCGACAGCGCGACGGTCACCCGATCGCCCAAGATCACCCGGATGCGGTACTTGCGCATGCGGCCGCAGAGCTGCGCGCGCACCACGGCGCCCGCATCGGTCTTCACCTCGAACTGCCCGCCCGCGTACACGTTGGCGATGGTCCCATCGAGCTTGACGTGATCGTCGCGCTCGCTGGCATCCTCGCCGTATTGGTTGTCGTCTCGACGCCGTCTCGCCACGCAGTGCCTCCGAAGGGTCGCGTCTATAGTCCCCGAAGCTGCCCGCGGCAATGGCCGAGGGCAGAGAGGACCTCCCGCGCGCCCGCGGGATCGTTGGTGATCACCCCGTCGACCCCCAGCCCGGCCAGCCGGGTCAGCTCGTCGGGCGCATCGACCGTCCAGGTGTTCACCACCTCGCCCTGCGCCTTCCAGCGCCCGATCGACGCCGTGTCCACCATGCGCGCCTGGGGATGGACGACCGAGAACTGCCCCGCGCGCTGCAGCAGCTGGGCGCGCCGGGGACCCGTGTTCTCCGCGTCGAAGAGGAACGCTCCGGGCACGCTGGGCTGCAGCGCGCGCAGATAGAGGAGCACCTCGGGGCGGAAGCTCGAGACGAAGACGCGCGCGCGATCGCTCGGCCGGCGTCGCCGGAGGCGCTCCGAGACCCGGGTGGTCAGCCGGAAGCGGCGGCCTCCGTCGCCCTTGATCTCGACGTTCAAGAGCAGCGCGGTCCCCGCGAGCCGATCGAGCACGTCGTCGAGGACCGGGATGCGCCCGCCGTCCTTCAGCTCGACGCGAGAGAGCTCGGCCCGGCTCAGATCGCTCACCCGCTCGGGCCTGCTGGCCAAGCGTTCGAGGGTGACGTCGTGAAAGACCACCACCTCGCCGTCGGCGCTCAGGCGCACGTCGAGCTCGATGCCATCGGCGCGCGCGTCGATCGCGGCCTCGAACGCGGGCATCGTGTTCTCGAGCGCCACCACGCTCGCGCCCCGATGCGCGTAGACGTTCGGGACGCCGCGGGCGCGCAGCTGCTCGAGCGCCTCTGCGCGATCGGCGATCAAAGCGCCGGCGGAAGCAGCAGCACGAGCTCGCCGTCTTCGTCGGTGGTCACCCGACCGATCGCGACGAGGCGCCCGTTCTGCCGGGTGTAGGCGTAGATCTCGGCGCCCGCGATGCGCTCGCCGGTGAAGCCCTCGAGGGTGCCATCGACCACCACGGGCGCGCGCAGCTCGGCGACGCGCTGGATGGGTCGATCGCCGCCGCCGATCCCCACGCCCGTCTCGATCCACCACGGATAGCCGGAGCCCGCGCTGGGCTCGACCACCAGGTCGAAGATGCCGACGTCGAGGTCGAGCCGGAACTCGCCTGCGCGATCGGTGACGCCGTCGCTCGATCGCGCGCGGCGCGCGAGCTCCGGATCGGTGAGGCCTTCGAGCGGCAGACCCGTCGCGATCGCGCGCACCGCGGTGTCGGGCAAGGGCTCGGCGCCCGGCGCCTGCGCCAGGCCTCCCAAGCGCGAGCGCTCGGGCAGCGAGAGCACGCTCCCGAGCAGCTCGGTCGCGCCCGCCGCGGGGCGCAGCTCGCGACGCTCGAACAAGATCCCCAGCCGGGGATCGGCGACCGAGCTCGCCTGGATCTCGTAGACGCCCGGAAGGATCGCGCCGTCGAAGCGGCCCATCGCGTCCGTCACGAAGGTGAGCTCGATGCTCCCCTGCATGTTGGTCGTCGCGTCCACGATCTCGGCGCGCATCGTCACCACCGCGCCCTCGACGGGCTGCGCGACCGCGATCGACTCGGGGAACTCGACGGTGCCCGCGAAGCGCACCGCGCTCGCGATGGTGGGCACCAGCACCTGCGCGCGCTCGATCTCGGTGCCCGGCGGCACGAGCGTGGTGAGGTACGACGGATCGACGACGAAGGTGGGAAAGACGCCGGTGCGATCGCGGGCGGGCGCGAGGCGCAAGAGCCACGCGGGCGCGCCGCGCAGCATGCGGATCTCGAAGGCGCCGGGCTGATCGGGATCGGTGCCCGTGGTGCCCACCGACGAGAGCACCTCGCCCGTCGCGGCGTCGATCGCGGTGACCTCGAGGCCGTCCTCGGGCACGCCGCCCAGGCTGCTCACGTCGCCCACCACGCTGATGAGATCGCCCTCGACGTACTCGATGTCGAGGTGCTGCCCGTCCGCGCCGAGCTCGAGCATCCCGCGCAGCGGCGGGTAGAGCGCGCGGTCCGCGCCTTCGGGCTCGATGCGCACCGTGTAGCTCCGGCCCGGCACCAGCTCGACCTCGAAGTCGTAGGTCGCGGGGCGATCGGGGAGCTCGGGATCGAAGGTCTGGGTGATGATGCGCGCCGCGCGCTCGGGCAGCGGCACGTCGGTCGGTCGGAAGCGCACCTGCGCCCGCACCGGCAGGCTCCCGTAGCGGACGGTGCCTTCCACGCGGACGGGCGCCGGCAAGCGGAGATCGAGGCTGCTCAGCGCATCGAGCGGATAGGGACCGAAGCTGTCGCTCGAGCCGTACGAGCTCGGGGGGATCACGTCGAGGTACACGTCGATCGCCTCGACGTCGCTGGCGACGCACATCCCACGATCGAGATCGCAGCGCGCGCCGCCGCAGTCGGCGTCGTCCGAGCACAGGTTCATGGGCCCGAGCGGGGTGGGCTCGCCGGTGAGGCCGCAGCCCGAGAGCAGCAGCGCGAGCAACAGCAGGCGCTTCATGGCGCCTCCGCGCAGGACGAGATGGGCACGTTGCGATCCGCGACCACCCACCACGTCGCCATCGCCAGGTCCCCCTCGGTCTCGGGCTCGCGCTGATCGAGGAACGAGTAGCCGGTGCTCACCTGGAGCTCGATGCGGTTGCAGGCGATCAGGGTGGCGCGGGACACCGAGAAGGTGAGCCGCCGGGTGCGGCGATCGCTGTCGGTCACGGGATCGGGCGGGAGCTCGCCGCGTGCGGCGCGCGGGGAGCCGCTGGTGTAGTTCACCCAGACCTGCCACTGCAGGGTCTGGGTGATGTCGGGATCGCGCACCGCGACCTCGAAGAACAGATCGGTCGACACCCCCGCGTCGCCCGGCTCGATCGCGCTCAGATCGATGTGCGATCCGATCGGCCGGTAGTCGGTGGGCGGCGCGAGCGGATCGGCGATCGACGGCGGGAAGTTGTCCGGCGGATCGACCTGGGTCGAGAAAGGTACGAGGCAGGAGGGCAAGGTGAGGAGGGCGGCCGTGAAGAGCGAGGCGCGCAAGGCCCACCGCAAAGCAACGCTGGTGCCACGACGATTGCGCAGCGCGTCAGCGCCGATCTGTGCGCGATCTTCGGGGGCGCTGTCCTGGACGAGTCCGGGCGCTCGCGACATCCGTGTCATGCGTCGGCGTCCCCTCCGTATCCACGGCTCGGCAGGTGACTCGCTCGCGGGTGAACGAACCGAGGCATGCCGCTCAGGAGTTGGTCTCGCCGTCGCCGCTCTCGCTGCGCGCGGGACTCGCGCTCGAGGTAGCGGAAGATGGTGCGGGGATCCACGCCGAGATCACGCGCCGTCTTGGTGCGGTTGCCGTTGTTGCGCTCGAGCACCTCGAGGATGTAGCGGCGCTGGAAGTCCTCGCGCGCCTGGGTGAGCGTCATGATCGGCGCGAGCGCCTCCGCGAAGAGATCGAGATCTTCGGGGCCGACGAGCGACTTGTCCGCGAGCACGATCGCCTTCTTGATCCGGTTCTCGAGCTGCCGGACGTTGCCGGGCCACTCGTACTTGCGGATCGCGATCAGCGCGTTCGGGGTGTAGCCCTTCACCTTCGGGTTGAGCTCGTCGCTGTACTTGGCGAGCAAGAACTTCGCGAGCAGCAGCGTGTCGTCGCCCCGCTCGCGCAGCGGCGGCAGGTGCAGGTTCACGACGTTGAGCCGGTAGTAGAGATCTTCGCGGAAGGTCCCCTTCTTGATCTCGGCCTCGAGATCGCGGTTCGTCGCCGCGACGACCCGGATGTCGATGCGCTCGCTCTTGGCGTCGCCGACCTTGTTGACCGTGCGCTCTTGCAGCGCGCGCAAGAGCTTCACCTGCAGCGCGATGGGCATCTCGCCGATCTCGTCGAGGAAGATCGTGCCGCCGTGGGCCGCCTGGAACTTGCCGGGCCTCGTCGCGATCGCGCCGGTGAAGGCGCCGCGCACGTGACCGAAGAGCTCCGACTCCATCAGGTTCTCGGGGATGGCCCCGCAGTTCACCACGATGAAGGGCCCCTCGCTGCGCTGGCTGCGGCGATGCAGCTCGCGCGCGATGAGCTCTTTGCCGGTGCCCGTCTCGCCGGTGATGAGCACCGAGATGTCGGTGCCCGCGACCTTCTCCACCTTGCGGAACACCTCGACGAGCGAGGGGCTGGTCCCGACGATGTCGCCGAAGCTCTTTTGGTGGAGCTGCTCCTCGAGCTTGCCCTTGTCGGAGCGGAGCTCGGCCAAGAGCATCGCGTTCTGCAGGAGGAGCGACGCCTGGGCCGCGAACACCGTGAGGACGTCGAGGTTCGCGTCCCCGAAGAGGCCGCGCACGCTGTCGTTGCCCACGTAGATCAGGCCCAGCAGCTCACCGCGCGCGATGAGCGGCGCGCACATCACCGACGCGAGCTGGAGGTTCATGACGCTCTCGCTGCGGCCGAACATCGTGTCCGCGATCGCGTTGCTCACGATCAGCGGCTGCCGGGTCTCGCGCACCTTGGAGAGGATCGAGTCGGAGAGCTGCTCGACCGAGGCCGGCAACGTCTTGCCGCCGAGGTTGCGCGCCGCGACGATGCGGGGCTCGTCGTCTTCGATGCGGATGAGGAAGCCCTTGGCCGCATGGGTGGCGCCGATGATCGCATCGAGGAGCGCCTCGAGCTGCTCGTCGAGCGTCTTGCTCTGCATCAAGCGCTGGCTGAGCTCGAAGAGGCGGCGGAGGCCATCGAGCTCGGCGTGCGCGGTCGCGCCCTCGCTGCCGTCGTCGTCGTCGTCCAGATCGTGGCTCGCACCCTCGTCGAAGTACGAGAACGCGAGCTCCACGTTGCCCCCGAAGAGGAGGCGATCCCCATGCTCGAGCCGCCCTCGGCGCTTCTTCTTTCCGTTGATCTGGATGTCCCCTTCCAGATCCACCTCGTTGAGGTTGAAGTCCTTGCCGTCGAAGACGATCTGCGCGTGGTGCTCCGCGAGCGCCTTGTCGTCGATCTCGACGTCGTTGCCCGCAGCGCGGCCGATCGAGGTGATCTTCTTGTAGATCGAGAAGATCTTCGGGCGGCCTTCCGGCCTGGTCCATTTCAGAGAGGGCATGAACGGGCGGGAGTCTACCCGAGCAGCCCAGGCCGCGCCTGATCTGGACTGCTCCGAGGCCGCTGGGCCTTCTTCGCTGCGCTGCGCTCGCCTTCCGCTGCGCTGGCCCTCTCCGCCCCCGCAGGGTCGTGGAAACCAGTCCGCTGCGCGGGGCGAGTATTGTCGCGCGGTGGATCGAGAGGGTCGCGGAGAAGGGGCCGGGGTGGGGGCTCCTCGCTCGGTCAGCATCGGAACTCGAACACCCTTGCTCGAGCACCCCTCGGGCGTAGGTCGTCCCGACGCGTTCTACTCGGAACCCCCACCCCGCCCCTCGCTGCGCGGTCGCTGAGGAGCACCGCGCGTGGAGGGAGAGGAAAGTGAGAGATCAGCTGGCGGTTGGGCAAGCACCGCTCGTCGAGTGGCGTGCCTCTGCCTGAGCGAACCAAGCTCGCGTCGTGCGGCGTGGTACGAACGCGAATGCAACGACCCTCGTTCTTCGTGGTCCTGGCCGTCGCGCTGTTCGGCGCGCTCTCGCCCTCGGTCGGCGAGGCCCGCTGCCGCCCTGCGCGGGGCTACACGCTCGAGCGCGTCGGTTCGGGCGCGCTCCGTCCGGGAGGCACCGTGCTGATGCAGCTGCGTCCGGTGTACGACGCCTCCGCGGCGATCACGCTGCCGCTCACTCGGATCGACGTCCGCACCCGCAGCGGCGCGAGCCACGTCGCGGTGCAGGCGCTCGCGGCGAACCTGTTCTCGTTTGTGCTGCCCGACGGCGAGGGCCACTTCGGCGTCGCGACCGTGGGGAGCACGAGCGAGCTCTTCGCGCTCGACACCGACGCGGGCGCCACCGTACCCGTGGTCGTCAGCAGCGCCCCGACGCTCGCGAGCCCGCCGATCGGCGAGCTGCGCATCGGCACCGGCAGCACCGCCCCCTCGCTCGCGCTGAGCGGCGCGCCGCCCGCGGAGTCGGTGGGCACCATCGTGCGCTGGTCGACCGGCTCGTGGTTCGTGGCCCACGGCGGCCGCAACATGATCGGCCCCGGCCGCTGCGTCCCCGACGTCGCGGGCTACGGGCGGATCACGAGCGGCGAGGCGATGACCGCGCGCTTCGTGAACGCCGCAGGCAGCCCATCCCCCGAGACGAGCTTCACCGCCCCCTGACCCACTGAGGCAGTCCCACGCAGTCTCTGTAGCTGCAGCTGCTTCTGGAGCTATCTCTGGTTCTGTAGCTGCTTCCAGAGCTGTTTCTGTCTCTGTCTCTGTCTCTGTCTCTGTCTCTGTTTCTGTCTCTGTCTCTGTTTCTGTCTCTGTCAGACCAAGAGTTCGAGAGTCCGAATCCGTGGATGCCCCCATCCGCCCGGTCCTCGGCGCTTCGCGCCTGCGGGCGGGCTGTTCCCCCAAAATGGTCGCTCCGCTCCTCAGGGGGAACACCGGCCGAAAATCCTCCGGTCCTCGGCGCTTCGCGCCTGCGGGCGGGCTGTTCCCCCAAATCGTCGCTCCGCTCCTCAGGGGGAACACCGGCCGAAGATCCTCACGAACGTCGTCGAGCACTCAGGGACGTGAACGTGAACGATCTCAGCGAGCAGAGGCAGAGCGAGAAGCAGAGACAGAGGCGCGCCGCTCTCGATCAGACCCGCGCCCGAGCCCGAGCCAGAGACAGAGACAGAGACAGGCGCAGAGACGGAGAGAGCGGCAGCGGCTGTACACCGCGACCGTCGTGAACGTGATCGTGATCGTGGTCGTGAACGTGAACGATCTCAGTGAGCAGCGGCAGAGACAGAACCAGAACCAGAGACAGCGACAGAGGCGCGCCGCTCCCGATCAGACCCGCGCCCGAGCCCGTGCCCGCGCCCGTGCCCGATTCAGAGACAGCCACGAACGCAGAGTCGCCCGCTGCACCCCGGACCGTCGTGCTCGTGATCGATCTCAGTGAGCCCCCTGCGCAGCCCAACGATCGCAGCCGCCAGCACGCTCGGCCGTCATCCCTACGACCCAGCATCCCTCTCCCCACCCCCGATCAAGTCGCCAACAACAGCGACGCAATCCACGCCCAACATGGCAGCGTGACGAGCGACACGAGCACTCCCAATCCCGTCATCGCCACGCTGAGCCGGGGCGCGAGCCCCGCGCTGGCGGCGAGCACGCCCGCGGTCACCATCGGCGGCATCGCGCTCTCGATCAGCGCGACCTGCGCGGCCTGACCTCGCAGGCCGGCTAGCTCGAGTGTGAGGAGCACGAAGAGCGGGCCCAGCACGAGTTTCAGCCCGAGACCCACCGCGAGCGGGCGGTGGAGCTCGCGCGGTAGCTTCAGCTCGATTCCCAGACCCAGCGCGATGAGCACCAGCGGGAGCATCGCCTCCGCGCAGAGCGTGATGGGCGCCTCGAGCAGCGCGGGCAGCGCGAGCTCGCTCATCCCGAGGGCGAGCGCGACGAGCAGCGCGATGAACGGGGGGAAGCGCACGATTCGCAGCAGCACGGCCTTCGCGCTCGGGGTCTCGCCGCTGCCGTAGCGCGCGAGCACCACGCTCCCGTACGTCGAGAGCAAGAGGAACGAGCCGAGCTGGTCGTAGATCATCGCGTTCGCGAGCGCGTCCTGCCCCAGCAGCGCGCGCACCACGGGGTAGCCGAGGAAGCTCGTGTTCCCCAGCGCCGCGGTCATCATCAGCGCGCCCTCGGTCGAGCGATCGAAGCCGAGCACGCGCACGAGGGCGAACGTGACGATCGCCACGCCCCAGGGGATCGCGGCGAGCCAGAGCATCGCGGGCGACCAGTGCAGGTTCGCCGGCACGTGCAGGAGGATCGCCGCGGGGAGACACACCCAGATCACCACCTGATTCAGCGCCTCGGCGCTGCGCTCGGGCATCACCTTCGCGCGCGAGAGCATCACGCCGAGCGCGAGCAAGAGCACGACCGGTACGAACGCCTCGAGCACGGCCGCCTCATACGAGCGGGCCGCCGCGCGCGCCATCCGCGGAGACGTCCGGCGCGACGTCGCGTACAACGCGGGCCCATGGCCACGGCGAAGAAGAAGGCGACGACGAAGGCACCCGCAAAGGCGACGGCGAAGACGGCGCCGGTGAAGAGCGCGAGCACCAAGAGCGGGAGCGCCAAGAGCGCGAGCACCAAGAGCGCGAGCACCAAGAGCGCTCCCAAGCCGCCGGAGCCCATCGTTCGCTTCGAGTCGGCGGCCGAGTTCGATCGCTTCCTCGCTGCGTCGCACGCCACCTCGGGGCCCGTGCTGCTCACGCTCGGCAAGGCGGGGCATCCGCCGCGCGTCACCTACGCCGAGGCGCTGGACGTCGCGCTGCGCTGGGGATGGATCGACAGCCAGAAGCGCAAGCTCGACGACACCGCTTGGCTCCAGCGCTTCGGGCCTCGGACCAAGACCAGCCCTTGGTCGAAGATCAACGTCGCCAAGGCCGAGGCGCTGATCGCCGCGGGCCGGATGAAGCCGCCTGGCCTGCGCGAGGTCGAGCGCGCCAAGGCCGACGGCCGTTGGGCGCGGGCCTACGACTCGCCGAAGACCATCACCGTGCCCCCCGATCTCGCCGCCGCGCTCGCGGCCTCGCCGAAGGCCGAGGCGCTCTTCTCGAGGCTCGACTCCACCAACCGCTACGCGATCCTCTACCGGCTCATCGGCCTCAAGACCGAGGCGGGCCGCAAGAACAAGATCGAGACCTTCGTCGCCATGCTCACGCGCGGCGAGGTCCCCTACCCCGACCGCCTCCCGAGCGGATGACACGCGCACGACGCGGGCGTCCGTGGGCGAGATGACGCTATGCTCGCCGGATGCTGTACCGCGTCGTCTTCGCTTCGCTCTCGCTCCTCGTCTCCCTCGCCGCCGGCTGCGACTGCGCTGGCCCCAGCCGCGACTGCGAGACCAACACCGACTGCCCCGCAGGCAACGTGTGTGTGGATCGCATGTGCGAGCCCATGAGCGACCTCGACGGATCGATCCCCGGCAGCGATGTCCCGATGTGCGCAGCCGACGACGTCTGTGGCCGCGACTGCTGCGGCGACGGAGAAGAATGCGTCGAGGGCTTCGCGTGCGCGCCCATCTGCGAGAACGCGCGCTGCGGCGACAACCTGCTGACCTGCTGCGCCGCGGGCCAGGCGTGCCTCGACGGAGTGGTCTGCGCCGCCGACTGCGAAGAAGGACGTGCGCTCTGCGGCGCGGACCTCGACACCTGCTGCGAGGCGGGCGACGTGTGCGTCGAGGACGCGTGCGTCACGCCGGGCGATCCTTGCACCGACGACTTCGACTGCCTGATGGAGGGCACGTACTGCGAGCACACCGTCGGCAGCTGCTTGGCGAACCCCGCGCCGCCGCTCTGCGAGGTCCGCCCCGACTTCGACGAGGTCTCGCTCGCGGCCGAGTGGCACTGGCCCGGCGAGACCGTCGGCGGGACCCTCTTCGCCAACGTGATCGGCGCGCCCTCGGCGGGCGACGTCTCGGGCGACGGCGTGCCCGACGTGATCGTCTCGCCGTACGCGGGCGCGACCCTCGGCTCGACCATCCTCGTCGCGATCGACGGACGCGCGGGCACCACGCTCTGGACCCGCAGCAGCCCCAACGGCGGCAACTCGCAGGGCACGGCGGCGCTCGCCGATCTCGATCCCTCGGACGCCGCGCTCGAGATCGCGTACGTCACCACGGCCCGCGCGCTGGTGATCCTCGACGGCGACGGAACCACCGAGCTCGCCCGCGTCGCCGCCGCGACGAGCATCAACTACGCCTCGCCCTCGATCCACGACCTCGATCGCGACGGGGATCCCGAGATCGTGGTCGGCGCCCGCGCGTGGGCGTTCGAGCCCAGCGGCGGCGGCTTCACGCTGCGTCCCCTCTTCGACAACGGCACATGCGACGCGAGCGAGGTCGACATCTCGACCGTCGCGAACCTCGACGACGATCCCGAGCTCGAGATCACTTGCGGCGGCGTCGCGTGGGACACCGACGGCAGCCGCCTCTGGCCCACCGGCACGCCGCTCATCGGTCAGTCGGCGGTCGCGGACTTCGACGCCGATGGCCTGCCCGAGGTCGTGATGGTGCAAGGTGGACAGATCACGGTGCGCGACGGACGCACCGGCGCGCTGCGCATGGGCGCGGGCGGCAGCTGGTTCGACGGCGCGCTCGCGATCCCCGGCGGCGGCGCCGGCGGCCCGCCCACCATCGCCGACTTCGATGGCGATGGCCTGCCCGAGATCAGCGCGGCAGGCCGCGGCGCCTACGCGGTCTACGATCCCGACTGCGTCGAGCCGCGCATCGCTGGACGGGCCGCGGGCACCTGTGATCGCATGACCGGCACCACCGGCGCGATGCGCTGGTCGGCGGACGTGCAGGACTTCTCCAGCTCGCGCACCGGCTCGAGCGTCTTCGACTTCCAGGGCGACGGCATCGCGGAGGTCGTGTACGCGGACGAGTGCTTCCTGCACGTCTTCGATGGCCGCGCGGGCGACGAGATCCTGATGGAGCCGTGGGCCAACAGCTCGCGCACCGGCTGCGAGTACCCGATCGTCGTCGACGTCGACCGCGACGGGAACAGCGAGATCGTGCTCGTGGCCAACAACGATCAGATCGTGCGCGACGACTGCACCGCGACCTGGCGCGAGACGTTCGGCATCGCGGCCGGCGATCCGCTGCCCGAGCGCTTCCGCTCCGGCACCCAGGGCGTGTGGGTGCTCGGCGATCCCGCCGATCGCTGGGTGCGCACCCGGCCCATCTGGAACCAGTTCTCCTACGCGGTGACCCACGTCACCGATCGCGGCGACATCCCCATGAGCCCGGATGACAACTGGCTCGTTCCCGGCCTCAACAACTTCCGCCAGAACGTGCAGGGCGCGGGCGTCTTCAACGCGCCCAACCTCACCGCTACGCTCGAGGTGATCGCGGCGTGCGGTCGCGGCGAGATGCGGCTGTCGGCGGTGGTGCGCAACGCGGGCAGCCGCGGCGTGCCCGCCGGCGTGCCCGTGATCTTCGTGCGCACCGAGCCCGCGCCCGAGGTGGTGCTCGAGATGGCGATGACCACGCGCCCGCTGCTGCCCGGCGCCACCGAGCGGGTGACCGTGGTGGCGATGGATCAGCCGTCCGACGTCGACTTGCACTTCGAGGTGCGGGTGGACGGTGCCGCGGCCTCGACGGTGATCGAGTGCGACGAAGACGACAACACCGCGAGCGGGATGGAGCGCTGTCCAGGCGTCGAGTGACGCGGCCGAGCGTCTCGCGACATCAAGGGATGCGCAGGCGGTAGGCGCGATCGCCGCTGCCGGTGAGGCTCGGCTGGATGCGCACCCGCACCCGATCTTCGGACAGCTCGATCGTGTCGCCGTCCTGGATCTGATCGCCCGCGGCCATCGCCACCAGCACCGCGTCCGCCGCGCGCTCGAGCAGCTCTTCGGCGCTGCGCTGCGATCGATCGATCTCGATCTCCATCGGGGATCCGATGCGCGTCGCGCCGTGCGTGGTGAGCGATCGGGTGCCGTCGTCGTTCTCGCGCAAGGAGAACGCCACCCACAAAAAGATCGGCGGGTCGTCCTCGGCCGCGTCCTCGGCCTGATCGCGAAAGCTCGCCGAGTCGTGCAGCACCGGACCGGTGTCGAGCAGCACGAGCGCGTCGCTCGGCGCGCCCGCGAGCGCTTCGCGCACCTTCGCCGTGAGCGCGAGCACCTCGGCGAGCGTCTCGCCTTCACTCTCGAGCATCACCGCGTGCGTCCGCTGCTCGAGCCCATCGACGCTCAAGTACCAGCCCGCGAGCTGCGCGCCGCGGTAGAGCAGCTCGGGATCGGGCACCTCGGCCTTGGCGCCGAGCACGTTCAGGGGGGAGGCCGAGATCAAGTACGCGCGCATCGGCGACGCCTAGCACGCCGCATCGCAGGCTTCCGGTCGCCGTCGCGCGCGGTGTACCGTCCGCGTCCCATGTGCCAACGCCACCGCCAGCTCTTCTCGCAGTCCAAAGAGCCCTCTTCCTTCGCGACCGCTTCGGCGCCCCTGCACTACGCGCCCGATCTCGGCCTCGAGCCCGAGCACCTCGTGCTCGATCTGACCTTCGATCTCGCCGCCCGCAGGGTGAGCGGCAGCGCGACCACCACGGTGCGGGCGCGGCGCGAAGGCGAGCGAGAGATCGTGCTCGACGCGGTCGATCTGAACGTGATCGAGGTGAAGAGCGCGGACGGCACCCCGCTTACCCACGACTACGACGGCGCCCGGATCGCGATCACCTTCGAGCAGCCGGTGCCGCTCGGCGAGACGCGCTCCTTCACCGTGGCCTACGAGGTCGTCTCGCCGATCACCGGGCTGATGTTCTCGGAGAACCCCGTCTTCATCGCGAGCGATCACGAGACCCAGCGCGCGCGCTACTGGATCCCCTGCATCGATCACCCCGCGGTGCGCACCACACTCGAGGTGTCCTTGCGCGCGCCCGCGAGCTGGCAGGTGCTGGGGCCCGGCGTGCTCGAGAGCGAAGCGAAGCACGACGACGGAACCAAGACCGCGCGCTGGAAGCTCGCGCAGCGGTGTCCCGCATATCTTCTCTGCGTCGCGATGGGCGAGCTCGCGCGGCACGAAGGCGGGGTGCACGTGGGCCCCGATGGGAGCGAGGTGCCCATCGCGTTCTTCTGCGCCACCGCAGAGGGCCACAAGCTCGAGCGCACCTTCGGCCCCACCAAGTCCATGATGGACTGGATGGTGGGCAAGCTCGGCAAGCGCTTCCCCTTCCCGAAGTACTACCAGTTCTCCGTGCCCGCGATCGGCGGCGCGATGGAGAACATCAGCCTCGTCTCGTGGGACGACTTCGTGCTGATGGACGAGCGCGCCGAGTGCGATCGGCGCCTGCGCATCGACACCATCAACGTGCACGAGATGGCGCACAGCTACTTCGGCGACGCGGTGGTGATTCGCGACTACGCGCATGCGTGGCTCAAGGAGAGCTGGGCGAGCTACATGGAGAGCGTCTGGATCGAAGACGTGCTCGGGATCGACGACGCGGCGTTCTATCGCTCCGAAGAGGTACGCGACTACCGTGGTGAGGCCGACGGTCGCTACCGGCGTCCCATCGTCACCCGCGCGTTCGACTCGGCCTGGGACATGTTCGACATGCACCTCTATCCCGGCGGCGCCGCGCGCTTGCACATGCTGCGGTGCAAGGTCGGGGATCGCGCGTTCTGGCAGGGGGTGCGCGCGTATCTGTCGGCCTTCGACGGCAAGACCGCGGAGACCGCGGACTTCCAGCGGTGTCTCGAGGAGAGTTCGGGATTGTCGCTGCAGAAGTTCTTCGACCAGTGGCTGCTTTCGCGCGGCTATCCCCAGATCGAGGCGAAGTACGCCTGGGACGAGAAGACCCGCACGGCGTCGCTCACCCTCGAGCAGACGCAGAAGAACGAAGACGAGGAGATCGGTCTCTTCGAGCTGCCCTTCACCATCGCCTTCGAGGTGGGCGGCGAGTGGCACGAGCGCAGCGTGTGCCTGAAGGACGCGCGCGCCGAGCTGAAGGCGGTCTTCGATCACAAGCCGACGAGCGTGGTGATCGATCCCCGAGGCGATCTGGTCTTCTCGCTCACCTGGAAGCCGGGACACGAGCTCTTGGTGCGCGGCCTGAGCGCGCCGACGGTGCCCGGGCGCATCCAAGCGGTGCGCGCGCTGGGCGACAGCGCGAGTCCCAAGGACATCGCGGCGCTCGAGGCGCGTTGGGCGGACGAGCCCTTCTACGGCGTGCGGATCGAGATGGCGCGGGCCTTGGGCGACGCGGGCACTGCGCCCGCCGCGGCGGCGATCGCGCGTCTCTTGCACGTCGAGAAGAGCGATCTGGTGCGCATCCAGCTGGCGCGCGCCGCGGGGAGCTATCGAGATGGGGGGATCGAGTCCGCGCTGGTCGCGTTCATCGGTCGCGACGACGTGTTCCAGACCGGCAGCGAGTTCGCGCTGGGCGCAGCCATGGATTCGATCGGAAAGCAGCGCGGCGATACCCACCTCGATCTCTTGCGCGCGGGCGCGCTGGAGGCGCCGGGCTGGGGCTGGATCCAGCGGGGCGCGCTCTCGGGCCTGGCCGAGACCCGGAGTGAGGGCGCGGTGGTGCACCTGATGAGCGCGCTCGAGGAGCAGCGCCGACGCCCCGTGCGCATCGCCGCCGCCGAAGCGCTCGGCGCGCTGGGCAAGTGGCTGACCCGGAGCGCGCGCGGCGCGATCGTCGATCGCCTCACGGATCTGACGCGCGATCCCGACTACGGGACTCGCTTGGCGGCGGTACGCGGCCTGAGCGCGCTGGGCGCCCACGAGGCAGGCGCAGCGTTCGCGGCCGCGGAGCAGGATCTCGCCCGCATCCGCCGAGCCCACAAGGCGGCCCAGCGCGCGGACGATCGCGGCGGCCCAGACCAGAAGCTGATCAAGCGCATCGACGAGCTGGAGACGAGGCTGCGAGAGCTCGAGGGCAAGCGCGCGGAGTAGCCAGACGAGGTTTCAGGTGTCGTGGGGCGCTCGGATGCCGTCCGAAGCCGCGCCGAACTCTTGCCATTGCTGGATCGGGCTCCGTCCCTGCGCCTCTGTCCACTGCCGAACATGACCACTGCCGAACATGAGCTGGACAGCTTGATTTCGGCACGCACCGGCCGTAGCCCTCCTGACGAGGCATGAGCCATTCGAAGGCAACGAAGTTCCTCCGGTCGGAGATCGCCGAACTGCGACAGTTCGCCGAGCGCGAGCGAGCCCTCGTCGATTCCTACCAACAGAGGATCGCCGACTACGGCGCAGGGAAGACACACGTAGGCATCGGCGCGACCTATCTGGATCTCTTGGCCAACCATCGCAGCATCGTTGGCGCGATTCGCGTAATCGACGGAGATCCTGGCGGTTTCCAGGAGCTCGATCTCGCCTGCCTATACCAATCGTGGATAATTCGGTCCCTCGCCCGTGCCTTCAACGAGATCTTCGCCCGGGCAAGCGCCCACGCGTTCAGATGGAGACCGTCGCCCTGTGTTGGATGCACGCCGAGGCGATCGGCGCGACGGGAATCCGCGACGAGCTCGATAGGGTGATCGTCGACTCAAACGCTGGATCGGGCTGCATCGGTCTGCAAACGCTCTTTGCGGAGCAGTGGCCTCGCTCTCGCTGCGCCGCGACCCGAAAGAGCTGCTGAACAACGGCTGGGCTGACCCGGGACCGTATGCTGACGCAGTGAACGGTAGGCTTTCCTCTGCTGCGTACGATGCGCTTGCGGACTACCACGTCAAAAGAACCGGTGGCTCGGGCACGCCTGAGTTTCAGAGAAATCCATACTCCATCGTGCCCGTCGAACTCCTCGCTATCGAGCGCCTCACAGGGGTACAGATCTCGTCGTCGCATCCGTTGTTGGGTAGCCATCTGGGTGTTCGGCGGACTGAGGCGGATGTGCGCGCGACCGAGGAACTGGGAACATTCGTCGCCGCGGCGACCGCGGAACTTGGCCCGTTGTGAGCCTGAACGGACGCTAGCGGTGATGGTTCAGGCCCCACGGGCTGCCGTACTGGGCAGTTGCGGCGACAGAGAGAGAGAGAGACGAGCGAGCGGTCCTTCGCGACGTGTTCCCCCTGAGGAGCGAAGCGACGATTTGGGGGAACAGCCCGCCCGCAGGCGCGTAGCGCTGAGGACCGGGCGGATGGGGGCATCCATGGATTCGACTCTTGGTTCTGAAGGGACAGAAGCAGAGACAGAGACAGAGGCAGAGGCAGAGCCAGCCTCTGCAAGCCGCGGCCGTCGTGAACGTGAACGTGAACCATCTTGAGCGAGCAGCCCTCGCGGCGCGGCTGAGGCCAATGAAGCTGGCCCCCTCTGCCGCTGGCACAGAGGGTGCTCGTGTGGGCCGAGGCGAGCCTCAGGTCATGACGCCCTTCGCTTCGCGAGCTCGACGAGCGCCTGCGCGGAGCTCGCCTTCGCGGGCGAGGACGACTTCGCGAGCTGCTCGAGGATTGGCTGTGCAAAAACGACATGCGTGTCGAGCCACGCCAGCGCGTCCGCCTTGACCGCGCTCTTGGCCGCCATGTCGGCGATCAGCGCCACGGCTCCCGGAAGGCGAAAGGTCCCGTACTGCTCGAGCACGTACGCGTGAGCCGCTCTCCGGTCCATGTTGGTGCCATAGGCGGGCCACCGCTCGAGCTCGATGTCGAGGACGTCGGGACCACCGGCGACGACGTACTGCGCGGAGGCCTCGGCGCCCTCGTTCGGCCTGCCTTTCTTGCGGAGCGCAGTGAGGAACGCTTCGCGTCCCAGAAATGCTGCGTCGTAAAGAGACAGCACGCCGTCGACCTTCACGCCGGCTCTCATGATGAGCTCGGGGTCATCGACGATCATGACCAGGCGACGCGATGGAACCAAGCTCAGCATGTCATCGTCCAGCAGCCGAGGGACCTTCGCGAGGGCGGCCCGGAGCAGCTCGTTGGCGCGGTCGCGACGCGGCTGCGCGTCGGCCTCGGGGAGGCGTCGAACCACGTGGGCGGCGCGCGACACCAAGCTCGAGGGCATCGGCTTCACGCCGCGCCAATGGACGCTTCCCGATTCGAGTGCATCGAGGATGGCGTCGACGACCGGGCCGCCACCGCCGAGTGCTTCGAGCGCGTTGAGCATCCACGGCGCGTGGCGCCACCCCGGCAAGGGCCGGGCGAACATCGTCGCGAGGAGCTCTTTGGTCTCGTCGATGGCGAAGGGCTCGGTGCTCGACGCGGCCGCCACCGCGTCCGGCTTCGGTTCGCCAGGGAACTTCACATATCCAACGGAGAGCAGCCGCACCGCGCGCGTCGCCAGATCGACGGGCCACGCACGCGGCGGTACGGTCGCCGACAACCTACTCGAGGTCTCGGCTACCGGGTCACGCGGAGAGAGCGCCCTCTCGAGCTGCAGCAGGAATGGCCAGCCCAACGCGAGCGAGAGATCGCGCTCTGCGCTGAAAGCGATCTCCGGTGCGAAGTGGCGTTGGGCCGCGCGCGATTCGTACCCCGCCGCGAAAGCGCCTCCGAGGGTGGTGAGATCGGTCGAGCTCATCTTCTCGTAGGTCATCGCCGGAGGATCTCACACAATCGTGTGCGTCGGCCCGGCGAGATCGTCGATTTGGGTGGCGGTCGGACGCCGCCCTGAGCTCCTCCGCCCCTCGACTCGACTCAGCGGCAGCGCCCGTCCTCGCCGCAGAAGCCTCCGGACGAGGTGCACGCGGGCCACGGGCTGCCGTAGCAGAACGTGCTGCTCGGACAGTCGGAGTCCCGGACACAGGACGTCACGGACGGAACGCAGGCCGACTCGACACACCGGTCGCCGCCCGCGCAGTCGGCGGCGGTGTCGCATCCCAGGCGTACACAGCTGTGGTTCACGCAGGCGTTCGCGGGCGCCGGACAGTCGTACGCGGCGTCGCAGCGCAGCGGGCCGCAGGAGGACGCGAGGAGCCCGAGCGCGCCGAGCAAGGAGACCGAGAGAGCGCAGCGGAACATGCGCGCCCGTCAGCACGCCGCGTGCCGGCTGATCCGAGACGGTCGGGCGCGACGTTCGTCGCGCACCTCGGCGAGGCGGGAACGGCCGGGCGGGCCCAGGACGCACAGCGTGCCGCCGTTTCACGGCGATTGACGCCGAGTCAGAGGTGCCGCTGAGGAAGGCAGGAATCGAGGAACGAGACGAGGGAGCACCCTCGGGTTCCCGGCTCAGCCCCGTGCCCGTGCCCGATTCAGAGACAGAGGCAGCCGCAGAGGCAGCGACAGAGGCAGAGACAGAGGCCGCCACTGCGCAGCGCGACCGTCGTGAACGTGAACGTGATCGTGGTCGTGAACGTGAACAACTCTCGACGAGCAGCGCCGGTCGCACAGTCATAGGCAGAGGCAGCAGAGACAGCAGCAGAAGCAGAGACCGCCTCAGACCCGCGTCCGCCGCAGCGACTCTCGCCGCGTCGCCGCTGAGGTGGTCAGCGGGCTCGCAGCACTCGGAAGCTCCTCGCCGGCAGGCTCGTGCTTCCCCCGCTCGCCTCGCTGCCGCTGATCAAGTCGTCGTAGCTCCCCGCGGGGATGCTCACCGTGCGCGCGCTGTCGGCGCGGTTGATCGCGACGGTCACGTCGCCGCTGGTGCCGTCGGCGGCGGGGCAGCCGGTCATTCGGTAGACCCAGGTGTCTTGGTCCGCGCTCAGGCTCAGGCGGCGGCCTCGGCCGAGCACCGGGTTCTCACCCCGAATGCGCGAGAGCGCGCGCACCGAATTGCGCAGCGCGATCTGGGGCGCGAGCAGCGTCGCGCCCTCGTCCTCCCACGGCATCATCCGGCGGTTGTCGGGATCGCCGCCGCCTGCAAGACCCACCTCGTCGCCGTAGTAGATCAGCGGCACCCCGGGGTTGGTCATCATGATCGCGAAGGCCAGGCTCAGGCGCTCGTACGGCGCGGCGTCGGTGGGCTGGGGGAACGAGCCGGGATCCCAGCCGTTGCCCGGGAAGCTGCCGGCGCGGCAGTCGCCGATCTGGCGCGAGGCGAAGTGGATCGCGCGGGGGATGTCGTGGTTTCCGATCCAGGTGCTCATCAAGGCCCCGGCGCCATACCGGGTGTCGTTCTCCATCATCCAGCCGGCGAACGTGTCCATGCGCCCACCCGGGGTGAAGAGCGCCTCGCACACCCGCGCCTTGAAGGGGAAGTCGAACTGGCCGTCGAGCATCGTGTCCGGATCGACGAAGCGCCCGAGCAGGCCGTAGTCGTCGTAGGTGAACGTCTCGCCCACCATGTAGAAGCGGCCTCCCTCCGGGTCGGTGCGCGCCTCGATCCGATCGCGCAGCTCGGTGAGCCACTCGAGCGGGACGTGCTTGATCGCGTCCAGCCTCAGACCGTCGATGCCGTACTCCGTGGTCCACCACACTGCGTCGTCCACGCTCCAGTCCAGCGGATCGGGCTGGTAGTAGTCGAACGAAGGCAAGTAGTCGGTGAACGAGCAGCGGGTGCCCCAGTAGTCGTCGTCCCACACGTTGCCGTTCGCGCAGGTGCGGCCGGTGCTGCGGGGCGAGAGGAACCAGCCCGGGTGCGCTGCGTAGAGGCCGCTCTCTTCGTCGACGTGCTTCATCACGTAGTCGAAGAGCACCCGCATGCCGTGACCGTTGGCGCCCGTCGTGCCGTGCGCGCCGTCCACCAGCGCGCGCAGCGAGGCGTCGTTGCCGATGCGGCTCTCGACCAGGGGGCGCGGGGTCGGGTTCTCCGGATCGTCGTAGTTGATGTTCGCGGGGCTGGGCCAATACCCATGGTACGCGGAGTAGCTGTGGGGATCGGAGCCCGGGTCGATCGCAGGACCATCGGTGTTGCGTCCCTCGTAGGGCGCGGAGAGCCAGATCGCGGTCACCCCGAGATCCGACAGGTACGGCAGCTCCTCGGTGACGCCGGCCAAATCCCCACCTTCGTACTGTCCGCTCGGACCCGTGCGCGCATCGCCGTCGCTCGCGCCCTCGACCGGCATGCTCATCCCGTCGGAGTCGCGAAACCGATCGACCATCGCGAAGTACATGACGGTGTCGCGCCAGTCGAACGCATCGAGCTCGCCGCAGCTCGCGCTGCACACGTCGATCACGCTGTTGAAGCCGCCCACGCCGTCGGGCTCGGTCACCGGGTTGGCCGGATCGGGGATCCAGGTGCTCGAGCCGTCGACGATGAACTTGTAGAGGTGGCGACCGATCGGCTCGACCAGCGTGGTGACCGACCAGGTGCCGCTGCCGTCGTTCTCGAGCGCGATCGCGCCGTCCTCGATCGTGCCGGGCCACGCGCCGGTTCCGTCGGCGACGAAGCTCCCGGTCAGCCACACCGTGCTCGCGCTCGGCGCGTCGAGCGTGAACGTCGTGAGGTTGCAGGGCGGCGGCGGCGGCGCATCGACGCTCGCGTCGAGCATCGGCACCTCACCGTCGGGGCAGCCGGCCTCGAGCGCGGCGTCGCCTGCGTCGCCGCATCCAGCGAAGATCGGGCGCGGTCCGCCGTCGCGTCGGAAGCCTCCGTCGGGATCGTCGATCACGCCGGGCGGCGAGACACAGGCAGGCACGAGCGAGAGCACCCACAGAGCAAGGCAAGAGCGGCGCATCGGTGGATGGTTCCGAATGCGGACCGCGAGCGCAAGCGACAAGGCCCGGGGCCCGAGGGGCCGCTCGCGTCGACCTGGCGATGCGGGGTACCCTCGCCGGCGAGGTCCTCATGACGCACCGCTCGCTCTTGTGTCTCCTGCTCCTCGTGGCGCCCGCCTGTGAGAGCGGGGTCGATCCCGGCACCGACGCGCCGAGCACCCCGCCTCGCGATGGCGGCAGCGTGGACACGCCGAACCCGCTGACCGATCCCGAGGACGGACCTGCCGCGGGCAACCCGGAGGGCGACTGCGCGATCCCCGATGAAGCAGGCCTCGCCGACAGCAGCTCGCCGACGACCGTGGTCGGCACCGGCACCCCCGCGAGCTGCACCGCGGATGCGTTCATCGACGCGGTGGCCGAGGGCGGCGTCATCACCTTCGACTGCGGCAGCGAGCCGCACACGATCACGCTCGATCGGCCCGCGCGCATCTTCAACGACACCGGCCCGGAGATCGTGATCGACGGCGGGGGGCTGGTGACCCTGAGCGGCGGCGGCAGCACCCGCATCCTCTACATGAACACCTGCGACGAGGCGCAGCGCTGGACGACGTCGCACT
>CAYZQM010000042.1:0-12208 GCA_964480175.1 uncultured Sandaracinaceae bacterium
TCTGCCGGACTGGCCGGTAGTTTCTCTGCAGTGCGAGGGGCAGGACCTACGGTCGCGCCCCTCGCGCTCCCCGCCCCCTTTTTTCTGGCAGTTGCGTCGGTTGGGCGACCCAGAACCCTTTCTCGCTGGTGCGAGTACCAGGGCCGTACGCACTGACCGGGTGCGACCACAGTGCCGGCCGTGTTAGCTGGGTCTGCCAGCTTCGGTTGCCTTGCTCAGCCGCTGCGCGGGTCTACTCCCGAGGTGGACGATCGCGGGGATCAAGATGTGAGCGTCGCGGTGGGTGCGCAGACGCGTTGGTTGGGCGACCCAGAACCCTTTCTCGCTGGTGAGAGCGCCAGGGCCGTACGCACTGACCGGGTGCGATCACAGTGCCGGCCGTGTTAGCTGGGTCTGCCAGCTTCCGTTGCCTTGCTCAGCCGCTGCGCGGGTCTACTCCCGAGGTGGACGATCGCGGGGATCAAGATGTGAGCGTCGCGGTGCGCACGCAGACGCGTTGGTTGGGCGACCCAGAACCCTTTCTCGCTGGTGCGAGTACCAGGGCCGGACGCACTGACCGGGTGCGATCACCACGCCGGCCGTGTTAGCTGGGTCTGCCAGCTTCGGTGGTTTCGCTCCTTCACCGCGTGTCTCCCCGGGGTCCGCGGGTGCAGGAGGCGAGTGTGACTCCGCGATACGCTGGGCCGTAGGCGGTGAGCTGGGCTGCGGCGCGTCGGTTCGTTGGGTCGGCCTCGAGCGCGTGGCCATAGGCCTCGGCAGCCTCGCAGTAGGTCTGGCAGGCGGCGGTCGTGTTCGTGCTCGGATCCGGGGCAGCGGTGCCCGAGAGGGCCATCGACGTCTCGAGGGCGCGGGTGGCGAGCAAGTCCAATAGATCTGCGCGGCGGGTCCACGCGTCCGACGCGAATGCCGGGCGGGACGACACGAGGTTTCGATAGGTGCGCCCCGCCGACAACACGGCACGTTGGAACGCGAGGAGCGCATCCGTCATTGCGCGGGTGACGGGTGGCGCGGGCGGGCCGGGGTCGAGCGCGAGCGCAGCGGCGTAGAGGTCGTCGGCTTCTTTCAGATCGAGGATCGGGGTGAGCGGCGATGCCGCGGTGCGCGAGTCGGGGAGGCAGCTCGTCGCGGACGCTCGGCTTCGGCCTTGGGCGTCGATGTGCCTCGGGGCGATCGCGGCGAGGGCCGCCGCGACGACGGCGCTTGCGAGCCCAGCAACGAGGACCCTGGACGCCGAGCGCATGGACATCGCTTCATCGACCATCGAGCGATGCTAGACGGAGTCCTCCTCGCCCGCGAGGCCCCCGCTCGGCCGTCGTCGCTCACCCGGCCGATGACGGTCGCGGAACGATGGAATGGCGCGTCGCCGGGCAGCCGTTCGGTCGCGTCGCCGATCTCGCCATCGCATGGTCGACGTGAACGCGGCGGACGGAAACGACGCGTGATCTACTCGGTACTCCTGGGCGCCACGCTGGGTCTCTTCGGACTGAAGCTGGTGTGGAACGTCGCTGCACTGGTCTCGGCGATTCGGCACGAGAGGGGCTCTCCTTGATGCCCCTCGAGCCGCTGTTCCTCTTGGTGGCCGTCGTCCTGTACGGGTGGCGCGAGAGCGCGCCAGGACGGGCCCTCGGCCTGCTGGGGCTCGGTCTCGCCGTCGACGTCGCGTCCTACGCGCTGGCATCGGTCTCGGGCGACTCTGGTGGAGGTTGCGCGCGCGCGGTTCGGGCTCGCGCTGACGCCACACCACGGCGCCCGACCGGCGGAGCGCGAACGATGCGCGCGCGCACCTTGACTCACCGCATGCGCTGCTCGCATGCTCGACGGGATCTCGGTGGAGACGAAGCTGTGGTGGGAAGCTCATTCAATCCAACGCATGCCCCAATGGTCCCGCGCGTGCGGCCGCGCCGTGAGCTCACACGCCCATGACCGCGAAGAATGCAGCGGACTTGGTGGCTGCGTTTGCCAGGCACGTCGAGGCGCAGACCGACGCCATCTGGCGTGGCGAGCCAGCACTCGGTAATCGGCATGCCCGTCGGTACATTCAGGCGTTCAGGGAGCTTCGTGAGATGGGTGATCCGGGTCGAGACGCCCTCGTTGTACTGTTGGAACATGTGCGTCCCGACGTGCGCGTCATGGCGGCCGCATACTTGCTGCGGCATCGAACGGTGGAATCGATGGCGGTCCTACGCGAGGCCGCAAAGGGCGAAAGCCTCGTCGCGTTTGGCGCCGCACAGACCATCAAGGGATGGGAGGAGGGACGATGGCACCTGGACCCGCCGTGAGGTGGTTTGTTGCCCATCGTTCTGTGAAGCAGGGGACGGCCTCGTTGCGGTGTTGGGCGGCGCCGCGGCAGCGATGGAGGAAATCATGTTCTACCTCACGACTTCTTGCTCGGTATGCGGTGGCGGCGCGTGTGGTGTACGGCGCTGCTCAGACGAGACCACGCTCGTCGTCATGTGCGACGAGTGTGACGCGGTGTGGACCTCGGCAGACCTCCAGGCGAGTCGCGCCATCTTTCCCACCGGCCCCGACTTCCTCCTACCAGGTTCGACCGTGTCGGTGGCAGGCCCCGTCTCGCGATGGGCGACGGCGTCCGAGATCGACGAGGGAGGCTGGCGGCCCTTCGTAACCGGGCAAGCACTGTCCCTGGATGACCCGTAGCCAGCGGTGGCGCGACCACCACGGCCAGCGAGCGTCGAGTGCTCGTACGCAGCGCCGCCGCGCTCAGAGCTGAACGCGAGTATGCTCGTCCCTCGTTAGGCGAAGGCCCACGGCTCGACCTTCATGAGGTCGGACCCGCGCTGCGGGCATGTCACCGCGTCGGAGTACCCTGATGACAGCCCTGTTCTACGACACGCAAGACCGCGAAAACCCTATGAACGGAGCCGAGCTGCACAGCGGCGATGACGCGCGGAGGCTCATCAACGAGCTGGGAGGGCGGGCACCGTTCTTCGCCGAACTGATCGGCGAGAATGGATGCAAGCTGCTACTCGGGATCGCACCCAACGACGCGTGTGTGCAGTTCAGCCCGGCGGATGGGTCTCCGCCGTACATGATGGCATCCGTTGGGTACGTACCGGAGTCCGTCGATGACCACGTCGAGTATCTGATCGACGACACCGCTGCGCCCGTGCCTCGTCGCTTCTGCGTGCCGCATGCAACGATGGTTCACATCGCTGCGTACTTCGTCGAATGTGGCGAGCGATATGAGGGCGTGAGCTGGGTGGATATCTGATGTGAGACCTGGAATCCGATACGAGATTCGCTCGCCAGTGAGCCACGCGTCGACCTCGCGGCACGGCGGACGACCCACTGAGCGGCAGCTCGCGCCTGGGCGGGCAGCTCTGATCAGAACAACAGCGCTGAGCCGATGTGGAGGGAGAGCTCGTGGATCGTGGTGTTCGTGACGGCGAGCGTCGCGGCGTTCTCGCCGGCGACGCTGGGGTCGAACTGGAGGCCGCCGATGCTGCCGACGCCTGCGGCGTAGCGGAAGGCGAAGGTCTGGGAGAAGACGATGGTGTCGGCGCTCTCGCCTTGGCCCAGGCGATGCGGGGTGTGGAGCTCTAGACCGAGGCTGCCGCCGAAGAAGTCGACGTGGGTCTGGCCGAAGATGGTCGGGGTCTCGTAGGGGCTGATGTCGGTGAAGAGGCCCGCGCCGATCGAGAAGTTCTCTTCCACCCAGTAGCGACCGCCGATGCGCGCGTTGAAGATCCAGCGCCGCTCGATGCCCAGCTCGGGCACGGAGAGCTGGTGTTGGAAGTCGACGTCGAGCCCGATCCAAGCGCGGTCGAAGCGGTAGGCGCCCGAGAGCCGGATGCGTGTCGGGGACACCAGCCCGAACGCGGGCGCGAGCGACTCCTCGCCCGAGGGCTCGAACAGGATGCCGCTCGCGTCGGCGAACACGGTCGTGCTGGTGCCGCGGTAGAGCGATCCCAGCTGCATGCCCGGGGAGCGCACCGAGAGCCCGAGGTGCAGGCCCGGCACCGGCTCCCACTGCAGGCCTGCGGCGAGCTCGATGCCCGCGCTCTGCAGGGAGCTGATCTGGGACAGACCGCGAATCAGCGTGGTCGCGCCGCCGGTCTCCACGATGCCGCCGAAGAACTGCGTCGTCAGCGAGGTCTGCCGGTAGAGCCCGAACAGGGTGATCCCGAATCGCAGGTTCGGCAGCACCTCGGCCGCGAGGGTGATGCCCGCGTAGTACTGCTGGGTCGACTCCTGCTGCACGAACTGCCAGCGCGCCGTGTAGTCGACGAAGTCGTCGTCGAGCGCGACGCGATCGGTGTGCGACGTGAGCGACGGCACCCAGATGCCCAGCGAGAGCGTCCACTGGCAGTCGATGCGGCGGCTGATCGCGAGCGCGCTCGGGATGCCCACCAGCTCGAGGTAGCCGCCGTCGGCGGCGCGACCCGAGATGGACGACGTGATGAGCGACGGCGCGTCGCCGATGCGGAGCATCGTCGCGCTGCCCGAGAGATCGACGCTGTTGCGCTCCGTGCCCGCGACGGCCGCGGGGTTGTACCAAGCGCCGGTCCCGTCGGACGAGATCGCGCCCACCGCGCCGCCGGTCATCGCGGCCTCGTTGCCGAGGAGCACGCCGTCGTCGTTGCCAGCCCGCACAGGACTGGGCCAGAGGCACGCGATCACGAGGGCGAGGATGCCAAAGCGCACGGCGCCTTTTGGCCTCGAGGCGGCGCCTCGGCAACAGCGCAGCGCCGCAATCCGCAGCGCTCGACGACTTTTTTGGGCCACCGGTGAAGAACGCCACGCCTCGTGACAAGAGGGCCCTGCATGCTCGACGAGGCCCCCGCGCAGAGAACGCCCGCCGACCTCGGCGCGCTCTACGACCGGCATGCGGATCGGGTGTCTCGGAACCTCATGCGCCTCGGGGTCCGCGCGGCGGATGCGCCGGATCTGCTTCAAGAGACCTTCCTCGTCGTGCACCGGCGCTGGCCCGACTACGACCCGAGCCAGCCGATCGAGGGCTGGCTCTGGGGCATCGCGGTGGGCCTGGTGCGCAACTACCGCAAGCGCGCGTTCCGCCGCACCGAGACCGACGCAGTCGAGCCGCACACGGACGACACGCCAGAAGCCGCGCTCCATCGCGCGCGCCAGCGGCGGGCCATCGAGGCGGCGATCGACGCGCTCGATCCGGAGAAGCGCGCGGTCTTCGTGATGTTCGAGATCGAGGGGCTCACGGGCAAGGCGATCGGCGAGCAGCTCGGCGTGCCGATCGGCACGGTGCACTCGCGGCTCTTCGCTGCGCGCCGCGAGCTCGCGGCCGCGCTGACCGCGCACACGCCGAACACAGAGGAGGCGCGATGACCGAGGATCCGTTGCGCTGGGTCGACGACGACGACGCGCCCGACGGGATGCGCGCGTACCTGGAGGACGCGCGCGCGCCCGAAGGCCTCGCGCCGGACGTGCGCGCGGCGATCCGCGAGGCGGTGCTGTCCGCCGCCGAGCGCGACGCCGATCGAAGCGCGACCGTGCGCCCGCTCGTTCGCCGCAGCCCGATCGCGCCGAGCGTGCTCGGTCTCGCGCTGCTGGCCGCGGTGATCTTGCTGGGTGTGGTGCTCTATCCGAGCGACGCGCCCATGACGGTGCCCGCCGTCGGGCCCGAGCCCATCGACGCGGGCCCCGACGCACCGGCGCTCGACGTCATCGAGGTCGAGCGCGTGTGTGGCGATCGCGAGGACTCGGACCTGCAGTGCGATCTCGTGGTGCGACCCGGCCGCAGCTACGAGCGCATCGAGCTGATCGGCAGAGCGGGCATCGAGCCGCCGACCTGCGATGGGATCGCCGAGCAGCACCGCGAGCCCGTCGAAGGCGAACTGCGCTTCGTTCTCTCGCATGGAGGCTCGCGCGACGGCCTGCGCGCGTTCGCGGTGTGCGGCTACGCGGGCGGCGTGCTGCTCGGCGTGGGCGCGATCGACGGCGAGCGCAACCTGCCTTGGCTCTCGCTCGGTCGGCGGCGCGGCGGCGACGACGTGCGCATCCCCTTGGACGCGATCGACGGCGACATCACGTCGCTCGAGCTGCGCTGGATCGCGGACGTCGAAGACCACGCGAGCCACCCCGAAGACGGCTGCCCCGGAACATCGATCGCGACGCTGTCGCGCGCCGAGCTCGACGCGCTCGGAGGACGTGAAGGGATCGGGCTCTTCCGTCACGTGCGGATCGCGGAGGTGGAGCGACCGACGTACGTCCTCTGCGCGCACTCCGCGCGCGGCGCGCACCACGTGCGGATGCCGCATCGGTTCCCGGATGAGGATCAGCCCTTCGTGCGCACCCGCTCCGGCGAGGTCTCGCTCGATCAGGTGGACGAGCTCGAGGCGCTCGGCCCCGACGGGCTCGTGATGATCGATCGCGTGGATGCGGCGTGGCCCGGGAGCGCCGCCCGTCGCCGGCAGATCGAGCGCACGCTGGCGGCGATGGCCGAGCGCGGCGCGCCCGGCCCGCGGCTGCTCGAGCTCGAGAACGGGCAGCGGCTGGCTTTGCCTCGCGGCGCGGCGCTCGCGCACGCCTCGCCGAGCATGGCGACCCTGCGCGACGGCAGCACGGTGCGCGTGCTGCGCGAGACGCCGATCGGGCCCGCGGGCTCGGAGAGCGAGGACGTCCACTGGACGGTGCGCGGAGCGGTGCTCACGTCGCGCTCGAGCGCGCGCGTCTACCTCGACGACGTGGAGGTGACGCTCTTTGCGACCGACGATGAAGCGCCGCGTGCGATCGATCCCGCGCCGCCCGAGCCCATCCGCGTCGTGCCGCGGGTCGCGTACGAGTGCGCGGTCGAGGTGCTCCTCGAGCTCGACGCGCTGCCGGCGTCCGACATCGAGAGCGTGGCCGTGGCGTTCGTCCGCGCCGCGCCCGGCGACGATCTCCGAGGCCCCGCGCCGATCGACTGCGCGCACGCATCGATCGCGACGGAGCTGCCGACCGCTGCGCTGCGCGCCCTGGAGGCCGACGAGCGCGGGATGCGGCAGCTGTCGCTCACGTTCTCCGGCGCGCCCGCGGACTTCGACGACCTGCGCGACGACGGCACGTACTGCGACGCCCCCTTCGCGGTGATCGCGTGCGTGCGCGACGCGGCTGGCCTGCGTCCCCTCGCGGGCGCCGAAGGCCGCTGGGCGTTCTCGGGCATGGCGTGCTTCTCGGGCGACACGCCGGTGGCGACCGACGATGGCGCGGCGCCGATCGCGTCGCTCGCTCCGGGCGATCGGGTGCTCGCCTTCGATCCCAACCGCGGATCGATCGTGACCACGCGCGTCACCCGGCTCCTGCCCCGGGGCGAGCGCGCGTTGCTCACGCTCACGCTCTCGCACGGCGGCGTGCTGCGGGTGACCGCCGAGCACCCGCTCTTCGACGCGACGCGAGGGCGCTTCCGAGCGGCCGCGGCGTTCGCGATCGGAGATCGGCTGCGAGGGATCGACGGCCGCGACGTCGCGGTGCGCGCGATCGATCGAGGCGAGCGCGCCGAGGTCTTCGATCTGTCGGTGGGCGGCCCGCACACCTACTTCGCGGGCGGGATCGTCGCGCACAACTACTGATTCGCGGGCAACGACGAGCTCAGCTCGTGAGGAGCCAGTAGAGGCCGATCCCGCTCGCGAGCAGCACCAGGCCGCCGAGCAAGAGCACCGCGAGCTCGGCGCTGAAGCCGCGCTGCGGCCACATGGGACGCGACGGTGGGACGACCACGGGCTCGCGGTGCGGGTCGGTGTGCGCGGGCGGCAGCTCGGGCGCGCTCGGCGAAGGATCGAGGGGCGCCTCGGACGCGGGCTCCGCCACGGGCTCCGCGGGGCGCGGGAGCGTGGGCTCCGGGAGCTGCAGATCGCCGAGTTCCTCGCGCTCGCGCAAGAGCTGATCGGTGGGATCTTCGAAGACCACGACCGTCGCGCCGATCACCACCTCGTCGCGATCCTTGAGGCGCCGCTCGTGGAAGCGACGGCCGCCGATCTCGAGGCCGTTCTTGCTGCCGAGGTCCCGCAGGATCACGCCGTCGAGATCGACGAGGAGCTCGGCGTGCTCGCGCGAGGCGTCGGCGTCGTCGAGGAAGAGATCGCTGTTCTCCGCGCGGCCGATGCGGCGCTGCGCGGGCGGCGGCGGGATCGACAGCTCGGTGCCCTTGCGCGGACCGTTGAGGATCACGAGGCGCGGACGCCGGAGCTCGCCACCGAACTGCTGCTCGAGGATGCGGCGTGCGAGCGAGACGGTGCGCTCGCGGGAGGTCGGCGCGGCCACGGGCACGCCGAGCCGCACCTCGATCCGAAACGGCCCGATGTCGAGCGAGTCGCCGTCGCGCAGCACCCGCGGGCGCTCCGCGATCAGCGCCTGACCGTTCACCCGCGTTCCGTTGGTCGAGCCGTGATCGATCAGCACGGCGCGCGCGCTCGACTCGAGGCGGATGCTCGCGTGCCGCGTGGAGACCCCGCGATCGGGCAGCGCGACGTCGGCGCCTGCACCCCGGCCGAGGAGCACGCGCTCCTGCTCGAACTCGAAGGGCCACGCGACCTCGGCCGACGCGCCGGGCTCGGGCTCTTCCTTCGGTCGAACGATCAGTCGGACACCCATGGGCTCGGTCCGCTGTTTCCCCGCGATGCGGCCCGAACGCAACGAACTTGCGGACCACTGAAAATCGGTGCGGTCCCGTCGCCGAAAATTGGCGTCGCGATCCCGTTCCGTAGTTTCCGTCGGATCCGGAGAACGCCATGCACACCTCGATCGAACGCCGCACGCCCGCCACCACCCGCATGCCCGTCACCATGAGCGTCGAGCTCGCGCACGACGGATGGGACGAGACCTACGAGGCCGACGCCGTGAACGTGTCGGGCACGGGGATCGGGATCCGCGGGCCCGTGCTGCCCGACGTGGGCCAGCGCATGCGCTGCCGCTTCACGCTCGCCGAGCTCGGCGCCGAGCTGGGGACCGATCTCTCGGGCACGTGCGAGACCGAGGGCGAGGTGGTGTGGGCCAGTGACGGAGGCGACGCCGGGGAGTTCGGCATCCGCTTCGACACGCTCGAGCCGCAGATCGGCGAGGCGCTCGCGCGCTGGGTCTCGACGCTGGAGCAGGCGCCGATCACCGCGAGCGAGGTGTCGAGCGAGGCGCGTCGTCAGGTGCGCGTGCAGCTCGACGGCGTCGCGTCGCCCATCGAGGCCGAGGTCTCGGTGAGCGACGGCCCCTGCGTGCGCGTCGAGCAGCCCCTTCCCTTCTTGTTGCTGGGCACCCACGCGACCGTCGACGCCAAGGGCATGGGCGCGAGCCGCCGCGTGCTGCGCTCGGTCGAGCTGAAGATCGAGGGCTCGGTGCCGCGCCTGGTGCTCGAGCTCGAGCCCGAGGTCGCGGTGGCTCGGGACGCGATGGCCGAGGATGCGAGCGACGACGCGCCCTCGACCGTGGCCGATGCGCCGCTCGATGCGCTGCTCGCGAGCAGCGACGCGATGATCGAGCGCGAGATCGACGAGGCCCCCGAGAGCGAGCTCGATGCACCTGCGCCGAAGGTCGTCGCCCGCAAGCGAAGCCGCGAGGACGACTCGCCGCGCGCGGTGAAGCTCGAGCGCGACGCGCTCGCGGAGCTCGGGGTGCACACGGAGGACGAGGAGAGCCCCGGCGAAGAGCATCCGGCGCTGGTCCGGATGCGTGAGGTGGGCGCCAAGGTGAAGCCCACGCTCGCGCGCTTGAGCGCGTCGATGAAGGCCGCGTGGGTGAGCGCGCTCGCCGCTGGCGGTCCGAAGCTGAAGAGCCTGGGGACGTGGCTCAAGAACGCCGCCCTCGCAGCGCGGGAGCGCATCGCGACGAAGGCGCCGCAGATCCTCGCGCGCTTGCGCCGCGAGCCCGCCAAGCGCCGCACCACCGCGGCGCCGCCAGAGCTCACGGCCCGCAGCTCGCGCGCCGCCAAGCGCGCGGAGGCCGCGCCGGAGATCGAGAGCAAGCCCCGCCCCAAGGTGCCGCTGCGCCTCGTGCTGATCGGTGGCCTCGTCGCGGTCGCGTTGTTCTTCGGTGTGCGCGCCTTCAGCGGCGGCAGTGAGGAGGCGCCGCTGGTGCACGAGCCGACGCTCGAGCTCGCCGAGGACGCGAGCCCGACCGAGGCGGTCGAGGTGGCCGAGAGCGCGCCCGAGACGCCGAGCGTCGTCGTCGCCGAAGCGCCCGCAGAGGCGCCTGCGCCGGTGCTGCCCGGGACGCTCGCGGCCTCGAGCAGCGAAGCCGGTCGCCTCGCGGCGCCGACCTTCCCGCGCGTGACCGAGGGTGCGGCGAGCGCGGTCAGCGCCGAAGCGCCGGAGGAGACGCTCCCGACGCCGAGCGGCAGCACGACCTTCGGCGCGACGGATGTGCCGCACGGCCGGGCCACCACGCTCACGATGACGCTGCCGATCACCAGCATCGAAGGCGAAGCCACGGACAGCGGCTTCACCGTGAACTTGCCGGGCGTGAACTCGCTGAGCCGCGCGGCGCCGATCGCGGCGGCCAACCCGTCGGTGGAGCGCGCCGCGATCCTCAACAGCGGCGATCACGCCGTCCTCACCGTGCGCTTCGTCGCTGGCCGCAACCCCGCCTACCGCGTGGAAGCGCGCGGCAGCGATCTGATCGTGACGATCGGTCGCTGAGCGCCGGTCCGCTCACGGCCCCCGGGGGCGAGCGACCGGATCGGATCGGCGAAGAACCTTCGTCGCAGGCAGGCGTCGCGACGACGCGTGCCGGGAGTATTCAGAGGAGCGAGAGCGCTGCCTCCGAGCCCTCAGCGAATCTCGAGATCGCCGATCTCGTAGAGACCGGGGGCGAGACGCGGGTTGAGTCGCACGCTGCCGGGCAAGAGCAGCGGCGTGAGGACGCGGAAGCGCACGACGCCCGCGCCGCCACCGCCCCCGCTGCCGTTGCCACCGTTGCCCGCCACGTTGGTGCCTCCTGCGCCGCGACCCCCGGCGCCGCCGCCGAAGCCGCATGCGCCGCCGCCCGCGGGGCTGCCGGTCTCGTGCGCGCCGTTCTCGCCGGGGGCCCCGGTTCCGGTCAGGCAGCTCCCGCTGCCGCCACCGCCGCCAGCGACGTTCATGTCGCCGCCGAGCATGATCTCGGGCGCCTCGAGGAAGATCGCGCCGCCGCTCCCGCCGCCTGCGCCACCGATCGCGGCGGTGCCGCCGCGACCTCCCCCACCGCCGGCCGCGCCGAGGTAACCGAGCGCGGTGATGCGGGTGCGCGAGCTGATCTGCAGCGCGCCGCCGCCGGGACCACCGACCGACGTGACGCCTGTGGTGCTCTGGCCCGAGCCGCCCCGCGCGCCGCCGATCAGCGGCTCGAGCGAGTAGCTCGCGCCGAGCCCTCCCGCGCCGCCCGTGCCGCCACCGCCAGGAGGATTGCCGCCGTCGCCGCCCGATGTCGCGAAGCCGCCACCGCCGCCGCCCGCGCCGAACATGCCGCTGCTCGCCATCCCCACGTCGCCCATCACACCGCCGGTCCCGGACCCTGCGCCGAGCAGCTCGCCCGTCCCCATCGTGCCCTCGCGGAACGAGTCGACGCTCAGCTCGCCGAGGATCATCACGTCGCCCTCGGACACGATTACGAGCGGATGATCGCCCGCGGCGCGGAGCACCACACCGCCAGGCACGCTGAGCGACGCGAGCACGAAGAGACACACGCGCGGGCCATCGGTCACATCCACGAGCGCGCCCGTGAGCGGCATCAGCAGCGATGGCCAGGTGCACGCGGTGGTGTCGATGGTGCCGTTCGCGGCGACGACGTCGCCGTTCACCATCGCCGACGCGAGCGCGGGCTCGACGTTCGCGACCGCCATCACTCCGCAGTGCGCGACGGGGCTCTCGATGCAGCCGAGATCACAAGGAACGGGATCCTCGCCCGCGCACGGCGACAGCGACGACGCGTCGATGCAGCTCGGCGCGCAGGTGAACGCGTCGGGCGTGTCGGGGCTGTCGGGCCCTCCGTCCAAGGGACGCGACGCGTCCAGTCCGGAGTCCGTTCGACCGGCGTCCTCCGCCACGCTGCCGTCGATCCGATAGGGCTGGGTGCAGCCCATCACGGCCAGTACGCCGACGACGAGCGCGCGCATCACTCGCGCCCGATGTCGCTCACGACGTAGCGCGGCGCGGACGAGGCGTTGCTGGCCGGCGGCGTCGAGCGTCGTCTTCACGCCGGGCGTCGAGAGCAGCTGACGTAATACATCGGCAAGTTCCTCGGCGTCGGGCGGCGGGAAGTCGAGCACGACCGC
>CAYZQM010000042.1:12218-23714 GCA_964480175.1 uncultured Sandaracinaceae bacterium
CCGCCGTGGCGGTGGCGGCCGCCGAGAGATCGAGGGTCGCGCCCGGGGTCCGGAAGACGACCTGGCCCGCGCCGCCGCCGCCGCCGCCGCCGTTGCCGTTGTTGCTGCCGGACGCGCCGCCGGAGAACGTGTCGCCCGAGCCGGCGCCCCCCGCCGCCGAGTACGTGCTGCAGGAGCGGGCGCCGCCGGCCGCCCGCGCGGTCGGTGCGTCGATCCCGTCGGCGCCCACGTCGCCCGGATCGCTCGGGCAGGAGCTGGCGCCGCCGCCGCCGCCCGCGATGTTGATGACGCCGGCCTCGAGCGCGAAGGTCACCGCCTCGAGCAGGATCCCGCCACCGCTGCCGCCGCCGCCGCCCGCGCCCGCGGTCGTGATCCCCTCGGTGCCACGGGCGCCTCCCGCGCCCGACGCGCCGACATAGCCGCGGATGGTGAAGATGCGCAGCGCCGTGAGCTGCATCGCCCCGTCGCCCGCGCCCCCGCTCGCGACCGAGTTGCCGGCGCCCGTGCCGCCCGCCGAGCCACCGATGAGCGGGATGAGGCCCGAGGTGCGGGCCGCCCCCGCGCTGCCTGCGGCTCCGCCGGTGCCGCCCGCACCACCCGCACCGCCGAACCCGCCGCCGCCGCCGCCGCCGTCGTCGATGCCCGAGCTGCCGCCGTTGCCCGCCGCCGGCCCGCGCGGGCCCGCGCCCACGACGCCGCCCCCGAAGCGGGTGGCGCTCCGCGCGGAGTCGACGCCGATGGCGCCGAGGACGGTGATGTCCCGCAGGCTCACGATCACGAGGGCGAGATCGCCCGACGCGTGCACCGCGCCGCCAGCCTGTACGTCGAGCCCGTCCACCACGAAGAGGCACACGTTGCCGCCGGTGTCCGCGGAGCGGATCGCGCCGGTGAGGTCCGCGGCGCGGTCCCACACGCAGGTGGTGGTGTTGATGGTCTCGAGCGAGGTCACCACGACGGGACCCGCCGAGGGGACGCTCGCCCACGTGCTGCCCACGTTGGCCGGCACCATGGTCGCGCAGTGGGGCGCGGGTGTCGCGTAGCAGCCGAGGTCGCACGTCTCGGTGATCTCCACGCCCGCGCCGGCGCAGGTGGTGAGCGTCATGGGGTCGCTGCATCGTGTGATGCAGGGTGCATCCACGCCGGTGTCGGTCGGCGCGTCGATCCCGGAGTCTTCCGGCGCATCCACACCCGTGTCGTCGGGCGCGTCGATCCCCGTGTCGTCCATGCCGCCGTCGAGATCCGCGTCGAGTCCGCCGTCCATCCCGCCGTCCGGTGCGTCCTCCGGGCCCGCGTCGATCATCGGTGCGTCGCGCCCGGCGTCCATGCCGGCGTCGCCCGCGTCCGAGCCCACGTCGGGCAGGATCGGGGAGCGCTCCAGCGCGCACCCGCCCAGAGCGACCCACACCGAAGACAAGAGCAAGAGCCGAGTACGCATCATCGGAGGTCGAGGATACCTCGGATGGCCGGGCTCTTGATACGCCTGGGTGACCTCTGTTCTACTTCCGCGTGGGCGTCCCCTCGGGTCGCCGCGGAGGCCGCATGGTCGTTTCGAAGCGCGCGCTCGTCTCGTTGGTCGGTTGCTTCATCCTCTCTGGATCGCTCTCCGCGGGATGCGCGGACGGAACGATGATGGGCAGGCGAGACGTCGGGCCCGGCGACGGGAGCGTGATCGACGGCAGTCGACCCGACACGCCGCGCATGGACGCTGCGGGGATCGACGCACCGCTCGAGCCCGCCGAGATCTGCGAGCCCTGCGTGGTGGACGCGCAGTGCGGTACGAGCTCGCGCTGCTTGCGCCTCAGCGACGGCAGCCACGCGTGCGCGCCGATCTGCAATCCCGACATCCCGAGCTGTCCCCGCGCGTTCGGTTGTGTCCTCGACTTCTCCGTTCCGGACGAGACGCTGTGTGTGCCCGTCGGCACGACCTGCTGCGTCGACGAGGACGCCGACGGCTACGGGCGCGGCGCGGGCTGCATGGGCACCGACTGCGACGACGCCGACGGGGATCGCTACCCCGACGCCGACGAGCTCTGCGACGGCGAGGACAACGACTGCGACGGCCGGATCGACGAGGCCTCGACCGACTGCGGCGGGCAGCTGTGCGTGGCGAGCGGGATGATCTACGAGCAGAGCCCGCCGAGCGCGTGCGTCGATGGCGAGTGCACGGAGGTCGGCACCACGAGCTGCGGCCTCTACTCGTGCAGCGAGGGCCAGGACAACGGCGACTTCTGCGCGACGAGCTGCGTCTCGAGCGGCGGTGACTCGGACGACTTCTGCATCTTCTCCGCGCACTGCGATCTGGGCGCGTGCATCCCCGACGTCACCAACGGCGGCACATGCGACGAGGACACCGACTGCGCGAGCAACCACTGCGACAACGGCTTCTGCTGCGACGGCGGCGTGTGCTGCGGCACGGCGACCGATTGCCCGGGCAGCGGTGGTGTCGGCGCGGTCTGCGAAGACAGCGTGACCTGCCAGGGCACCCGCGGTGAGCTGACGTGCGACGACAACGTCTGCGGTACGCGCTCGGGCGTCCCCGACGACACCGCGTGCGGCACGTCCGTGCTGGCCGACGACTGCGGTCCCTACCTCTCGGTCTTCTGCACGGGCGCCGCGTCGCAGACCTTCCCCCGCTGCCCGACCTCCTGCAGCGCGGACTCGGCGTGTGACGCGGACGCGCACTGCGACTCGGTGTGCACCCCGGATCTCCCGGACGGCAACTCGTGCGACGAAGACAGCGACTGCGTCTCCGACCACTGCAACAACAACATCTGCTGCTCGGGCGGCGACTGCTGCCGCGCGCCGGCCGACTGCCCCAGCAGCTACAGCTCGCCCGCGACGTGCGAGATGCCCAGCGCGTGTCAGGGCACCCGCGACGCGGCGACCTGCATGTCGAACCGCTGCGGCACGCTCTTCGATCTGGCCGACGACAGCGGCTGCACCGCGAGCACGCTCGCGAACGACTGCGGCCTCTTCACCTCCCGCTTCTGCAACGGCGGCGTCGATCAAGTCGCGCCCGTCTGCCAGACGATGTGTACCGCCGACACCGAGTGCGACGGCCCCGCGCACTGCGACACCGTCTGCGTGCCCGACCTCACCGACGGCATGGCCTGCGACGAGGACAGCGACTGCGCGGGCAACCACTGCCAGAACGGCTACTGCTGCGCGACGGGCGACTGCTGCGCCGAGGCGAGCGACTGCGCGTTCGGCACGTACGGCGAAGCGTCGACCTGCACGTCGCCCGCGACCTGCCAGGGCAGCCGGCGCGATCCGATCTGCAACGCGGTGAGCCAGTGCAACCTCGGCCCGCTGGTCCCCGACGACTCGGGCTGCGCGGGCTTGGTCGCCAACGACTGCGGCCTCTTCCCGTCGGTGTCGTGCACGGCCGCGGTCGATCAGATGGCCCCGACCTGCAACACGTTCTGCAGCAGCGACGCGCAGTGCGACTTCGGCGCGTTCTGCATGGGCGGCACCTGCATGCCCCGCGGCATGCCGGGTGACGCATGCACCTCCACCGGCCAGTGCGGCAGCGGCCTCAACTGCGTGGACGGAGTCTGCTGCACCTCGACGTGCGGCGGGACGTGCATGGCCTGCAACGTCCCCGGCAGCCTCGGGACCTGCGCGCCGGTGCCGGCGAACACCGATCCGGCGAACGAGTGCGCGGGCTTCTCCTGCAGCAGCTACTACGCGGGCTGGAGCGGTGACAGCTGCCGGCGCCGGGCCGACGCGAGCGCCGCGGTCGTCGACTGCAACGGCGCGGGCATGTGTGAAGGTCCGGGCGCGGTGTGCCCCAGCCAGCCCACGGGCAGCACGTCGATCACCTGCAACGCGCTCTGCCAGGACCCCAACCTCTCGACGTGCATGAACACGACGGCGGGCACCTGCACCAACGTGACGCCCTCGCCGGCGACCACGACGTGCGGTCTCGGGGTGTGCTCGCGCACCGTGAACCGCTGCATGAGCGGCACGCCGCTTACTTGCACGCCAGGGACGCCGGGCACCGAGACGTGCAACAACCTCGACGACAACTGCGACGGCACGGTCGACAACGGCCTGTCCGGCGACACGTACGAGCCGAACAACACCTGCAACGGCACCAACGTCGGCACCATCCGCACCAACGGCAGCACCGTCACGCGCAGCAACGCGACGCTCTATCCGTCGGGCGACGCCGACGTGTGGCAGGTGAGCTACGACGAAGACGACGGCTCGTGCGGCTGCGGCGGGATCTCGACCGACGAGGACTACGCCATCACCGCGACGCTCACCGTTCCGGCGGGCGCCGGCAGCTACCGGATGTGCGCCAACAACGGCTCGTGCAACTTGGCTGCGACCAACTGCATCACGGTGAGCGCGGGCAGCTCCGGCTTGCTGCGATCCTGGGACGACGGTTGCTGCTCGCCCTTCGGCTGCGACGACAGCGGCACCAGCTGGTTCGTGATCACGGGCCTCGCGACGCCGGGGTACGAGTGCGTCCCGTACAACGTCGTGTTCGGCACGGAGCGCGGGTGCCGCTGATCGGTCGTCGGCAGCCGCTCCCTCACGTCGCGATGGTGCTGGCCCTCCTGGCCTGCGATCCGGTCACTCCGACCGACGACGACGCGGGCCTCGACGCGGGCGCGCGCGCCGACACCCCGGCGACGCTGATCGACGCGAGCGCGGCGGTCGGCGACTGGACCGACTGGGATCCCGCGAGCCCCGGTCCGTTCCACGTCGGCTACCGCAGCTTCGATCACACCTACACCCCGGTGGGACACACCGAGCCGCGCACCGTCCACGTGGGCCTCTGGTATCCGACGCTGCTGAGCGATGGTCCCGCCGCGCGCTACAGCGGGACCTCGATCGACCGCGACGCCATCGCCGATGCGCCGCTGGCCGCGTCGATCTACGAAGGCGGCAGCTACCCGGTCCACGTCTACTCGCACGGCGATCGAGGCTGGGGCGGCACGAGCGCGTTCCTCATGCGTCGCTTCGCGTCGCACGGCTGGGTCGCGATCGCGCCCGATCACACGGGCAACACGCTCACCGGCAACCTCGATCCCCGGCCGCCGTGGCTCTACTACGTGCGCTCGACGGATCTCTCCGCGGCGCTGGACGCCGCAGGCGCGCTGCCTGCGACCGATCCGCTCGGCGGGCGCCTGATGCTCGATGGCGTGGTCGCGAGCGGCCACTCGTTCGGCGTCCACACCATGTGGGCCAGCGCGGGCGCGACCTTCGACGTGCCGAGCTTCGCGGACGATCCGTGCGGCACCTGCACCGAGGACGAGCTCGCAGCGTTCACCGCGGGCGTGGGCGACCCCCGCATCGCCGCGATCGTCCCGATGGCAGGCGCCATCAACCGGCGCTTCTTCGGCGCCACTGGTCATGCGAGCGTGACCATCCCGATCCTCGCGATGAGCGGCACCGCCGATCCGGTCGGGGCAGACGTGCAGTTCGAGAGCACGGCGCCGCTCCCCATGACGTGGATCGACATCGAGGACGCGTGCCACCAGTTCTTCGCGCTCGGGTGCGACGGAGACGCGGCGCTCGACGAGGACACCATCGTGGGCGGCTTCGCGCTCGCGTTCGCGCGGCGCCACGTGCTCGGCGACGACGGCGCCGGGGTCGCCGAGATCCTCGACGGCTCCCGCGCGCTGTCCGAGCGCGTGCACTTCATGCAGCGCTGACGCTCGACGCTCTGGTAGCATCCCGGCCGTGTTGAACGAGCGCCTCGCCGAGATCGATCGCGAGCTCTCCGCCTTCGAGGTGAGCGAGCAGAAGATCGAGGGCGTGATCGCCGCGGCCCGCGCGCTGCGCGCAGAGCTGGGCGCCCTCGAGGCGCTCGACGCGACGCTCGAGGCGCTCGGCGCCGGCGTGACGATCGCCGAGCCGAGCGCGCGCGAGGTCGGCGCCAGCGCGACGGTCGCCGAGCCAGGCGCGCGCGCGACGACGTGGGAAGAAGCCCGGCGCGCGGCGCTCTCGGAGCTGCCCAGCGAGGGCTCGGGCCTGCTCGACGTGAGCGACGAGGCGCTGCAGAGCGGCGAGCTGCCCGCGGTGCTCTCGGTCGAGGGCGCCGACGCGAGCGACGACGAGCGCGAGCCGATCTCGGCGGCGACGGCCGCGTACATCGATCCTCCGTCGCTCCCGCCGACGCCGACCGCGATCACCGACGACTTCTCGCTCGATCTCGACCCCGAGGCGGGCCTCGTCGAGCCGAGCGCCGAGCCGCTCTCGTACGTCCCCGCCGCGAAGCCGACGCCCTCGAGCCCTCCGCGACCTTCGAGCGCGCCGCGCGCGAGCACCGAGGACATGCTCGCGGAGCTGCTCGATCAAGAGTCCGTCGAGCCGCCTCCCCCGCCACCGGCGCCGGAGCCGACGCCGAGCGTCGCCGAGGACGAGGCGGACGCCGCGCTCGCGGCGATGCAGGCGGAGCTGCCGCCCGCGTCGATCGATCGCGAGGCGAACGACGCGTTCGCGGCCTCGCTGAGCGACGCGGGCTTCGACCTCGGCAACGTCGCGGTCGGCGAAGAGGAAGAGGTCGAGCGCACGGTGATGATGAAGGGCAGCGCGCTCTTGCCGCCTGCGCCCGAGGCCGCAGACGACGCGGACGGCGCGCCGAGCAGCGAGTTCGAGCTCGACTTCGACGACGAGGTCATCGAGATCGAGGAGGTCTCGCTCGACGAGGGCAAGTCCCGACCGCCGCCGCCTCCGCCACGACCGCCGTCGGACATCCCGCGCTCGCGTCCGCCCGAGCCGCCGGGACAAGGCTTCTTGAGCAGGCTGCTCAAGGGCAACAAGTCCTGACGTCGCGCTCGTCGCGCGCTCAGCGGTAGTTGCGGACCACCACCTCGGGCACCGCGCCGCGCGAGCCACCATCGGCGGAGATCGCGCGGGGCGCCTGCACCACGTCGATCTGAAAGCCCGCGTAGAGCGCGCGCACCGAGGGCACGTCGTGGTTGCTCAGCATGATCGAGCAGCCGCGGCGATCGAGCTCCACCACCACGTCGCGAAGGCGCGTCTGGTCCTGCATCGAGAAGCCGTCGTCGGCGTAGGACGTGAAGCTCGCGGTGTCGTTGAGCGGGACGTAGGGCGGATCGAGGTAGACGAAGTCGCCGGGGCGGGCGCTCTCGAGCAGCGACTCGAAGCCAGCGCAGCGGATGTCGGCGGCGCGCAGCGCCGAGCTCGCGAGGCGGATGCCGACGTGATCGAGGATGCGCGGGCTGTGGTAGCGGCCCTCGGGCACGTTGAACTCGCCCTTCTTGTTCACCCGATGCAGGCCGTTGAAGCAGGTCTTGTTCAAGTAGATGAACATCGCGGCGCGCTCGGCGCGGGCCGTGTGCGGATCGCGCGCGTTGTAGCGCTCGCGGATCCCGTAGTAGGCGCCGCCCGCCGCGTGCGCGAGCGAGAGCCCCTCGAGCACGTCGATCACGTTCTCCACCTCGTCGCGCACCGCGAGGTACGTGTCGATGAGCGACGCGTTCACGTCCTGGATGAGCGCGCGCTGGGGCAGCCGCGAGAAGAAGAAGCCGCCGCCACCGACGAAGGGCTCGACGTGCCGCATCCGGCTGACCGCGCGCGGCAGCATCGGAGTGAGCTGCGCCATCAGCTTGGTCTTGCCGCCCGCCCACTTGAGGAAGGGCGAGGTCGACCGAGGCGAGGGGCTCAGCTCGGGCGGTGTGCCGCTCCGCGCGAACGCCCGCCGCGTCAGGGAAATCTTGCCGATCGCCGCCCCAGAAAACGCCCTCGAAGGAGTCAGTGTCGTCATTCATGCGACACTATCCTACATAGGATCCTCGCCGAAATTAGTGGCAAGGAGATGCGCGCCAACGGCGAACTTGCTTCGAGGCCGCTGGGCCTTCCTGCTGCGCTTGGCTCGTGAAAACCAGTCCGCTGCGCGGGGGCGAGTGTTTGTCGCGCGGTGGTGGGAGGCCTCGCTGCGCCGAGCCCCCACGCCGGACCCTCCGCGTACCTGTCACCTGCAGACCCGTGCCCGTGCCCGAGCCCGCGCCCGTGCCCGCTCTGGCTCTCTCCACCGTCACCGCATGATCGTGATCGTTCGTGATCGTGATCGTAGGCTCGACGCACATCGCTGCGGCGCGTCGCGCTTGGGAGGAGAAGAAGTGAGAGATCAGGTGGCGTCTCGTCGAGCACTGCCCATCGAGGGGGTCGTGGTTGGGCGCGACCGTCGTGAACGTGATCGTGATCGTGGTCGTGGTCGTGGTCGGTCGTCTCTCTCCTCAGTCGGACAGCGCGCTCTCATGCGCGCCTGTCGGACGCGTCCAAAAGTCGTCAGGCCGAAGGCCGGGTCTGGGGGCGGACGACCACCGGAAGAGCGCGAGCACAGGGCAAGCGGGGTTGGGGCCCAGCGCGCAGCGCACCGCAGGCCGAAGGCCGATACGCGGTGCGGCCGGGGTCTGGGGGCGGAGCCCCCAGGACAATCAGCAGCCCGGGTTGCCGCAGACTCCGTCGCGACACGTGCTGCTCACGCACTCCTGGTTCTCGGTGCACGCCTCGCCGAGGCGGCGCGGTGCGACGCACGACTGCGAGTCGTCGGCGTAGCTCACGCAGCGAAGACCGCTCTGGCACTGGCCGGTGCATGCCTCGCCCGCCACGGGCAAATCGGTGCAGGTGCCCATCGTTCCGGCGCCGGTGTCGCAGAACTGATCGTCGGGGCATGGGTTCGGGAAGCCGACCGCGCACGCCTCGCCGCGACCGACTCGCGCGGCGCACTCGAAGGTCGCCATGCCGCCCGCCACACCCGTGAACACACACGCGAGCTCCGGATCACAGTAGTCGCCGGTCGCGAGCGAGCAGGGCTCGCCCACCGCGCCAGACAGGATGTTGTCCCAGGTCTGACAGACTCCGTCGGTGCAGTTCAGATCGAGCCCCGCGCAGCCCACGCCGGTGCCGCCGCACGCGTCGCCCTCGCCCGCGAGCTCGACGCAGTTGCCCCCGTTGCAGGTGAAGCCCGCGGGGCACACGGCGCTCTCGGCGCACGACGCCCCAGCCGAGACCCGCACCGCGCAGGTGCCAGGGCACATGCCGTCGCTCATCGAGCAGTAGCCGTCGACGCACTCTTCGTCCCAGCCGCAGTCGCCGCCCAGCGCGACCGTTCCCTCGAACACGTCGGTGCAGCCGTCCTCGAGCGCTTCGGCGCTGCAGCCCGCGCCCTCGAGCGTGGCGACGCATCCATCGACCTCTTCACCGTGGTAGATGACCGTGCCCCGCGCGACGGCGCCCTCGGCGCGGCCGACGAAGCTGTCCTCGAGCGTCGGGATGATCCCGGTCACGCAGTCGCCGCCCCCCGCGAGGAACTGCACCACGAAGGGGTTGCCGCAGCGATCGAGCAGATCGCAGTACGCGGGCGCGAGCACCTCGGGCACGTCCTGTAGCGCGACGCCATCGCCGTTGGGGCATCCCGCGAGCACCGAGACCAGACCGAACGACACCACGAGTTGCTTTCGCATACGCACGCTCCACACCCAGAGAAGGAAGTGCCTGCGGCAAGACACCGCGGCGCGCCGATGATGGCACGGATCGGAGGACGTGCGCGCCAGCCTCAGCCGGGGAGCGTGGCAGGCGCGTCGTCGGCCGCGTGGACCACGTCGACGTGCGCGTCCCCGACGTCCCACTCGGCCTCTGCGTCGACGCGCTCGTCGTGATGCGCCGCGGTCGCCGGGTGTGCTCGCGGCTGGACGCTCGATCGGGTGCGCCACGTGAAGAGCAAGATCGCGATCACGAGACAGAGCCCCGCCGCGACGGAGAGCGGCATCGTGCGATCGACGGCCGCGGCAGGCGGCTCGGCGTAGCGCGCGGCGATCGCGCCGAGCGCTTCGTCGTCCGGCACCGCCTCGGCCGCCGCCGCGTACGCATCGACGTCGAGCACGCCAGCCGCAAGCGCTTCTTCGGCGTGCACGTAGCGCAACAGACCGCGCGCGCGCCCCGCGAGCGCCATGTCGCCGCCCGCGTCGGCCACCCGCTCCGCGCGGCTCAGGAGGCGCCTCGCCTCGCGCGCGTCGCGTCGCGCGAGCGCGTGCTCGGCGACACGCAGGTAGATCTGCGCGATGTCGCTCGACGCGAGCTCGGGTCGGCTGAGCAGCACGGCGTCTGCGAGCCGGACCGCGCCTTCTGCATCCCCGCCATCGAGCGCGGCGCGGGCCTCGGTGAGCGCAGCCCGCGCGCTCTCGAGCCGGTGCTCGTCGATCACGGCGCGCAGCGCGTCGAGCGTTCGCTCCGCGCTCCAGTCCGTGCGCGCCTCCGCGATCGCGTCGGCCCCCGCGTGCAGCGCGTACGCCTCGCGGATCACCCACAGCGCGTTGCGACCGTACGCCGAGAGCCCTGCGAACGCTCCCTCGCGCACCGTGCGCTGGGGCGCGTCCACGAACGAGCCGACGACCGGCATCGCGACCATCAGGCGCGCCTGCCCATACGCCTCGAGCACGTCGGCGAGCACCGAAGGATCGAGGCTGCGGACGAATGTGCCGGGCGCATCGATCCCCAAGCGGTGCACCGTCCAGCGCGCCCACTCGCGCACGCGCACGTCACCGTGACCGAGCGCGCGGAGCGCAGCGCCCGCGACGCGCGGCCCGAGCCGCAGCGTGAAGCGATGTCCCTCGACCTCCCAGCCGGCGCCGGGCACGCGGAACGTCTCGACGGCCGCGAGCAGCGCCGCGGGCGTGTCGTGTCCTTCGAGCGCGCGCGCCAGCAAGATCAGCTCGGCGGTGCGGCACGCGGCCTCGTCGTGTCGGCTCGAGAGCACGCTCGCGACGCCCTCGGCGACGTCGACGACGTCGTCGGCGCGGCGCGAGCCGGTCGCGCGACGAAGCGCGGTCAAGAGCTCGTCCGACGTGGCGGCGTCGGGCGCTCGACGCACCAGCTGCTCGATGCGGTCGGCGATCGCGTCGGCCTCCGTAGCCGGCACCGAGCGCAGCCCCTCGATCGCGCGGCTGCGCGCGTCGGCATCGTCGCTGCGCAGATCGCGGGCGAGCGACTCGAGGTCTGGGACCTGCGCGGCGGCCGAGCACGGCAGCAGCGACAGCAAGAGCGCGAGGCACGCGACGCGCGGGCCCGACACGATCACGGCTCGATCACGAACGAGGCGAACTCGCCGGTGTAGCTACGCCAACGGGTATCGACCCGATCGACGCGCGCCGTCGAGGGACCGTGCTGGGCCCACGCGAGCAGGTCTTTGACCTGATCTTCTTCGCCCTCGGCGACCAGCTCGACCGAGCCGTCCGGCTTGTTCTTCACCCAGCCCGTGAGCCCCAAGCGCTTGGCCTCACGGACCGCCGAGGCCCGGAAGTACACGCCGGTCACGCGACCGCGGATCGAGAGATGGATGCGCTTCTGCGCCATGATCCGAGCCCATACCCAAAGCCCAGAGCGAAGGCCAACTTTTCAGCAGAAGAGCCCGAACGCCGCGACGGTGGTGCTGGCCCAGGGAGCCGGTGCGCAGCGCGCCCCTCGTGAACGTGGTCGTGAACCTGAACGTACCTGAACGTGAACGTGAACCGATTC
>CAYZQM010000042.1:23814-24731 GCA_964480175.1 uncultured Sandaracinaceae bacterium
GAAAGGCTGGTGACCAGTTGCGTGATCGCCGCTTCGTTCACGTTCACGACCACGACCACGACCACGTTCACGACCGACACCTTCACGACCACGGCCACGTACGACCACGATCACGTACCTAAACGTGAACGAGCCCGAGGCCGCGACGGTGGTGGAGACCCAGGGAGCCGATGCGCAGCGCGTCCCTCGTGAACGTGGTCGTGAACCTGAACGTGAACGTGAACCGATTCGAAAGGCTGGTGACCAGTTGCGTGATCGCCGCTTCGTTCACGTTCACGACCACGATCACGACCACCTTCGCGACCGACCACCTTCACGGACCAGACGCCGCGCCCGGTTCGACAGGTCAGTAGCGGGGGACGCTCGGATCCACGCGCTGGGACCACGCCTCGATGCCGCCCTCGAGGTTGTGCACGTCGGTGAAGCCCATCTTGATGCAGTGCTCGGCCGCCGCCCGGCTGCGCACGCCGTGGTGGCACTGAAGGACGAGCGTGGTCTTGCGGTCGAGCTCCTCCAGCATCTCGCGCGCATCGTCGTCGAGGAGCTGCGCCCCCTCGATGCGCGCCAGCTCCACCTCGGCGGGCGTGCGCACGTCGATCAACAGATGCGGCTTTCCCGCCTGGCGCCAGCGCGCGTACTCCTCGACCTGAAGCGAGCGCACCGTCGCGGGCGCGTTGGGGTTGTCGATCTTGAAGCCCGTCGCGCCGGGCCCCTCGACGAAGTCGATGTGCATACCGTCCGCGCGGCGCGCCGACAGCGGATCGATCGCGAGCGTGAGCGCGCCCAGATCGAGGACCTGATCGCCATCGCGCGCCGGCTCGATCTCGAGCTCGGGCGTGAAGTCCTTGTTCACCACCAATCGCACCGCGGGCTTGTCCACCTCCGCGTAGCGCTGGAACGCCGCGGCCGCCGCCGCG
>CAYZQM010000042.1:24741-33325 GCA_964480175.1 uncultured Sandaracinaceae bacterium
CCTGCGCAGTCACCGGCGTGAGCGGCCCGTCGACCCCGAGCACGCCCGGCAGCTCTCCCGCCGAGAGCATGTCGAGCACGATGTCGGCGCCGCCCACGAACTTCCCGCGGACGAAGAGCTGCGGCAGCGTCGGCCAGTCGTTGAGCACCTTGACGGCCTCGCGCACCTCGGGCTCCGCGAGCACGTCGACGGTGACGTACTCCATCAGGTGAAGATCGAGCGCGTCCACCACCCGCGACGAGAACCCGCACTGGGGGCTGCGACGCGTCCCCTTCATGAAGAGCACCACCGGGTGCGCGGTGACGAGCGCTTGGATGCGTGCCTTGGCCTGGGTCGAGTCGGTCATCAGGGGCGCGAACATGGCGCCCGCCTTTCGGCCCGTCGAGCCCGCAGCTACGATGCGCGCCATGCGCGCGTCTCTGTGGCTGATCTCGCTGCTCGCCCTGGGCTGCACCCCGGCGGACGAGGCCCTCGACGGGGGATCCTCAGACGCTCCCCGGAGCGACGCGCCCCGCGTCGGCCGCGACGCGGGATCGCCGCCCGACGATCTCGTGGGCTTCGTCGACTGGCAGATGGCCGAAGGCGGGATCTACGGCCTGTCGGCCGCCACCATCCGCGACGGCGCGATCGATCGCGTGATCGCGCGGGGCCACGCGGACGCCGATCACCTCGTCGACGAGCACACGCTCTTCCTCGTCGCGTCGGTCACCAAGACGGTCGTCGCCGCGCTGCTCCTCCAGCTCGTCGAGTCTGGGCAGCTCGATCTCGACGCCGACGTCGCCGCCTACCTCGGGCACCCGGTGCGCCACCCCGACTTCCCCGATCGGGTGATCACGACCCGCATGCTCGCCGCACACACTTCGGGCCTCGTCGACGACTGGCTCGAGCTGGGCGACGTGACGGTGAGCGGCATGGACAGCGACATGACGCTCGCGGCGTTCACCACGCGCTACGTCTCGGGCGAGCGCGCGGTCCATCACTGGAACGCCGAGGGCCCCGGGGTGGAGCGCAACTACTGCAACGCCGGCTTCGGGATCTTGGGCGCGATCATCGAGGCAGCCGGCGGCGAGCCGCTGCCCGCGCAGGCCGAGGCGCGCCTCTTTGCGCCGCTCGATCTCGACGGCGCGTCGCTCCGCCTCGCAGACACGGACCTGAGTCGGCTCGCGCCCGAGCACACGTTCAACCGCAGCGCGCGCACCTACAGCGCGCAGCCGAACCGGGGCTACGGGTTCTATCCCGCGACGTCGCTCCGCATCAGCGTGACCGGTCTGTCGCGCTGGCTGCTGGGTCACGCGCTCGGCGGGGAGCTCGAGGGCACGCGCTTTCTCTCCGAAGAGAACATGTCGGTGCTCGAGACCGCGGCGTTCCCCGAGCTGTCCTCCGGGCAGCGCTTCGTCTGGTACGGCGAGCGCGCGGGCGGGATCGTGTGGAATGGCCACACCGGCTCGTCGTTCGGGGCGACCGCGATCGTGATCTACCGGCGAGCCGAGCGCGCCGGCCTGGTGCTGATCACCAACAGCGACGCCTCGATCCGCCGCCGGCTCGGCGACACCACCGGCACCGACGCGATCGACGCCATCGTCGAGCGGCTGCTCGCCGAGGTCCCGTGAGCGCGCCGCTGCCGTCGAGTGTCGTCGCCACCGGCCCCGGCTTCTGGAACCTGCGCGGCTCCTTCAAGATCGGCGGCCTCCTCGACATCGGCACCCAGTGCTCGCTGGTGAAGCGAGCGAGCGGCAAGTACGTGCTGCTGGACGCGTGCTCCTTGGCGGACGACGCCCAGCGCTGGCTCGACATGGAGACCGACGGCGGCCGCGCCATCGAGGCGATCCTTCACCTGCATCCCTTTCACACGCTCTCGGTGAAGGCGGCGCATCAGCGCTATCCGCACGCGCGCCTCTACGGCACCGCGCGCCATCAGCGCCGCGCGCCCGAGCTGACGTGGCAACCCGAGACCACCGACAGCGCGGCGATGCACGCGCTCTTTGCGGACGATCTGCGCTTCACGGTCCCGCGCGGCGTCGAGCTGATCCCGAAAGACGAGAACCTGCACTTCGCGTCCGTGCTCGCGTTTCATCCCGGCTCTCGCTCGCTGCACGTGGATGACACCCTGAACTACGCGCGCCTGCCGCCGCTGCTGCGCGCCATCAAGCCCGACTTCATGAGCTTTCATCCCACCCTGAATCGGGTGCTCGAGCCCCGCGCAGGCGCCGCCAACGAGTTCCGCGCCTGGGCGCTCGAGCTCACCCAGCAATGCACCCAGATCGACCACCTCTGCGCCGCCCACGGCGCCGTGCTCTCGAGCAGCGACATCGCCGTCCGCATCGAGCGGGCGCTGGCCAAGGTGGATGGCATCCTGAAGGCCCACCAGCGCAAGTACGGCTGAGGGCCTCGGCAGGATCGCCTCGCGCTGGCGTAGCATCGGCCATGCGCCGCATCGCCGTCGTCTCTTGCTGTCTCATCGCGCTGGGCTGTGGCTCGCAGTCGAGCACTACGGAGAACGTCACGCCGAGCGCTCCTTCCGCGGGCCCCGCGTCGGCCTCGCCATCCACCGCCGCGCCACCCGCACCGGTCGCGCCCGTCGCCGGGCCGACGCGCTATCACCTCGAGGGTCCCATCGACGTGGTGAACCTCGAGCTCGACGAGGCCGCGGGCACGTTCCGCTGGGGCGTCACCGGGTGCGACTACCGCCACTTCGATCGGGGCGTGCTGCGACGCGAGGGGAGCGAGCTCGTGCTCACGGCCGCGCCGGGCGCGACGCTCACCTGGTTTCACTCGCCGGGCTACCGCAACGACGTCGACGCGGTGCGCGTGAGCGTCGGCCCGACGGAGCTCACGGCCACCGCGACGATCCGCGGCGAGCCCGTCACCCAGCGCTGGCCCGCAGGCGCCACCTGCCCCGAGTGCGGCGAAGTCGGCCCCGCATCCCACCACGCCTGCGACGCCCCGTACCTCGGCGACTGACCTCGGCCCGCGTGCCTCCGCCGCTGCGACCAGGTTGCCCGTCAGGCTTCACATCGAACTTCGATGCAACGATGACTTTCGAGTTCATGAGACCCTTCGTTGCCGCAGGAGGCCATGATCGCTATGCGACCGCCCATGTACTCACTCCTTAGGGTTGCTGCCGGGACCGCAGTCGCCCTGTCGTTCGGTTGTGCCCCTTCTTCCATCGAGGACTGCTCGTACGGTCGGTACTACGCGGACTGCGGGGATGAGACCGACTCCTCGGTCGTCGCTTGCAGCGCCACCACGGGGGAGTGCCGATGGTTTACCGGGGACGTTCCTGACGGGCACGTCGTCAGCGACTGTTCACCGGAGAACCTGTGTTGCCACATGGGATCTGGCGCCGGCACGACTTGGGCTTTCAGTGGTTGGGCTCCCGACGGTGTAGTCCTCGAGACCGCTCGACGCGACTTGGACTTGCTGCGCAATCACCGGATCTCTCGCACGGAGCCCGCGGGTGTTCCTGTACGATTCGCCGAGGTACCTGACCCGGGCTTCGGCAGCATCGAATGCGACACTACGTCTGTCGGATTTCCGTGTGCCGTGGACAGGACGGTAGGGTTGGAGCGGTTGGGGACCAGACTGGTAGGGGAGGCGTACGAGGTCGTCCTCCATGCGATCGCTGCTCCCAATCGCCTCGTCATCGAGGTGATTCCAAACGGCGACGGCAGCAGCCACGCCCGGGTGTACTCTTTGTTCGACGACGTCGACGAAGGGGGCCCCGTGCAGCGAACGTGCGCAGGTCTGATGAGTCTGATCGATGGTGACGGCGAACTGGTTCTAGAGCGTGAACCTGGGTCAGCGGTGCTGCACGGGGTTCTCGATGTCGACGTCCGAGTAGATGGAAGCCGAGCGGGCCATCTCACGGTCAGGTTCTGAGCGTGGCGAGCGGCGACGAGACGGGGAACGGCGTCTGCGCGCGACGACCACGAGTAGCGCGAGGGCTGCGAGCGCGAGGCTCGGTGTTGCGCGTGTGCTCGCTCGGCAGCTGCATCCGCTGCTGGGCTCCGGGACGCCGGCGTCGGGTGGGGAGCCTGCGTCGCGGGGGCCGGCGTCGCCTCCGCCTTCGGTGAGCGGGCGCAGAAAGACGTGGCTGCTCACCGCGAGTGGAGTGACGCCGCGCCAGAGCTCGGCGCGAATCGCGTCCTCGTTCTCGCTCGCGACGAGCGGCACCTCGATCATTCGTTCGACGCCGGTCGCGTTGAGCTCGACCACGCGCTCACCGTCGCGCACGATCACCAGCAGTGCGCCGAGCACGGCATTGCGCACGTGGAATCGAAGGGTGGTGTAGTCGGCGACGATCGTGTCCGAGTCGTCGGGGAGATCGGGTGAGCTGAATTCGAAGGTCGCGTCCTCGTTGCCCTCGAGACGCACCACCGTGCGCCCGAGCCGCACGCCCTCCATCAAGCCCGCGACGCTGAGCTCCTCGGCGAGCACCATCGTCGTCGGGCTGCCGATCGGGCTGTCGAAGGTCCCGGTGCCGGTGCCCGCGCGGTGATCGTCGCTCCCGCCGATGGCGACGACGTGGTGCCCCATCGAGATCAGGGTCTCCCAGCGCTCGATCACCCGGCCATAGAAGAGCCGACCGGTCACCGAGTAGGCGCCCGTCTGGATCTCCATCCCGTCGATCGCGTCGAACGCCACACTCCCCGTGAAGCCGCACCCGATGCACGCATCTCCGATGCTCAGCGCGGGGTGATTCACGGTGAAGAGCGCGCCGTCGTCGTGCACCTCGTCCGCGACGTCATCCAGCGTGCGGCCATCGACCCCCAGACGGTGATCGATCCAGCGCGTCCCTCCGAGCGACATGAAGTGACCTTCGTAGGTCGTCACCTCGATCCCCGGAATCAACAGCACGCTCGGGTGACGCGCCTGCGCGTCCGCGAGAAAGTCCATCTGCGAGGTGGTGTTGTGCTCACTCAGCATCACGAAGTCCAAGCCGCGCTCCTCCGCGACCTCGGCGATCTCGTCGATGGTCGGCGAGGCGTCCCCGCTCTCGCGGCTGTGCACGTGGAAGTCGCCGGCGTACCAGCGCAGGCCCACCTCGAGCGGCTCGGCAGCGGCGTACGTGCTGCGCTCGGGCTGGGGCGGCAGCGTCGCTTCGGTGCGCAGATCGATCTCGACCCGGTAGCTCGCGGGCAGCACCTCGAGCTTCGCCTCGCCCACGTACACGTACCAGGTGCCCGCCTCGATCGGACCGGTGAGGTAGCTGCGCGAGCTCGCCTCGATGCCGACGATCGCGGGCTCGGTGTTGCCGCCGCCGTAGCCCCGGAAGCCGGAGGGAGAGAGCAGGCCCCAGTCGAGGATGTTGTCGGCCGAGAGATCGTCGTGGCGCACCTCGATCTCGACGGTCCCCTCGGGGACCTCGAAGGGGAGCACGAAGTAGTCGACGCCATCAGCGTCGTCGACCTCGCCGGTCAGGACGATCTGCGCCGAGGCGACGCTGGGGACCGAGGCGAGGAGCAGGGCGAACAGGAGCCGGTGCATGATCCCGATGGTGCCCCAGCGACGCGTCGATGGGCGATACGAGACGCGGCGCCTTTGAAGGAAGAGGTGTGTGCGCGGGGCACATCGCGTGGTGCAACGGCTTGGACGGAAGGTTCCGCTGGAGTACGGTGCGGGCTCGGCATCGGATCGCGCAGTGAGCAGCCAACAACAGCCCCCCTTCGGTCGAGCCCGAGCCGAAGGCGACCCACCGGCTTCCGGACGTTGGTCCGCCGAGGTCTCGCGGGCGGTGCGCGAGGCGCTCGAGACGGTGGCCACCCCCGAGGTCGCGGGGCGGATGCTCTTCGAAGCGCTCGCCGAAGCGCGCCTGTCGGGGTTGCCCGACGCGCACGAGGATCTGAAGGCGTTCGTCGACGCCGAGCTCTGCCAGACGGTGCAGGACACCCTGGGGAGCGACGCGGCGTCGGTGGTGCGCGAGCGGATCGAGCTGGTGCTACGGGTGCTCGCGCAGGTGGAGCTGCACTCGCAGAAGCGCCGCAGCGTGCGTCCCCCGAGCAAGACGCCGGTGGCGACCGCGAGCCCGGATCGAGAGACCCGTCGTCCGCCGCCCCGGGTGGAGCGCGACGATGCGACCCGCGAGCTGCCGAGCGAGGACATGGCGCGCGAGCGCTCGAGCCCGTTCGCGGCGCGCGTCGACTGGAAGAACGGTCCGCCGCAGAGCTCGCCGCACGCATCGAGCGGTCAGCGCGTGGTCGTGGTGACGGCGGATCCTCGGCTCGGCTCCGAGCTGCGGGTGCGCCTCGGCGCGGGCGCGACGGTGTTGACCTATCGAACCCCTGCGGAGCTGTCCCGCTCCCCGGTGGGCGCCGCGAGCGTGCTGGTGCTCGACGTGCGCGAGCTGCCGCGGGACGCAGAGGTCACGAGCCGCGCGAGCAAGGTGCTCCTCTGGCCGGCGTCGCCCAGCCAGCGGGCGCGCTTCTCGGCGAAGCACCCCGCGATCCACGACGTGCAGTCGGCGGGAGAAGACGCGAGCGTCGAAGACCTGGCCGCGCTGATCCTGCAGTCGATCTGAGGTACCGGCGCCCACGAGGGGTGCCCCTACATCCGACCGGCGTTCACGTGCAGGGCACCCACGAGGGGTGCCCCTACATCCCGACCGGCGTTCACGTGCAGGGCGCCCACAAGTGGTGCCCCTACATCCCGATCGGCGTTCACGTGCAGGGCACCCACGAGGGGTGCCCCTACATCCCCCACGTGCAGACGACACGATGTAGGGGCGGCCCTCGTGGCCGCCCAGTCGTCCTCCACGTGCAGCTCAGGCGCGGGCGCGAAAGGTGTGCAGGACGCCGCGCTGCCAGCCATCCATCGGTAGCGTCTCGACGTCCCGGAAGCCCGCGCGGCGGAGGCGCTGCTCGAGCGCGCGCACCCCGTCGAACTGCCGCACGCTCTGGTGCAGGTAGCGGTAGATCGGGCTCTTGGGCGCGGTGAGCAGCCCGCCCGGGATGATGATGCCGAAGGACACCGCGTCCCACGTCCAGCGGGCGCGCCGGGAGTCGCGCACCGAGTACTCGTGAAGGCACAGCGTGCCGCCGGGGCGGAGCAGCGCGCGCAGATTCGAGAGGCACCGATCGGGATCGGGCACGTTGCGCAGCCCGTACGCCATCAGGATTCCGTCGTAGGGGCCGACGGCGCCGTGGGCGGCCGGATCGGTCGCGTCCCCGTGCACGAAGGGGATGCCGCGCAGCACGGGCTTCTTGCGCGCCGCGGCGAGCATGCCGGCGGAGGCATCGAGCCCCTCGATCGAGGCGCGGGGATGGACCGAGACCAGCGCCTCGGTGGACGCGCCGGTACCGCAGCAGAGATCCAGGAGCCGCGCGTCGGGGCGCGCGTCGAGGCGCTCGGCCGACATGCGCAGGTGCCGGTGGTAGCCCGGGTTCAGCGAGGTCAACAGATCGTAGGTCGGTGCGACCTCGTCGAAGTCCTCGGGCACCTTCTCTTTGCGGGCGGGATCGAGCTGCATCGGGGCCAGAGGTAGCACGAGCAGTCCTCGACACCTCTTGCCGTGGGCACCAGGGATCCTGCCGCTATAGTTCCGGGTCCCGAGGTCCAAGAAGGCTCATGCGCAGACGTCCCCTCCTCACTCTCTTGCCGCTCCTCGCCCTGGCCGCCGTCGCGCTCCTCGTGACCCTGGCGCCCAGCACCGCGCACGCGGGCGTGTTCGACGATCTGGACGCGACCTTCACCGGCGCGCTCGAAGAGGGCAACTGGGCGCTCGCGCTGCCCATGATCTACCTGGTCGGCTTCGCCACCGCGCTGACCCCGTGCGTGTACCCGATGATCATCATCACGGTCAGCGTGTTCGGGGCGCGCCAGGCCAAGAGCAAAGCCGAGGGCGCGCTGCTCTCCACCTCCTTCGTGCTGGGAATGTCCGCGCTCTTCACCCCGCTCGGAGTCGCGGCGGGCCTGAGCGGCGCAGCGTTCGGCAGCTGGCTCGCGCACCCCGCGGTCGCCGTCGGTTTCGCGATCCTGTTCGTCGCGCTCTCGTTCGCGATGTTCGGCGCCTACGAGCTGAACCTGCCGCCGTCGCTGCAGAACCGGCTCTCGACGATGGGCGGCATCGGGGTGAAGGGCGCGTTCGCCCTGGGCTTCGCCCTCGCGCTGATCGCGGCGCCCTGCACCGGACCGGCGGTCATCGCGCTCCTGAGCTGGATCGGCACCTCGCAGGACGTGCTGCTCGGCGCGGTCGCGATGTTCGCGTACTCGATCGGCCTGGGGACGCTCTTCTGGGTGGTCGGCACCTTCGCGGTCTCGATCCCCAAGTCGGGCCGCTGGATGGAGATGGTCAAGAGCGTGTTCGGCATCGCGCTCTGCGTGATGGCGCTCTACTACCTGCGCCTGCTCGTGCCGTCGGTGATGGACTGGCTGAGCGAGAACGCGACCATCGCGCTCGGGGTCGGCGCGACGCTCGCGGTGCTGGGCTTGGCGATCGGCGCGGTGCACCTCGACTTCCACGAGCCGAGCACCGCGATCCGCGCGCGCAAGGGCGCGGGCATCGTGCTCTCCACCATCGGCGCGTTCTTGGTGGTCGCGTGGATGATCGCGGCGCCGGTGGGCGACACCTCGATCGCCTGGCGTGAGG
>CAYZQM010000043.1:0-27790 GCA_964480175.1 uncultured Sandaracinaceae bacterium
TGCCGCCGCGCGCGAGCGCGCGCTCGACCTCGCCCGCGCCCGACCAGTAGTCGTGGTTGCCGAGCACGGCCATCGTCGGCGCGCTCAGCTTGCCGAGCGTCTCCATCATCGAGTCGAGATAGAGCTGGCTGTGGCAGACGAAGTCGCCGGTGATCACCACCAGGTCCGGCTCGGCGGCGTTCGTGAGCTCGATCGCGCGCTGGTGCACCGCGAGCGGCGTGACGCGCCCGAAGTGCAGATCCGTCAGGTGCGCCACCCGCAGGTGCGAGAGCGTCTCCGCGTGCTCCTCGGTGCCCGCGAACCTGCGGACCTCGATGCGCGGCTTCCTCTTCTTGGGCGTGGTCGCGCTGCCGCTCATGACGGGGAGGGACCCTGCATCGCTGGGGCCAGTGTAGAGCGCGCGCCGCGCTCCGTCGATGGTCTATCATCGCGACCATGCTGACCTTCAGCCGAGATCCGCAGGTCGCCGAGAAGCAGATGCAGGCGATCATCTTCTCGCTCACGACCTTCGGTCACATCGACGGAGACTTCGACGATCGCGAGAAGGAGTTCGTCCGCGCGTACATCGCGAAGCTGGTCGCCCACCGCGTCGCGACGGGCATGCCGGACGCGACGACCGAGGTGAAAAGCGACGTGGCGAATCGCTTCACCAAGCACTTCCTCGAGACGTTCGAGAACATCGATCGCTGGGTCGCCGAGGTCATGACCGAGCCGACCGCGAAGGACGAGTCGCGCGACGCGTTCGTGCACGCGAAGCTGAAGCTGCGCTGCTTCGAGCTCTTCAAGGGCTTCGATCGCGAGAGCCAGGAGACGCTGCTCGAGACGGTCGACGAGTTCATCATGGCAGACGGCCACATGCACCCGGCCGAGACGAAGTTCCGCAGCGAGATCGCGGCGCTGCTCGGGGCCGAGCTCGACATCCCGATCGAGGTGGAGGCCGACGCCGCCGCGCAGCCCGTGCGGGTCTCGATGCCGGTCGATCTCACGCTGCGCCCGGCCGACGGCGCCAAGATGGACCACCCCTTCTTCTCGCAGTTCGAGCACCACTACTCGAGCGACCCCGCGCGCATCCAGAAGCAGGTCGCGGCCGATCTCGCGCTCGTCGAGAAGATGATCGAGATGCTCGACGCGCAGCGCGCGAAGGGCGCGGGCAAGCTCGCCGGCAAGAAGACCGTGCAGGAGATCGCGGACGGCGAGAGCTTCCTCGACGGGCACGTCTACGCGGTGCGACCGAAGGCGGGCCGCCGCTACGAGCTGATCGTCCTGGGCGATCTGCACGGCTGCTACTCGTGCCTCAAGGCCGCCGTGATGCAGACGCGCTTCTTCGAGAAGGTGGAGGCCTTCCGCCGCGACCCCGCGACGCAGCCCGAGCCCAAGCTCGTCCTGCTCGGCGACTACATCGATCGCGGCATCTTCAGCCTCAACGGCGTCCTGCGCAGCATGATGCAGCTCTACGTGACCGCGCCCGAGCACGTGCTGCCGCTGCGCGGCAACCACGAGTACTACGTCGAGGTGAAGGGGCAGATCTACGGCGGCGTGCGCCCCGCGGAGGCCATCAACACGCTGAAGCCGTACCTGTCGATCGAGGTGTTCCGAAAGTACATGTCGCTCTTCGAGGCGATGCCGAACGTGCTCCTCTTCGATCGGCTCTTCCTCGTGCACGGCGGCATCCCGCGCGACCGCGCGATCAAGGAGAAGTGGAAGGACCTGAGCACCCTCAACGACCCCGATCTGCGCTTCCAGATGATGTGGAGTGATCCGTCGTCGGCCGACGTCATTCCAGCGCAGCTGCAAGACCAGACGGCGCGCTTCCCCTTCGGACGCCTGCAATTCCAGTCGTTCATGCAGCGGATCGGGTGCCACACGCTGATCCGAGGTCACGAGAAGGTGGAATCCGGAGTGCACGCGAGCTACGACGAGGCGGCGGGCAAGCTGCTCACGGTCTTCTCCGCGGGCGGTCAGGACAACAACGACCTGCCCGAGGGCTCGAGCTACCGCGGCGTGAAGCCGATGGCGCTGCGCATCGTCCACCGCCCCTCCTCGGGCGGCGCACCTCCCGAGACCGACATCCAACCCTTCGCCCTCGACTGGGCCACGTACAACGACCCCGAGCACAATGGTTTCTTCAAGGCGCCCATGGAGATCGAGCACCGGATGGAGTGAGCTCCTGCTCCTCACCGGGCTCACGCTCTTCGGTGCGCGGGTCGAAGCCCAAGAGGACGCGTGCGAGGGGCGCGCCCCCGCAGCGTGTCGTGAAGAAGCCGAGCGCCTCGCGCTCGACGACGCCGAGGCCGAGCGCGCCGCCCGCATGCTCCAGCGCGCGTGCAGCCAGCGCGACAGCGAGTCGTGTCGTCTGCTCGGGGTGATGGCGCGCCTGGGACGCGGGGTGCGCCGCGAGCCCGAGCGCGCTGCGGTGCTCTTCGAGTCGTCGTGCGAGCAGGGCAACCTCGCGGGCTGCACCGACTGGGCGACGATGATGGCCGCGGGCGAGGGCACCTTCGCCGACGTGCGCCACGCGATCGAGCTCCTGGAGCGTGCGTGCACCGGGGAGGTGGCGCGCGCGTGCGGCGAGCTCGCCCGCAGGCACCGTGCAGGGGAGGGCGTCGCGCTCGATCTGGCGCGCGCCGAGCGCCTCGCGCGCACCGCCTGCGAAGGGGGGCACGGCGCCTCGTGCGTCGCGCTGGCGCACGCGGGCGCCGCGGACGCGACCGCGCTCCTCGAGCGCGCATGCGCCGCAGGCGACGGTGAGAGCTGCGTCGAGCTGGGGCGCGCGCTGCGCGAGCGCGATCCCCGCGCCGCTGCCGAGCACTTTCGTCGCGCGTGCGACGCCGGTGGCGCGACCGCGTGCAACGAGCTCGGGATGCTCACCGAGGACGGCGTCGGGGTGAGCGTGGACATGCCCGCCGCCTACGACCTCTACCACCGCGCGTGCCTGGGCGGCGAGCCGCTCGGCTGCTCCAACGTCGCGCGCTTCGCGGAGACCGGCACCGTGGTGCCCGCCGATCCTGCGGCCGCCGCGACGCTCTACCGCCGCGCGTGCGACGCGGGCGCGATGGTGGCGTGCACCAACCTCGGCTTGGTGCTGATCGAGGGCAACGGCGCGGTGCCCGCAGACGCCGCGGGCGCGCGCGGCCTCTTCGAGCGCGCGTGCACCGGCGGCAACGCGCTCGGCTGCTTTCACTTCGGGGTCGCGGCCGAGCACGGCACGGGAGGATCGCGCGACGCACGTCGCGCGTCCGAGCTCTACCGCGACGCCTGCCGCGACGGAGTCCGCGAGGGCTGCACCGCGCTCGGCGTGCTCTACGAGACGGGCCGCGGCGTGATGCAGGACTTCGTGCAGGCCTCGACCAACTACCGCGCCGGCTGCACCGCGGGACACGGCCTCGCCTGCCTCAACCTCGGCGCGATGCTCGAGGACGGACGCGGCGTGCCCGAGGACGACGCGCTCGCCGCGGAGCTCTTCTCCGCCGCGTGCGAGGGCGGCGAGATCCGAGGCTGCACCCGGCTCGGTCTCTTGGCCCAAGCAGGCGAGGGCGTGCCCCGTGATCCCGCGCGCGCCGTCGCGCTCTTCACCCGATCGTGCGCCAGCGGTGAGCTCCGCGGGTGCAGCTCGCTCGGCTACATGTACGAGCGCGGGGAGGGCGTACCGCAAGACCTGTCGCGCGCGCTGTCGCTCTACGATCAAGCGTGCGAGGCGGGCTTGGTGCGCGGGTGCAACAACCTCGGCACGCTCTATCTCCGGGGGCTGGGCGTCGAGGTCGACGTCGAGCGCGCGCGCGCGCTGTTCACCCGAGCGTGTGAGGGGCGCGTGGGCTTGGCCTGCTCCAACCTCGGCGCGCTCTACGAGGCAGGCTACGGCAGCGCACCCGATCTCGCGCACGCCGCGGAGGCCTACGAGCAAGCGTGTCGCTTCGGGGCCGGCGCGGGCTGCGCGCACCTGGCCGCGCTCTACGCGGAAGGCCGCGGGGTGCCGCGTGACGAAGGTCGCGCGACGTCGCTGCGACGCGAGGCGTGCAGCAACGGCTACCGCGCTGCCTGCGAGCCGTGATGTCGGCGATCGGCGCGTGCACCCCGCGCCAACCCAGTGGCGCGGGCTCGAGGCGCGGGCTCGAGGCTCAGTGCGCTGCGCGCGGGTGGCAGAGGCGGAGGTTGAACAGGTGCGCGCTGGTGATCGCCGCCACGCCGGCGACCGTCGTCGCGATCTCGGCGGCGTCCGGCGCCACGCGGCTCAGCGCCAGGATCCCCATGCCCAGCGCGAAGAGCGAGAGCGGCACGCGCGAGCCGTGGTGGCGGAGCGAAGGGACGAGCGAGCTCAGCCCGATCGCGGCGGCCGCGATCAAGAACGGCCACTCGAGCAGCTCCAGCCACTCCGCCTCGAAGCCCAGCGCCGCGCTCGGGAGGGCCGACACCAGCCCCGCCGCGATGCAGTGGATCGCGCATCCGAGCGACACGCCGACCCCCAGCCGATCGAGCAAACGGGGCCCGTGCGCGTGGCTCTCCCCGCCGTCGTGCCGGATCGCGGCCGCAGCGACGACGGGTGTCGCGAGCGCAGCAGGGATGTGGCCGTCAGCCATCGGGACGCGGAACATGCCCCGCGGCGCCATGAGTTGCAACCAGCTTGCGACTGCGATCCCGATGTGCGTCCTCGCGGGGCCGCGAGCGCCAAAGGCCCCGTCGCCCTGGGGCGCCGTGGTAGGCTCGCGCGCGATGCGTCGCTTCTTCTCTGGGCTCGCGCCCGCGCTCGTTTCGTCGGGGATGTTCGCCGCCGTGCTGGCGGCCGGCTGCACCAGCGTCCCCACCTTTCCTCAGTACGGTCCCGACGCGGCGATCGAGTGCGGTGAAGAGGGCCTCACGTGTCCGAGCAGCGAGGTCTGCTTGCAGGGTCGCTGCTATGCGATGTGCACCGCGACGAGCTGCGGGCCGCGCGAGACGTGCGTCGGCGGGATCTGCATCCCCTTCGCCGGTGACGCGGGCTTCGACGGTGGCACGGATGCGCCGCCCGATCCGTGCCTCGGCGTCAGCTGCGAGGCGCCGACCCCGGTGTGCTCGCTCGGCACCTGCGTCGCTTGCACCCTCGACGAGTCGGGCTGCGGCGGCGGGACGCCGATCTGTCGGGTCAGCCGCAACGACTGCGTCGCCTTCGCGAGCGGCGGTGTGTGCGAGCCCTGCAACAGCACCGCGGACTGCACCGGCGGCGCGACCTGCCAGCAGATCGGCGTGCGCGCTCCCGAGCGCGTCTGTCTCCTGCCGTGCGGCGCCGGCTGCGCGAACGGCACCACCTGCGACAGCGCGCTCGATGCGTGCCGGCCCGCCTCGGGCGTGAGCTGCTTTCAGTACCTCGCGAGCAACGCGGGCGCGACGTGCGCCGCCGACACCGACTGCGCGCCCAACGGGGCGTCCTTCGACGAGGGCCTCTTCGCCGGCAGCTGCAACCCGGGCACCAGCACCTGCCGCTTCCCCTGCGGCGTGGCCGAAGACTGCGTGAGCGGCGTGTGCGACGGCTCGTCGGGGTTCTGCATGTGATGCGCGGGCCGGGCGCTTGGCTCCGCAGCGCGCTCATCGCGCTCGCCCTCACGCTCCCGGCCCACGTCCACGCGCAGGACGACGACTGGTCGATCACCCGTGAGCGCCCGCCGCGCGATCGCGATCGCCCCGCGCGCGATCGTCCCGCGCGCGATCGCCCTCCTCGAGATCGTGCACCTCGAGATCGCGTCGCGACCGAGCGAGGCGGCGATCTCGCTGCGCGCTACCTCGGCATCGTGCTCGCCGATCCCCGCGACGGCTTCGCGATGGATCGCCTGCTCTCGCTCTACCGCACGCCCGACGGCGATCTGTCCCCGCTGCTCACCGCGCTCGAGGGACGCGACGAGCCGACGAGCCACCGCGCGGTCGAGCTCATCCGCGCGCGGATCGATCGCGAGCGCGGCGCGCCGGACGAAGCGGCGGCCCGCTACCGCGCGGTGCTCGCCGCGAACCCCGACGACGTGATCGCCGAGCTCGGCCTCACCACGCTGGCGCGGGCCCGGGGCGATCTGTCCGAGGCCCGCGATCACCTGCGGCGCGCCGCGGCGAACGCGCCCGACGCCGATCGCGAAGAGCTCTACCGCGCGCTCGGCGAGCTCTCGCTCGACCTCGGGGACTTCGAGGGCGCCGAGGCCGCGTACGGCGCGCTCACCCGCGGCGCGCGCAGCGTGCACCTGCGCTCGGAGCTCGCCCGCGCGCTCGCTTCTCGCGGCGAGCACGAGCGGGCGATCGCCGCGTACCGCGTGCTCGCCGCCGGGGTCGCGGGCGATCGTCGGGTGCACGCGCCGCTGCTCGTCGAGATCGCGCGCTCCGAGCTCGCGCTGCACCAGCTGGACGCGGCGATCGAGACGCTCTCGCAGGCGCGGGCGCGGGCGACCCCGGACGCGGGCGTGCGCGGCGAGATCGCCGAGCTCTCGCTCGACGCGCACCGGCGCCGCGGCACGCTCGAGACGCTCGTGAGCGAGTGGGCGAGCGCGCGCGGCCCCGAGGAGCGCATGGCCCGGGCCCGCGCCCTCGACGAGCTCGGTCGCGACGAGGACGCCGCTGCGGCATACCGCCTCGCGTCCGCCGCGCGCGCTCGAGATCCCGAGCCTCGCCTCGGCGAGATCCGGGTGCTCTTGCGCAGCGGCCGCATCGAGGACGCGATCGCGAGCTACCGCGCGCTGCTCCGCATCGCGCCGCGCCCGCAGCACGTGATCGCGCTCGCCGAGCTGCTCGAGGCGCACGGTCGGCGCGACGAAGCGCTGCGCATCACCGATGGTCTGCTGCGCACCGCGCGCGCGGCCGACACCGCGACGCTGGACGCGCTCGCCGCGCTCTTCACCCGCTGGGGCGACGAGGCGCGGGCGACGCGCGCGCTCGCTCGCCGCGCGGCGCTCAGCCCGAGCGACCCAGTCCCGCTGGTGGCGCTGGGCGATCAGCTGCTCGCGGCGGGCGACACTGACGCAGCGCTCCGCACCTTCCGCCGCATCCTCGAGCTCGGCGGTGATCCCGCGGCCGCGCACGCGACGCTCGGCGGCGTCTACCTCGATCACGATCGCCTGGCCGACGCGATCACGGAGCTCGAGACGGCGCTGCGCTTGCACCGCGACGCGGGCACCGCGCCCGAGCTCGAGACGCTGCGCATGATGGCGATCGCGCGCGAGCGGGCGGGCGACGAGGCGCGCACCGAGCAAGCGTGGCGCGACGTGCTCGCGGCCGCGTCGAGCAACGCCGGCACCGCGCGCGAGGCCCGCGAGCACATCACCGCGAGCTGGTCGCGCGCCCGCACGCTCGATGCGCACCTGCGCGAGCTGCGCGTGGCCTTCGAGTCCGAGCCGCCGGATCTCGACGCAGGCCGCTTCTTGGTGGAGGCGCTGCGCCGTCGGCGCGATCTGGGCCCGGCGATCGCGGTGCTGCGCCGCTTGGACGAGCTGTCGCCGGGCGACGTCCCGAACCTCGAGCTGCTCGAGCGCCTCGAGGTGCAGCGCGGCGATCTGCGCGGCGCGATCGACGCGCTCTCGCGCTTGGCCCGCGCCGAGCCGCGGCGCGCGGCCTCGCGCTACCGGCGCATGGCCGAGCACGCGCTCGCGCTCTACCAAGACGACGAGGCCCTCGGCTACGCGCGCCGCGCGGTCGAGCTCGCGCCCGACGAGGCCGACGGCTGGGTGCGTCTCGCCGAGCTCTTGCGCGCGGGCGGTGATGGCGACGGCGCGCTCAGCGCGCTGCGCCGCGCGGTCGAGCTCGACGAGCGCCGCTTCGAGCTGGCCCTCGAGCTCGCGGATCTGTTGATCGCGCGCCGCGATCGCGCCGGCGCCGAGGCGCTGCTGCTCGGCGTGGTGTCGCGCTCGCCCGACGACGCGCTGGTCACCCGCGCGGTGCGCAGCGTCCTCGACCTGCACGCCGTCGACCGGGACGCCGCGACGCTGCTGCCGCTCGAGAGCGCGCTCCTCACCCAGGTGCTCCGCGCGCCCGATCGGGTGCCGCTGCGCCGCGCGTTCGTCGATCTGTTGCACGCGCGCGTCGCGCCGCTCGCCGCCCGCATGGACGACGATCCCGCGCTGGAGGCAGAGCTCGGTCGCACCGTCACCCGAGGCCTCGCGCCGCTCCTGCTCTCGATCGCTAGCAACGATCCCTCCGAAGCGAGCGCCGCGATCGCGCTGGTGCGCCTGGCGCGTGCGCGGGGCGCGGCGGGCGCGCTCTTGGTGCGGGCCGAGCGCGCGGGCGACACCGCGCAGCGCCTCGACACCGTGCAGCGCCTCGAGGCGCTCGCCGCGCTGAGCAACCTCGTCGAGGCGAGCCACGCGCCGCGGCTGCTCGCGCTGGCCCGCAGCAGCGCGACGGAAGCCGCCGCGACCTCGGGCACCACCGACGCCGCGGCGGCCCGCGCGAGCGATGCCTCGCTCCGCGCGCTCGCGACCTGGGTGCTGGGCCGCGCGCTGCGAGGCGATCGCGCCGCGCTCGAGCGCGCGCTGATCCCGCTCCTGACCGACGCTGCGCCCGAGGTGCGCTCGTACGCCGCGCTCGGCCTCTCCGAGCCGCATCCCCGTCCTTCGAGCGCGCTGCGCGCCGCGGTGCTGTCTGCGATCGAGAGCACGGGTCCCGAGCTGCCGGTGATCGCGTGGGCGTTCGCGGGCGTGTTCCCCGATGCGGTCGCCGCGCGCTTCGGCAACCCCGGCGAGCGCGCCTCGCCGCTCATCTACCGAGCGCTCGCGCGCACCGAGACCGAAGGCGCGCGCCGCGGGCTCACTCAGGCGCTGCTCGGTCCCCTGCGTGGGACGGCGACCGACGCCCTGCGCAGCGAGCTCTTGCTCGGCCCGCACGTGGAGCCGCGGCCGTCGGAGCGCGCGGCGGCGTTCCTCGCGCGCGCGCTCGGTGAGCGGCCCGTCGACGTGCGCGCCTTGGGCCCGAGCCTGCAGCAGGCATTGGTGAGCGCGCTGCTCCGCGCCGATCAAGACACCGGCGAGCGCGCGGACGCCCAGCGCGAAGCGGCGCTCACGCTGCTGGTGCCGAGCGCGGTCGCGGGCGCGTCGTGCGTGAGCGTCGAGGGGCTCTCGCCTCCGCTCGATCGCGAGGGCGCGTGCTTGCCGACGTCGGTGCTCGAGGCGCTCGATGGTCCGCTCGCTGCGCTGCTGGTGCCTGCGATCCCCGATGCGCTCCGGGCGCGCGCCACCGCGATCTTGGCGGCGGGCACCCGCGCCGCCGATCCGGCGCTGTTCGCCGGGGCCGTGTCCGACCCGGCGCCGCGCGTGGTGCGGGAGGCGCTCGAGGCGCGGCTGGGCGCGCCGCTCGATGCGGGGCTGGTCCCGGTCTTCTCCCAGGCGCTGGCCGATCACGGCGACTGGTCGGTGCGGGCTCTGGCAGCGAGCGCGCTCGGCGCGGCACCGGACGCCGAAGCCGCGCTGGTGCGCGCCGCCCAGCACGATGCGTACGCCCTCGTCCGCGACGCGGCGCTCCGCGCGCTGCTCTCGCGCTCGGACCTGAGCGAGGCGGGCCGCGCCGCGATCGCGGGCATTTGCCGCGATGATCCCGAGCCCCGAGTTCGAGAGTTGGCGGCCGGTTCCGTCCATTGTGGACGGGAATAATTGCGCTTGACCCATCCCACATCGGCGCCAAGGCTCCCCGCTCTCTCTGCGGGCCTTCGGGTCCGCACTTTTCGTTTCTTTCTGGAGGATCTCATGTCGCTACGCACCACTGCGCTACGGACAGGCGGACTCGTCTGCACTGTCCTCGTGGCGTTCTCTCTGGCCGGCTGTCCCGACAACCCGGACACCCCCGACGCCCCGATGGGCACCGATGCTGGCGACGCGGGTCGCGACACCGGGATGGTGGGCGACGCGGGCGCGTGCACGGGGCTGACCCTGTGTGACACCGCGGGCGTGACCTGCGAGGGCAACAGCCTCGTGACCTGCGCGGCGAACGCGGCGGGCTGCTTGGTCGAGACGACCGTCAACTGCGCGCTCGAGGACCAGGTCTGCGACGCGAGCGGCGGGACCCCGGCGTGCGTGGACGCCTGCGCCGACATCCCCGAGGCGGATCGCTGCGACACGGTCGACGCGCGTGTATGCACCGGCGAGACCCTCGAGGTCTGCACGATGAACGCCGAGGGCTGCCTCGTGCTCGAGCGCACCGCGTGCGACGACATGGCGGGCGGCGTGTGCGCGATGGGCACCGCGATGCTCGAGTGCATCCTGCCGGTCGATCCCTGCGAGGGCATCGCTGACGCGTGCACCACCGCCGGCACCTCGTGCGACGGCGGCAACCTCGTGACCTGCGCGCCCAACGCGTTCGGCTGCCTGGTCCAGACCACCACCGACTGCACCAGCGCGACCGCCGGCGCGTGTGACGACAGCGGCGCCGCCGCCACCTGCACCACCACCGACACCTGCCCCACGGCCTGCACCGAGGGCACCTCGTGTGACGGCCCCGAGCTGGTGACCTGCGCCGCCGACGCGTTCGGCTGCCTCGTCGAGACCCGCACCGACTGCACGGACGCGACGTTCGGCTTCTGCGACGCCGACGCCGCCCCCGCCGCGATGTGCTCCACCGCCGCGGTCGACCCCTGCATGGGCGTCACCGAGTGCGGCACCGAGCCCGCGCGCACCTGCACCGGCGACACCCTCACGGTCTGCGCCGCGAACGCGTTCGGCTGCTTCATCGCCGAGGACACGGACTGCACCGTCGAAGGCAACATCTGCAACTCCGACGAGCCCGCGATGTGCGTGCCCCCGTCGGTCTGCGGCGACGGCATGATCGAAGGCAGCGAGACCTGCGACGACAGCAACGCCGTCGCGGGCGACGGCTGCTCGGACGCGTGCGTCATCGAGGCCGGCTTCACGTGCATGGACTCGCCCAGCGTCTGCTACTTCGACGAGATCGAGCCGAACGAGGACGGTACCCCGTCGACCGGCGGCTCGGGCACGACCGCCAACGACTTCGACGCGGCTGCGCGCACGAACGCCGACACCAACTTCGCCACCATCCCGGTGCTCGCGTCCGCCAGCTACCGCCAGATTCGCGCCGCTTTCGCCGAGGCGGGAGACGAGGACGTGTTCGCCGTCGAGAACGACCTCACCGGTCCCGTCTCGTTGCGCCTGGACACCTGGAAGCTCGGCACCGGCTTTGGAATTGGCGTCGCGTGCGGGAGCTTCTCGGACACGGTCGGCGAGACCGTTCTTCGCGTGTACGACGCGACCGGAACCTCGATCGCGGTCAACGACGATCGCGTGAGCGGCTCGGACGTGTGCTCGGGCCTCACGGTCACCCTCGCTCCGGGCCAGCGTGTCTACGTGCACATCATGGACTTTGGCGACAACACGGCGCTCACGACGGGCTACGCGCTAGAGGCTCGGTTCACCCCGGTCGTCTGTGGCGACGGCGTCCGCAACGGAGCCGAGGCCTGTGATGATGGCGACACCGACGACGGCGACGGTTGCTCGGCGATGTGCGTGGTCGAGGCCGGCTTCATCTGCGACACCGCGTCGCCCTCGGCGTGTGTGGGCCCCGCGACGAATGGGACCTGTGCGACGGCCACTGCGGTCACTGCCAATGCGACGTTCCCCGTTTTGAACTACGCGAGCGGTGGCCCGCGGCCGACTGGCGCTGGATGCGGAACCGGCACTGGCGACACCACACTGTACTTCTCCGTGACGATTCCCCCGAATAGCGCCGTCACGGCGCTCACGTCTGGGTCGCTCAATCGGGTGCTGATGACGCAGAACGCATGCAGCGACGCGGGATGCGCATCGGTTACCGGCACGTCGCCCGAGACGGTCACGCTCTTGAACGCGACCGCGACCGCCGAGACGCGCATCGTGGCCGTCCGCCCGTCGAGCTCGACCGGAACGGGGACCCTCGGGATCTCGTTCACGTACGCGGCGATCGTGTGCGGTGACGGCACCCGTGTCGCGGGGGCCGAAGCCTGCGACGACGGCGATACGGACTCGGGTGATGGCTGCAGTGCGACCTGCACCGTTGAGGCCAACTTCACCTGCAACACCGCGTCCCCGACGGTGTGCACCCCCGTTCCATACATCGTCGCGCCGATCACGCTGGCCTGTGCCGACATGAGCGGGGCGAGCACCGTCGTGTTCCCGGATGATGAGGACGACGACGGAGTGTCCGCGCGGGCGGCGCTCCCGTTCGCGCTCACGCACTTCGGAGCGGCGATGAGCCACTACTCGATCTCGACCAACGGGTTCGTGGGCCTCTTCGCCTCGGACACTGGCTCGATCACCGCATCGTTCAGTAACTCGTCCACGGTGCCGAGCACGTCGAGCCCGAATGGCTACATCGCGCCGTTCTGGGACGACCTCGCGGGAATGACCGTCCGCACCCTCACCACGGGCACGGCCGGGAGCCAAGTCTTCGTGATTGAGTGGGACGGCGTCACGTTCACCGGCAGCGCGCCGGTGCGCGTGCAGGGTCACATCCGCGAGAGCGGTGTGATCGAGTACCACTACTGCGCGGGCTCGGGCACCAACTCGAATGGCAACAGCGCAACCATCGCCACGGAGAACGCTGCTGGCACCGCCGGTGTCGCATTCTCGATCAACACGGCGAACGTCACCCCTGGCACCACGGCGGTTCGATTCACCCCTAATCCCTGACACCTTCTTGAACTGACACGCTGAGCGGCCGTCCTGGGCAACCAGGGCGGCCGTTCGCTTTGGTGCGTCACCGGCGAAAAAGAAGCACATCGGGAGGGCTCGGCTGGTCGTCCGGGGCCCGCGTCAGACCGAGATTCTCGCCGTGGCGAGGGCGAGCCGAAATACGCGCCCGACGAAGCGATCTCTGCTCTGCGGCCCTCGGCGGTGCCGCAGCCGCGAGAGCGCCGAGTGATCAGTCGCCCCTCGTGAGCTTGGCGATCTCGTCGTCGCTCACCTGGTTCTGGAGCGCGCTCAGCGGCGCGCGGTGACCGCACACGTTGCAGCGCACCGACTCCCCCTCGCGCGTGACGTCGGTGCCGTCGCACGAGAGACACTGACGCCCCTCGGCGATCGCGGTGAGGCGCCGCCGCGCATCGATTCGACGCCACCACCAGATGGCGCCACCCGCCGCGGAGAGCACGAGGACGAGGACGAGCCGCATGGGAGCGAAGGGTACCCCGAATGGCGACGGTTGGCAGGGTTGCTCACCTCTCGTGCCTGGTAGACGAAGAGCGCGGCAGCCTCGGATGTCTCCCCGCTCTGACGACGGGCGCAAACACCTCTGCCGTGTTCGTGGGCGCGAGGTCCAAGGACTCCACGCCGCGGAGCCGTTGCCGATGTTCGTCGCGATCGCCATCATCCATCCTCCGAGTGGAGTGACGGAAGGAATCCAGAGATCGCATGCGCGTCGTCGCCAAGCCTGGAACGCCCAGAACGAGTTGGATCGCGGAAGCGAAGGTGTACTTCGTCCTGTCATTGAGCTGGGGCGCGAGAGGTACCGGGGTGCGACTCGTCTCCGAGCAGGCTTGGACCCCCGTGCTCTTCTCGCTCGACGAGTTCGACATCGTCGATGCGCGAATGCCAGCGACCTGGCGACTGAGCCGCACCGGCTCGCTGACGGTCCTCGAGCCTGAGGAATGGGGCGGGGCGTTCTGGGAGTCCTACTTCGACGGCGATCCGGCGGCGGTGCGTCTGATGTGGAAGATGGCCGATCAGATGTGCGACGACCTCGGTGACCCCCACATCGAGCGCGATTACGACTGACCACGCCTGCACGCAGCATGCTACGAGCAGTTGGAGGTGCTCTGATCGTCGTGACCGACGGTCGTGTGCTGAAGTTCTTCCACGCGGAGGTTCGCTTCGCCGCAGACGTCGAACCCGGTGACCGAAGACGCTCCATTGGAAATGCTGTTCAGGACACACCATGACTGCGGACAGGATCCTCCGATCGCTTGCCGAGGCCACCGCATGGTGCTCGATGCACCTGGACGTGCAGGCGGAGTCGTTCGGCCTCCGCCGCGCAGCGCTTCGGCCGCTAGAATTGCCACTTGAGGCGCATGGCGGCGGTCGCGTCGGAGTCCGTCTCCTTCCTGAGCATCGCCTGGTCGCGGTCGTCGACGCCGTGATACGAGCACGCTCTCACGCGCACGCTCTCACGCGCTCGAGAGCAGGGGGTGGCGTTGGGACGGGTCCATCGCCGCGCAGACAGCGGGGCGGCTCATGTACTTCTATCCGGCCTCGTCGCTCAGCGACGGCGCAGCAGAGGACACGAGCTCTGGCTTCTTCGACGCGGACAATCAGCCGCCATGGGACACGTGGGTCACGTACGAGCCTGTGAGCGGCGTCGAGAGGGGACGGATCCTGTGCTGGGTCCCGGGTTCGCTCGTGTCGCTCGCTGACGCCGGCATCGAAGCCAATCCGGAGCAGTGTATCGTGTGGGTCGAATGATCCGAGCGAGCACGGTGCGCTTGATGGTCAACGGTGCCGCCGAGGCCTCCGGCAGGGGCCACAGGAGCGCATGACGCCCCTACTCGTTCCCACAGGCCTCATCCAAGACGCGGCCGAGCCGGGTAAGCGCCCCCACATGAAGTGGCTCCGTCGGTTCATGGATGGACATGCGCTCGTCATGGAGCCCGCCTCGCCGTGGGCAGGCGATGAGATGGTGTTGTCCTTCGACAAGAACGCCGGTGAGCTGTACTCCCGCTATGCCCCCCGCACCAAGCCGCGAGTCGATCTGTGGCGCGTCGGACTGTCAGCGATTCAGTCCAAGGGCTCCGCGCCGGTCGTCCATCGCCGCGCAAGGGACCTGTTTCGCGAGCTGGTGTCGTCGAGGATGGGCGTGCTGATGGCGTCGACGGTCTGCTGGACAGACCACCGGTACACCTCGTCACTCGTGCCGTTGTTCGAGGCCTATCTGGCGCTGGAAGACGAAATGAAGTCGATGGGAGCGTGCGCGATCTGCGCCGAGCGTGAGGTCGACGTATGGTCCGCGCGAGGCAACGTCGTGCCAGGGCTCGCTCGAGCTGCTTCCGGAGGCCAGGACGCCGCGCAGTCTCCAGCGGAGGTGAGGGAACATCTCCGCCGCGCGGTCGATCTGTGGGGAGGGCTCGATCGACAAGGTCTCGAGAGCGGGATGAGGCGCGAGCTTCGGCGTCGAGGCCTGCTGGACGCGGTGCTCGGCGAGCTCATCGAACGCGCGAGCGATGAAGCGATCGACCGCGCCGCGTGGCTCGCTGTCTCGGCGAGTCCTTTGGCGCTGCAGCATGCGCTCGCCGCCCCCTGGGGCTGAGCAGACCCGCGGAAGGGGCCCCGCAGCAGATCGTCGGAGCGTGTTGCGCGCTGCGCTCGAGCATGGTTCGACGCCTCCCGCCTCCCATGCAACTTCATGAACGAGGCGAGGCCGCACGAACGAGAGAGGACCTCATTGCGCTGATCAGGGCGCCACGGGTACTCGGTCATTCGTTCACCTATGTACTTCGAACGGGTCGACTCTGACGTGCTAGGCTGGCGGTATCTTCGCAGCAGTGGGCGCGACTCAGATGAACCCGGGGCTCGGAGGCTAGGTTGATGGACGGTAAAGACTTTCTTGGCCGAGACAGGGACGCTCAGGTCGAACTCTGTCGGAGTATCGCTGCGGAGCACGACCTTGCCTGGGTGGACGGTCCCGAGTCTGGCTTCTGGTTCCGACGAGACGCGGATCAGGCAGTCTTTCGACTCATCACGCCGCGACTTCCAAATTTAGAGTCGGCTGCGGAGGAAGCTGCCCGTCTCGTCGAGTCGCGGCTCGTCGAGGACGGTGTTGCTCTCGACGTGATCAACAACCTAGGTCTTGCGGTGCTCTTCCCCGCGGTACCGAGAGAGTCGAGCACCATCTTTCTCGCAGCCACGAGGGTGGCTACGTGGGCCGGCCTGGGGAAGTACGGCATCCGGCGGCGTGAGGACCAGGAGTTGTTCGACCTCAGCGACCATGCCGATGGCAACACCGCCGTGGTGACTCTCGCGCAGGCGCGGAAGGCATGTCGCGCTGGGTTTCCGCTCATCGCAGACGCCGAGTGGGTCGCCATGGCGATGCATCTCGACGGTCTGTCGTGGTGGAGTGACCAACCATGGAACGCGCCGCCCGAGCATCCTGCACCTCTGGAGTTCGTCTCCTCCTGGGGCATTCGTGACCTTGGTGTCGGCGAGTACGTCGCCGAAGGAGCCCATGGCGGGCCGAGCGCTGTTCGGGGAGGAGGTGGTCTCACGTTTCCGTGGCAGCACAGCTTCGAGTGGATCCAGACCGTCACTCGCATCCGCATCCCGTTGAAGCGAGCAATCCCGCATGCCGGGTTGCGCGAGGTGATCCGAATCTGAGGCGGTTACCAATCTTCACGTTCCGCTCTCTGCACCACATGTATCGTCCCTGGATGCATGGGTCGTCGGATCGCAGATGAGGTTAGTTGTGGGCATCTGCGTACCCGCGTTCGCGCTCGGCTGCGTCGCCTCGCATCCCAGGGGTGGGGATGCTGGTGTGCTCGATGCGCCTCGTCCGTCCAGAGCCGACGTTCCCTGCGTACTCGACGCGTCGGAGGACAGCCTCTCGTTCGCCGTCACCGACTCTACAGGGGCGTCCGTGCTCATCACACCTGCAAACGCGTGCCGCCCCTACACGAGCCAGGAGTGGACGCCTGCGTCGCCGTATCTCTGTGACGATCCCTCGTTGGCGAGCGCCTTTCCAGGCCTTTGGTGGCACGGACGTGTTCTGACGGTCATCGGTACCTGCGACAGCACGTACGCCGACATGTGGGCGCGACCCGTCGTGTGTGACGATGACGCCGAGTGCGAGCGTGTGCTCGCGTACCTCGACGGCTTCTTCGATGCGCACGATATTCCGACACGGATCGAGTGCCGCCGTGGCCTCTGCCAACATCCCGACCTCCCGATGGCACGCTGGGATCTCTTTGGGCTGTGCTTGGCAGAGCAGCCGCGGTGGCCGCTGTGGTCGACGCGTAGATCCGAGGAATCCGGCTACGTTGATCTCAACCGTCGCGTCAGCGAGCTGTGTCGTGCCGGGGTGTGCTCCGTGCCTCCCGATTGCCGGCAGCCCTGAGACCGGTGCAGATCCCGACGACGACGACGTTGGCGCCACGACGGCACGAGGACGTCGCGGTTGAGCTCTCGTGGCAATGGTGGTTCACTGCAGCTCGTCGATGACGACGCTCGATACGCCCTGCCTCGGTGCTCTCATGCCGATCGGGCGCGCCTTTCAGGCCGCGCCACGGCCTGCGGACGTCGTGCGGAGCAACCACCTCTCCTTCTGCTTGGAAGTCGCGGAAGCAGAGGTCTTGGAGGCCGACGGCATCGCGAGCGCGTTTCTGTCGTCGACGCACGAGCTGACTCACTCGATCGAACGCGGATTGCTGGACGAGTATTGGCGGGTGCGCGGCTTGGATGGTCCGGACCTCGGCATCGATTCCGCGACCGCGGTCTGGTCACACGTCGAGTTCGGAACGGCCGTCATCCGGCGCCACACCAGTGACGGCAAGCTGTACTTGATGCTGCACGGCCGCGCGGCCTGGGACGACGACCACGGGGTGCAGGTGGTCCTCCGCGAGGGCGTGCTACCGATCCGGTTCAGTGCCATCGACGATCACTTGACGGACGAATCAGCGTTCGCTCCCGTCTGGAGCTTTCGTCGGTTCTGGTTCGAGTTCGAGGACACCCATCTGCTGCCGAGCGGGTTCGTGCGCGGATGCGGCGTGACGGCGATCAGCGAGGATGCGGCTCGGATCACGCTGCGCGCCGCCTTGGGCGCAGGAGTGCTTCCTCCGCTGCGGAGCGTGGTCGTCGACATCGATCTGGCATCACTCCCGGACGACGTGCGCGCGGGGATGCGAGATCCGAGCAGAGGGGGCGTGTGGTTCCCGCCCGATTCCTATCGATAGCCCAGGAGAAGGATCCGTCCGATGTACGGGGTTGCCGAGCCATGAAGGTCGCAGAGGTCTACGAGGCGCTCCGCGCAGCGATCGACGGGTGGCCCGCGGAGCTCGGCGTGCGCCTCCAACGACGACGCCCGCTGCGCTATCGCTGTGGGTTCGTGCTCGCCGATCCGAACATGCGGTGCACCCTCTCGTTCCAAGTGTCGAACAGCGGTTGGGACCGCCATGCAGGCAACAAGCTTCGCCCGCACCTGAGCTTCGTCGAGCCTGACTATCCGGAGCCACTGTCGGTGCGAGAGCTGGTCGGCCTCCTGGACGACGAGCACTTCGCCCGCGTCGTCGCGCTCAACAACGCGATCGCGACGCGTGCTCCGGGCCCGCCGTCTCCAGGAGCCGTGGCTCTCCCCGACGATCTGTACCGGAGCTACGCGAGGCAGTTCGAGCCGTCGTATCCAGAGCGCACCTCCGAGGTGTGGCTCCGCTACCGTGCCCTCGAGGACCTCACGAGCTGGGCCGACCTGCTCGGCGACGCGTGGCCGCAGCTCACTCGCGTGGTCGAGACGATGCCCTTGTAGGAGGGGCCAGTGCGTGTCCTCCATCCTGCCGAGGTGAACCGAGCGCCTCCAGCGCCGCACAGCGTGCTACGAGAGGGAACGACATGGTGGTGGCTGACGGTCGCGTGCTGAAGTTCTTCGACGTGGAGGTCCGCTTCGCCGCGTACGTCAGGCTGCACGACGTGCGGCGCTTCCACGGGGATGTGGTCTGCATCTTCGCGGGCGGCCGGTACATTGACGAAGTCGTCGTCGCGGAGCGCTCGCAGGCCCCGCCTCAGTTGATGGCGCGGCGGGTCCCGCGCGGCTCGCCGGAGACATTCGATGCGTCGTCGCTGGGACCGGGCGTGGTCGGGTACATGTGGACCGACGGTGCCGGGTGGTGGTTGTCGACGTTCATTGTGATCACCGGCAGGACGTACGAGGTCGCAGTCGAATGCGACGATGCTCCGAGTGATCCACGGGCGGCCATCGGCGCCTACGTCGAGTCGATGGTGCCGGGCAAACCGCGCCCGGGCGAGCCCGGCTATCAGCAGGACGATCGCTGATGCAGGCTGCGGCCGAGCCGATGAGGGCGCTGTTGGTGTCGCTACGAGAACCGCCGCGGTTCGCGCTTGCGAGGGTCGATGTGCAAGCACCCATCAGGGTCCTTGATCGAGTGTTTCGGCGAGTACGCTTCGATCAGCACGATCCGAACATGCTGGGACTGGTCGACTGGCTCACTGCGTTCGACGGGTCTGTAGTCGGTCTGATGATCTTCGTGCTTGCAGACGACTTGTCGCATTTCGAAGGCATCCCGGGGACCGGTTGCGTCAGCATCGACCGAGGCGAGCTCAGGGTCTGGTTCGTCGGCTCGGAGGTCGACATCGATCCCGAACGGTCGGGGGACCAAGAGATCTGGTGCTCGTATCTGTTTCGGGACGACGTAAGCGGCGAGCGCCTCCTCGTCCTTCAGTGGGGCAACGACAACGGTCACATCGAGGCAGGCCCCCTCGGTGACCGCCTGGCCGAGTCCGGTGCGCTCTTCGGGGGCTGATTTGGACGCGAGGTCGTAGAAGTCGCACCGGAGTCCTGCAGATTCGCCCGAGGGATCCACCCGATGTGCGCGCGCCGCGTCGGGGTGCCCGCGGGGGTGACGACGATGCGGTCTGTGAGCTCTGCACGCGGACCTGGTCGGCTCGCGAGGCGCCGCCTCGGTGCTCGAGTCGCTCGTCGCTTGCTGGCGTTCCTGGCGCGCGGCCGGAGGGGTACTCAGGGTGGCCGGCGCTCGGAACGCCGAGAGAGGCTTGGCTTCACCCCTGTCGCGTTCTGGGCGTCGGACTCGCAGCGGGACGGCCGAGATCGCCAGCACGCCGCGTAACTTCGCTGCGGGAGGCCCTCGCGTCGCCGTTTGCGGCGATGGCCGGCGCTCCGGGGGCGAACTTGCGCGCCGCCGCCGTGTGAAATCGCTCCCGGGAGCGATCTTGCGCGAGCCAGTGGCGCCCGATCGCTGCCAGGACACCGTGGTCGGCAACGGGGTGTGATCTGGGTCGAGCGGACATCGAGACAGCGCAGCGACTCGCGCGGAATCTGTCGAGGACGACCATGCCCAAGACGAAGACCACCCGCTACGACGTCGCCGAGCATCTGCGGACACCGGAGAAGATGGCGGCGTATCTCGAGGCCTGCCTCGATGAGCCCGGGGCGGACGCTGCGTTCATCGCGAAGGCGATCGGCGACATCGCGCGGGCCGAGGGCATGTCGGAGGTGGCGCGTGAAGCGCAGATCTCCCGCGAGAGCTTGTACAAGGCGCTCTCGGGTGACCGGAGCCCGGACTTCGACACCATCCTGAAGGTGCTCGCGGCGCTTGGCCTCAGGCTGCACGCGGAGCCCGCCTAGGCTCGTGGAGTCCGCCGGGCGCGTCGGTCCGATCGCACTGGTGCGCAGCCTTTTTTGCGGTGAGAAGGCGCTCCCCGGCAAACTGGCCGATCGGCCGGATGGCCCCATACTCGCTTCCCGCATGACGCAGTCCACCATGCCGCTTCCCGCCAGCAGCCTCGTTCGTGGTCCGGGCAAGAAGAGCTCCGGCGACGGCAAGGCGGATGGCTCGTTGCCTCCGCCCGCGCCGATCCCGCCGCGCGACAAGAGCCGCTACTCGCCGCGCGTGTTCCGCTCGGCGCTGGCGCTCGCCGAGGCGATCATCCCGGGGCGCGACAACGTGATGCGCGCGGACGAGCGCAGCCTGCTCGAGACCGAGGATCTGCTCGAGCACGTCTTCCCCCACCTCTCGGACGTGTGGGGCCGTGCGGCGCAGGTCTTCGATCACGCCGCGATGCTCAGCAAGGGGCGGCGCTTCCGGAACCTGCCGCACAAGACCCAGCAGGAGCTGCTGCAGCGCTGGGAGAACGACGTGGTGCTGGGGCCCATGCTCCAGGCGTTCATGTTCCCCCTCAAGTTCGCCCACTTCGATCGGGTGGACGTGTACGAGGCGCTCGGCGGCAAGCGCAACGTCGTCACCAACCTCGAGCAGCCCCGCTGGCTCGAGCAGATCGTGGACGCGAGCAAGCTCGAGCAGGACGAAGAGCTCGAGTGCGAGGTCGTCGTGGTCGGCACCGGCGCGGGCGGCGCGGTGGTGGGGCGCGAGCTCGCGGAGAAGGGCTACGCGGTGATGTTCGTCGAGGAGGGCGAGCACGTCCGCCGCGATCGCTTCACCGGCAGCTCGGTGCAGGCGCACCGCGACTTCTATCGAGGCGCCGCCGTCGCGGGCAACAACCTCATCCCCGTCTTCATCGGGCGCCTCGTCGGCGGCTCGACGGCCATCAACGGCGGCACCTCGTTCCGCACCCCGCCGTGGGTGCTCGATCGCTGGTGCGAGGAGATGGGCACCAGCGACTTCACCACCGAGGCGATGGCGCCGTACTTCGACAAGGTCGAGTCGATCTTGCAGGTGACGCCCGCGAGCAAGGCGCACATCGGCGCGGTGCAGGACGTGTTCAAGCGGGGCTGCGATGCCCTCGGCTACAGCCACTTCACGATCAACCGCAACGCGCCGGGCTGCGAGGGCTCGGGCTTCTGCGACTTCGGCTGCCGCACGGACGCGCGCCGCAGCACCAACCTCAGCTACATCCCGCCCGCGCTCGAGAAGGGCTCGATGCTCTACACCCGCTGCAAGGCCGAGCGGGTGATCCTCGAGGGCAAGCGCGCCGTCGGCATCGAGGGCGTCTCGCCCACGGGCAAGAAGGTCCGCATCCGCGCGAACGCGGTGATCTTCTCGGGCGGCGCGGTGCCCACGCCGCTCTTCTTGATGAAGCAGGGCCTCGCGAACTCCTCGGGGCAGCTCGGCCACAACCTCACGCTGCATCCCTCGGGAGGTCTGTCGGCGGTGATGCCCGAGCGCATGGACGGCGCGAGCAAGATCCCGCAGGGCTACGGCTCGGACGAGTTCTTGAAGCAGGGCATCCTGCTCACCGCCGCGCAGCCCGACTTCAACTACGCGCCGCTCGTCTTCCCCACCACCGGCGACAAGCTGATGGACAACATGGGGCAGTTCCCTTGGACCGCGAGCTGCGCGGTGCTGATCGCGGATCAGACCAAGGGCCGCGTGGTGATGGACTCGGTCGGCGGGATGATCCTGCGCTACGACGTCACCAAGAAAGACATCGAGCGCTACACGTACGGCCTCGCGAAGATGGCCGAGATCGTGTTCGCGGCCGGCGCGATCAAGGCGCAGCCCGCGCTCTACGGCGGCTGGGGCGAGCTGAAGTCGATGAGGGACGTGCGGGCGATGGCGAAGGCCAACCTCAAGCCGTCGCAGATCCCGCTGACCAGCTACCACCCGCTCGGCACCTGCAAGATGGGCAAGGATCCGAACACGTCGGTGGTGGATCTGAGCCACGAGGTGCACGACGTCCCCGGGCTCTTCATCGTCGACGGCAGCACCGTGTCGGGCCCGCTCGGGGTGAACCCGCAGCTCACGATCATGGCGGTCGCGACCCGCGCGGCCGAGAAGATCGCCGAGCGCCTGGGTTGATCCGCCCCGCTCGCCTGCTCGTGCTGTCTTGCGCGCATGGTTCCTGGTAGGTTGGCACCGCATGCCGCGGGTGAAGCTCGATGCCGTGACGGTGCCTGCGCTCCTCGAGAAGGGCGGCTGGCCTGCGGAGCGCATCGCGCCGGACACGTGGCGCAGCGTCTTTCACGGGCGGGCGCAGAGCTTCTCGGTCTTCGTTCGGGTGGACGACGAAGGAGGCTGGGCCCTGTTCGCCATCGTGCCGTATCTCCGCTCGCCCGAGGACGAAGGACAGGCCAAGGCGCTCTACGATCGCTTGCTCCAGCTGAACCAGTCGCTCTTGATGGCGAAGTTCTCGATCGACGACGACCTCGACGTCGTCTTGTCGGTCGAGTACCCGACCGCGGAGCTCGACGACAACGAGTTCGACGACGCGCTCGACGTGCTGTCGTACTACGCCGAGCAGCACTACGCCGAGCTGCGGCCGCTGGCGCGACCGTGAGCCGCGCGCGGCGATCGTCGGAGGCCTCCGATGGGGCATGAGCTGCAGCTCGCGTCGCGCCTCTTTCGCGCGCTCGGCGTGCTCGGCGTCATCGTCGTCGACTACCTGTGGCACCTGGGGTTGGTGCGGCTCACGGAGCAGTGGGAGAAGGATCCCGAGAGCGGCATCGAGCGACACAAGGTCCGCCTCGATCAGCGCAACGCCAAGCGCCTGCTCGCCGCGACGCTGAAGCTGCGCGGCGTGTACATCAAGCTCGGGCAGGTGCTCTCGATCATGGGGGGCTTTCTGCCCCGCGTGTACCAGAAGGAGCTCGAGCGCCTGCAGGACGCGGTGCCGCCCCAGCCCTGGCCGGCGATCGCGCGCGCCATCGAGGACAGCCTCGGCGCGCCTGCAGACGAGCTCTTCGAGTCGATCGAGCACGAGCCCATCGCGGCGGCATCGCTCGGCCAGGTGCACGTCGCCTACGTGCACGAGGACGACGGAGGCGAGCCGATCAAGTGCGCGGTGAAGGTGCTCTATCCCGGGATCCGCGGCGTCATCGCCGTCGACATGCAGGTGATCCGCCTGGGGATGCACATCTACCAGTTCTTCGTGCCCATGGTCGGGCTCGAGCGGGTGCACGGATCGCTGGTGGATCTTCTCGCGCGCGAGACGAACTACCGCATCGAGGCGGCCTCGATGATCCGCATGGCGGAGAACTTCGCGAAGATGAAGGACGTGGTGTTCCCCCGTCCCATCGCGGCGCTGAGCACCGGGGACGTGCTCACGATGACGTTCGTCGAGGGCACCAAGATCAACAAGCTCGACGAGCTGAAGGCGCAGAACATCGAGCCGCGCTCGGTCGCGATCCGCTTCATCGAGACCTTCTACAAGCAGATGTTCGTCGACCGGTTCTTCCACGCGGATCCGCACCCGGGGAACTTCCTGGTGCAGCCGGGCCGGAGCCCGCGGCGGCCCAAGCTGGTGATCTTGGACTTCGGCGCTGTGAGCCCGATCCAGCCCGAGATCGTCGATGGGCTCATCGACGTGATCGGCGGTCTGCTCGAGGCCGACGGAGACCGGCTGCTCGACGGCTTCTTGCGCATGGGCTTCGCGAGCAAGGAGGCCAACCGCGCGCTGCTCGAGAAGACCGTGCGCAAGTACTTCGAGAAGCTCTTGAGCATCAAGAACCGCACGCCCGCCGCGCTCATGAAGGCGAGCGAGCGCGAGCTGACGCAGCTGGTCGATCCCGAGGTGGCGCGCGAGGAGCTGCGCGAGCTGATGACGTCGATCGAGTACCCGGAGGGGTGGTTCTACGTCGAGCGCGCGTCGGTGCTCGCGTTCTGGCTCGCGGCGCAGATCGATCCGGAGCTCGACGCGATGCAGGTGGGCTACCCCTACGTGATGCCGCTGCTCGAGGCCCGGCGCGACGCGCTGCGGGCGGCGCGCGAGATCGAAGACGTGGAGATGGTGAGCTCCGCGGGCGGCATCGAGGCGGAGAGCGGTGACGACGCGCCCGCGGACGAGGCTGGCTCCGCGAGCGCCGCCGTCGAGAGCGAGGCGCCCAAGGTCGAGGGACGAGGTGCGGTCTCGACGACCTCCGCAGCGACGAGCGAGACGAGCGCGACCGAGGTCCGACCAACGCAGTCTGGATCGGCGCACGCGTCCGCCGAGTGATCGCATCCAAGGGTGCGCTGCGTGAGGCCTCCAAGGCCGACAACGCATTCCTCTGGAGGAACCATGGACTCGATGAGCCGCGCCTTGCGCTCGTTGGGTTGGGCGTCGTTGCTCGTCTTCTGCCTCGCACCTCGTGCGGCGGCGCAAGACGAGCGCAACGCGCCCACCCGCGACGACATCACCGACTTCTTCGCGTCGGTCCGCGCCGACCTCTACACGTGCCCGCACGGCTGGCACGGCGAGGTGGACGCCGAGCTGACCATCACCCGCGATGGTCGCGTGACCGCCGCTGACGTCCGAGCCGAGGGCCTGCCGGAGAGTGTGCAGAGCTGCGTCGTGTCCGTCCTGCGCGCGGCACGCATGCGCGCCTTCAGCGAGCCGGTGGTGGTGATCGAGTACTCGTTTCGGCTCTAGCGCATCGCTGCACGAGCCGCCTGCGATCAGCGAGCGATCGCGCGGGTGATCGCGCGGTCGAGGCGGGTGTGCAGGCGGGCCAACCTCGCTTGCTCGCGCAGCGTCAGCACGCCGTCGGCGTAGGCGCGCTCTTGGTAGCGCTGCAGGCCGGCCATCGCCCGGGTGAGGCGCACCGCTTCGCGCGCGTCGATCACGCCGCTGCGGATGCCCGCGTCGATGCGGCTCTGCTCTTCGCGCTGGCGGATCTCGGTGTCGATGTCGGCGGTGACGGCGGTGACGCGTCCGTCGGTGCGCGCCGGAGGTGCGGCTTCGGGGCGCGCGGGCAGCGTCGGGACGACGACGGTCGGTGTGGCGGCGGGCGCGCTGGCGGTGGTGACCACGACGGTGGTCTGCGCGGACGCGCTCGAGGCGACGCCGAGGCCGAGGGAGAGGAGGAGACCGAGCAAGAGGTGACGCATGGGAAGCTCCTTGGTGCGCGCCGTAGAGCACCATGCGTGCCGGCCCGCGATTTGGGTGCCCAGCGCCGATCGCGCCGAGCGCCGCGAGCGAACCCGAGTTCACAGGTGAGCGCGCGATCGGGCCGCACTGTCACGATCGCCGCACGCGCGTCACGCGAGCACGACCACCCGCGCTCCCGCGCGCCAAAAGGGGACGGTCCTCAGTAATTGAGTTTTACTATTGCCAATGAAATCAACGCGTGATGGCCAAAAAGGGGACGGACCTCAATAAATCTTCCCCGCGCGAGCGCCCACTCCGAGCGTCGCCTCGACCCCTCGCGCATCGGCCGCGCTGCGTTAGAAACCACCTCCGTGGTCACCGCCGCACAGCGAGAGAACGTCGAGCGCAAGCTCGAGCTCCTGCCGACCTCGCCCGGCGTCTACGTCTTTCTCGGGCCCAAGGCCCGCGTCCTCTACGTCGGCAAGGCCCGCAGCCTGCGCTCCCGCGTGCGCCAGTACTTCCAGCCGGGCTCGAGCGACACCCGCTACTTCGCGCTCCGGCTGCCCGAGGAAGCGGTCGACCTCGAGACGTTCGTCGTCGCCAACGAGAAGGAGGCCGCGCTCCTCGAGAACGCGATGATCAAGGAGCGCCAGCCGCTCTACAACTTCAAGCTCCGCGACGACAAAGAGTTCCTCTCGCTGCGCCTCGATCCGAAGCAGAAGTGGCCGCGCCTCGGCGTCGTGCGCCGCCCCGCCAACGACGGCGCGCGCTACTTCGGCCCCTACGACTCCGCGACCTCGGCGCGCCGCACGCTGAGGCTCGTCAACCGACACTTCAAGCTCCGGACCTGCACCGACACCGAGATGAACGCGCGGGTTCGTCCCTGTCTGCAGCACCAGATCCAGCGCTGTCCTGCGCCCTGCGTGCTCGAGGTCGATCGCGACGAGTACGTCGCGCAGACGCGCCTGGTCGGGCTCTTCCTCGACGGACGCCACGACGAGCTCGTCGAGGACCTCGATCGCCGCATGCGTGAAGCCGCGCAGGTCTTGGCCTACGAGCGCGCCGCGCAGTACCGCGATCAGCTCCGCTCGGTCGAGCGGGTGCGCGAGGACCAGCGCATCGCGGTGGCGCGCGACGTCGATCAGGACGCGATCGGTCTCTACGTCGAAGGCGACAAGGGCGAGCTCGCCGTCGTCGAGGTGCGCAGCGGGCGGGTGGCGAACGTGCGGACGTTCCCCTTCACCAGCCCGTCGTTCGAGGGCGTGGGCCTGCCCGACGACGAGCTCATCGCGGCCTTCGTGCGCGAGCGCTACGCGGAGCGAAGCGAGCTGCCGGACGAGGTGCTCGTGCCGCTCCCACTCGAGGCGATGGACGGCCTGGCCGAGATGCTGAGCGAGGGCCGCCCCCGCAAGATGAAGATCCGCGAGCCTCAGCGCGGCTCGGGCCGCGATCTCGTCGCGATGGCGACCGAGAACGCCGCGCACGCCTTCAAGGAGAAGCGCCGCGCCGAAGAAGACATCGAAGGACGGCTCGCCGAAGTGCAGCGCCGCCTGCGCTTGCCCAAGCCGCCCATCCGCATCGAGTGCATCGACATCTCTCATTCGGGCGGCACCGACACCGTCGCGTCGATGACGGCGCTCGAGAACGGGATGCCCGATCGCAAGCGCTACAAGAGCTTCCACCTGCGCACCGTCTCGGGCGGCGACGACTTCGGCGCGATGCGCGAGGTCCTCACCCGGCGCTTGTCGCGACGTCACGAGGTGGGCTGGGACCTGCCCGACCTGCTCGTGGTCGACGGCGGCAAGGGACAGCTCGAGATCGCGGTCACGGTGCTCCGGGAGCTGAACATCACCGATCTACCCGTGTGTGGTCTCGCCAAGGAGAAGCCCAACAGCAAGGGCGAGGTGAGCCCCGAGCGCGTCTTTCTTCCCGGTCAGAAGAACGCGATCCCGCTGCGGGAGCGCAGCGCGACGCTCCACTTCTTGGGCACGGTGCGCGACGAGGCCCACCGCACCTCGAACCTGCTCCGCACCCGGCTCATGCGGCGCAAGCGGATGCGGAGCGGTCTCGAGGACATCGTCGGCGTCGGTCCCAAGACCCGCAACCTGTTGCTCAAGACGCTGGGATCGCTGAAGGCGATCGCCGCCGCCGATCAGGCGACGCTGCAGCGCGCGGGCGCGAGCGAGACCCAGGCCCAGCGCATCGCCCTGTACTTCGCTGCGAGCGCGACGAGCCCCAGCGCCGACGCCGCCGAGCTCGCGTCCGCCGAGGACGTCGCGATCGACGGCGCGTTCCAGCACGCGCTCGCGACCTCCAGCGACGACGACGAAGACGTCGAGCTCGAGGAGGTCGAGGTCGCGGAGCTCGAGGCGCTCGCGAGTGAGCTGCCCGCGGTG
>CAYZQM010000043.1:27800-33232 GCA_964480175.1 uncultured Sandaracinaceae bacterium
CGAGGCTCCGTCGATCGAAGCGCCCGACGTCGAGCCCGACGCGTCCCGAGGCTGACCCGTTGCGCGCGGCCGCATCCGAGAAGAGACTCGCCCCCATGCAGCGTCGCGCATGGCTGGTGGGCGGCATCGCGAGCGGCGTCGTGCTCGTCGGTCGCGCCATCGCGCCGTCCCCCCTGCGTGCGCAGGTCAGCCGCCCCGACTGGTCGCCCACCGGGCCCCTCGAGGGACGCGAGCCCCGCGATCTGTCGGCGCTGTCCCCCGAAGAGCGCATCCACGTCCCGGTGCTCACGCTGCCCGCGCACCTCCGCAGCGGCCGCTCGTTCGATCTGATCGTGCAGGTGGGCATCCAGCCTCACGAGTGCACCGAGGATCACCACATCGACTGGATCGAGGTCGCGCTCGACGAGCGCCGGGTCTTCGTCGCGGATCTGTCGAGCGACGTCCCGTTCCCCGTCGTGCGGGTCCCGCTCGCGGTGCACGCCGCGAGCACGCTGACGGTGCGGGCGCGCTGCAACCAGCACGGCGTCTGGCGCACCCAGCGCGCCCTCGATCCCGCGTGAGCCGGGCTGAACGGGCGTCGCCGCTCCTGTCGATTCCTTGACCCCGTAGATCCAGCCAGCTACCCGCTTGGGCCATCCCCCGCGGCACCTGCCGCGCCCTCTGCCCTCGCGAGGAATCCCGGATGGCTGCGACGCACGTTCTGAGCCCCATGTCCGAATCGATCGAGACCCCGCTGCCCGCTGCGGCGGCGCCTGCCCAGCCCGACAAGCCCCGCGCTTGGAAGGGCCCGCTCCTCAAAGGGGTCATCACCCTCGCGCTCTTGGCGTACCTCGGGCACATCGTGCTCTCGCAGCGCGGCACCGAGAGCTTGGGCTCGACGCTCGGCTCGCTGCGCTGGGAGTGGCTCGCGCTCGCGCTCGCCGTGCACGTGATCGGCACCGCGTGCGGCATCGGTCGCTGGCACCTCTTGCTGACCGGCCAGGGCGTCCATGGCAGCCCGCGCTTCTTGGTCGGCAGCTACCTCATCGGCCGCTTCTTCGGCGCGGTCTCGATCATCTCGCACCTCGGCTTCGGCGGCTGGCGCCTCTACGACGTGGGACGCCACACCGGCAAGGTCGCGCGCTCTGCGGCGGCGATCGCGGTCGAGATGGTGGTCGGTCAGCTCGCGATGGGCACGATGGTGATCATCGCGTCGATGTACGGCGCGCGCATCATCGGGATGAACGGCGTGCTGATGGTGAACGCGATCTTCGTGTGCATCATCGGCGGCGGCATCGCGTTCTTGGCGCGGCCCGCGGCGTTCGGTCTGCTCGCGGATCGGCTGCCCACCAAGATCCGCATCCGGGTCCGCACCCTCGCCGACTCGCTGATGAGCTACCGCGGCAAGAGCAAGCTCGTCTTCGGCAGCCTGCTCTTGGCGGGCGGCACCCACGCGACCCATCTGCTCATCTACGTGTGCACGGCGCGCGCGCTCGGCGTGACCGAGATCGGACCGGGCGAGGTCTTCTTCGGCAGCGCGCTGCAGATCCTCGTCACGATGGTGCCCGCATCGATCAACGGCATCGGCCTCCGCGAGATGACCGCGGCCGCGCTCTACACCTCGCTCGGGGTGCCGGTGACGTCCGCCGTGCTCATCGCGTCGCTCGGCTTCGCCGTCGAGATGGTGGTCTCCGCGCTCGGCGCGCCCGTGTTCCTCGCGCGTCGCGCGGGCTACCAGGCCGACATCCGGGTGGACGATCCCGATCGCGAGCGCGCAGCGCACGACGCGATCCCCGAGGCCGCCGAGAGCGAGTGGCCCAAGATCGGGCGCGGCGCGCTGGTGGGCTTGGGCGCCGGCACGGTCGCGGGCCTCTTGGTGGGCTTGGCCGAGGGCGCGACGGTCGTGCTGCAAGGCGACGGACGCACCGGGCCCTGGGTCATCGCGTACGGCGCGATCGCGTACGCCGTGTTCTTCGGGCTCGGCGGCGCGGTCATGCTCGCGCTCTCCGCGTGGGTCGGCCGCATCATGAAGCGCGAGGCCGTGGCCGAGGGCACCGCGTACGGACACACGGTCGCGTTCTTCGCGGCGGCGGCCGGCTTCGGGCTCACGCTCTTCCGCATCCGCCGCGACGTGTTCGAGGAGCAGCTTCGCCTCGCGAGCCTGCAGGGCATCGGCGTGCTGCTCGCCTGTGCGCTCGGCGCGGGCCTCCTCTATCTCGCGCTCTCGAAGGGCCTCGGCGCGCTGGCGCGCCGCGCGCCTCGGGTGCCCACGCTGTCACCAGCGGTCGTCGCCGGCGTGATCGCGATCCTCGTGCCCGTCGCGCTGGGCATCGGCGAGCCCGAGCGCGCGGCCGCGAACGGTGCGGTCGGCACGGCGCCCAGCAACGCGGGCAACGTGCTGGTCATCGTGGTGGACACGCTGCGCGCGGATCACCTGCCCTCGTACGGCTACGAGCACGGCTCGACGCCGAACCTCGACGCGTTCGCGGCCGACGCCATCCGCTTCGATCAGGCGTTCGCGAACGCCAGCTGGACCCGCCCCTCGTTCGCCTCGATCATGACGGGCCGCTATCCGTCGAGCCACAGCGTGATGGCGAAGTCGGACGCGCTGCCGGGCGAGCTGGTCACCATCGGCGAGGCCTTCCGCGAGGGCGGCTACCACACCACCGGCGTGGTCACGAACTACAACATCGGGCCCTACTTCAACTTCGATCAGGGCTTCGACAGCTACCACTACCTCGAGCCTGACTTCATCCTCGGCGCCGACGACTCCGCGGCGAAGCTGCTCTTGGTGCAAGCCCTCCGGCAGCGGCTCTTCGAGCCCGCGCGGGATCGTCTCTTCGGGGTGCGCCCAGGCGTCGCGTACCAGTCGGCCGAGGTGGTCAACCGCGAGATCGTCTCCCTCCTGGACGCGGCGCCCGAGGGCCAGCCCTTCATGCTCTTCGCGGGCTACATGGATCCCCACGATCCCTACTACGCGCATCCCTACGACGGAGAGGGCTACTCGCGCGCGGCGCATCCCAGCCCCGATCCCGACGAGGCGGCGCACCTCACCGCGCTCTACGACGGCGAGATCACCTACTGGGACGAGCACTTCGGCGAGCTGATCGCCGAGCTGCGGCGTCGCGGGCTCTACGACGATCTCACGATCGTGATCACCGCCGATCACGGCGAGGAGTTCTGCGAGCACGGCGGCTTCTTCCACGGCACGACCCTGTACGACGAGCAGGTGCACGTGCCGCTCTTCGTGCGTCTGCCGGGCGGGCGCCGCTCGGGCACGGTGGTGAACCACTGGGTGCAGAGCATCGACATCCTCCCGACGCTGCTCCGTGAGTCTGGCCTCTCGGTGCCCGAGGGCGTGCAGGGCGGCGATCTCTTCGAGGGCAGCGATCGGCTCTTCGCCGAGGAGAGCCACGAGGGCAACGTGCTCGAGGCGGTGCGAGAGCGCCGCGGCATGGACGAGATCAAGCTCATCACGGCGAACGCCGGCAACCCGCGTCGTCTGCCCGAGCGCGAGCTCTTCCGCGTCGATCGCGATCGGGGCGAGGAGCACGACCTGAGCGCGAGCGAGCCCGCGCTGCTCGAGGTTGCCGAGCACGCGCTCGAGGCCGCGCACGTGCGCGCCGCCGAGGCGGCGGTCGAGGGCGCCGAGGTCGAGCTCGATGCAGCGTCGCGTCGTCAGCTCTGCGAGCTCGGCTACCTCACCGGGCCCGAGTGCGACGAGTGAGCGGCTGCTGAGCGTTGCTCGGGCGCCGGTTCACTCCGGCGCTGGCTCACTCCGGCGCTGGCTCACTCCGGCGCTGGCTCACTCCGGCGCCGTGCCCGCCTCGCAGAATCCCTCCATGCACACGGTGTCGCCGTAGCACTGGCGATCGTCTTCACACATCTGGAGACACGCGAGCGAGCCCACTGCGCAATAGGCCATCGCGCCTCGCGCGCTGCAGTCGGCGTCGACCTCGCAGCTGTCTGCACACACCGAGCCCGTGCGGGTGCCCGCGCACACCAGCTCGCCCGCGCAGTCGTCGTCGACGGCGCACAGCTCGCCGTACGCTGCGAGGCTCGGGCCACAAGCAGGCAGGATCAGCGCTGCGAGGATCGTGATCGCTCTCATGGCCGGGAGGTTCGCATCCAGCGCGCCGCGACGCGATCGCTTTCTCAGCGCTGCTGTAGCAGCGCGGGCGTCTGGCCCTCGGCGGGTCGGAGGACGCCGCGCTCGGAGTAGATCGCCTTCACGTAGCGCGCCGGCGTCACGTCGAAGGCGGGGTGACAGCACCCGATGCCGTCGGCCACGAGCAGCGTGCCGCCGATGCGGGCGACCTCGTCGCGCGAGCGCTCCTCGATGACGATGTCGCTGCCCTGCGCGGTGCGGAGATCGAAGGTGCTGAAGGGCGCCGCGACGGTGAAGGGGATCTGGTGCGCGTGCGCCAGCACCGCGTGGCCGTAGGTGCCGATCTTGTTCGCGACGTCGCCGTTCTTCGCGATGCGATCCGCGCCGACCACCACGAACTGGATCGCGCCCTTGCTCATGAAGTGTCCGCTCATCGAGTCGGTGATCACCTCGACCTCGATGCCGTCGCGAAAGAGCTCCCACGCGGTCAGTCGTGCGCCCTGCAGGTACGGGCGGGTCTCGCACGCGAGCACCCGCTTCAGCTTGCCCCGCGCCGCTGCGCTGCGGATCACGCCGAGCGCCGTGCCCCAGCCGCCGGTCGCGAGCGCGCCCGCGTTGCAGTGGGTCATGATCGTCGCGCCCTCGGGCACGTCGCCCGCGCCGAGCTCGCCCATCGCGCGGCAGGCGGCGACGTCCTCGCGGTGGATCGCCTCGGCCTCGGCCTGCATCGCGAGTGCGCGCTCGTCGGCTTCGAGCTTCGCGACCTCGGCGGCCTTGCGTGCCATGCGCGCGATCGCCCAGGCGAGGTTCACCGCGGTGGGCCGCGTGGCCTCGAGCATGCGGCCCGCGGCGCCTTGGCCTCGCAAGAAGGCCGCCGCGTCGCCTCGCTCGGCGCGCGCTGCGATCACCATCCCGTACGCGGCGGTGATCCCGATCGCGGGCGCGCCGCGCACCGTCATGTCGGTGATCGCCGTCGCCACCTCGCTCGGCGTCGTGAGGCGCACGTAGTGCTCGCGCTCCGGGAGCGCGCGCTGCTCGAGGAGCCAGAGCGATCCGTCCTTCGGCTCGAGCTCGACGGCGAAGTAAGGCGCATCGCCCGAGAGCGGTGCGCGAGAGAGCGCGGGGAGCGACATGCGCCGGCTTCTATCACGCGCTCGCGCGGGCGACTGCGGCCTCGCACGCTCGGCGCGCGTCTGCCATCGTTGGCCGCATGCGAGACCTCGCTGCGCTGGCGCTCGTGCTCGTGGTGCTCGAAGGCTGCGCGGGCGCTCCCGGTCGCTGCCCGCCCGCGACGCCGTACGAAGGGGCATACGCCGAGCCGCTGACCTACGAGGCGCCCACCGAG
>CAYZQM010000044.1:0-5601 GCA_964480175.1 uncultured Sandaracinaceae bacterium
CGACGCCACCACCGCGGGGCGGCGGGCTGCGATCGGGCGGAGGCGTGACGACGACCCCGCCACCGCGGCGATCGGGCGGAGGCGTGACGACGACCCCGCCACCGCGGCGATCGGGCGGAGGCGTGACGACGACGCCACCTCCGCGGCGATCGGGCGGGGGCACCACGACGGTGTCGCGGCGACCGCGATCCCCCTCGACCACGACGGTGCTGCCGCCGCGGCCGGTCACCCGGCGACCGACGCTGCCGCGCGGGGGCGGAGGCGCGGCGACGATCACGCCCGTCGATCGGTGACGGTAGCCGCCCGGCACGTACACGTAGCTGCCGCCGCGGGTCTCCCAGTACGGCTGCACGAACACGTAGTTGGGCCGGCTCTCGATCCAGTAGCCGTCGATCCACACGTACTGGTAGCCGTCGTACTCCCAGTGGCCGTCGACCCACACGGCGTTGGCGTACGGCGCGGGGCCGGGGGAGTAGACGACGGCGGGCGCGGGAGGCGGCGCGTACGCGACGGTCTGGGTGGCGACGTAGCCGCCGCTGCTGCTCGTCGCGACGTACCCGGTGCTGCGGGCCCGACCCGAGTAACGGACCGCGCAGCCACCCATGAGGGTCGTGGCAGCGATCAAGACGACGATGAGACGGGTCATGGTGGAGCTCCTCGAGAGGGGGGCAGTGGAGGAAGGAAAGCGAGGACGCCGATCTCGGCTTGCCAAGCGATGGCCTGGGCGACGTAGAGTGACACTCCGTGAGCACTTCATCGAATCTGCTGGACCGCGCATCGGGCGAACCCGTCGACGAGACCACCTCCGCCCTTGTTCAGCGCTCGGGCCTCCCGGCCGAGGTCCGAGCGTCCTTGGCGAGGGCGGTTCGCGAGCAATTGCCGGCGAACAACGTCGTTCGGGGCCGCGTCACGGCGCCCGATCCGAGCGCGCTCGTCGCCCTCCCGGAGCCCGGATCGAGCGAACGTGAAGAATGGAAAGCGCGTGGTGAAGCGGCGCTCACGAAGGGCCACGTCGCTGCGGTCATCCTCGCGGGCGGGATGGCGACTCGCTTCGGGGGTGTGGTGAAAGCAGGCGTCGAAGCCGCGGCGGGCCGCACGTTCTTGGATCTGAAGCTCTCGGATGTGCGCCTGGCTGCGGAGCGCGCGGGCAGCGTGGTGCCGATCGCGTTGATGACGAGCTTCGCGACGACGGATGAGGTCCGCGCGCTGGCCGCGCCCTTCGATGGACCGAGCACGCCGGTGTCGGTGTTCGAGCAGTGCGTGTCGCTGCGCCTCGCGCCGGACGGAACGCTCTTTCGCGAGGCGGACGGAAGCGCGTCTCCCTATGCGCCAGGACACGGCGATCTTTCGTTCGCGCTGCGCTCGAGCGGGGTGATGGCGCAGCTCCGCGCGCGCGGCGTCCGGATGCTCTTGGTGTCCAACGTCGACAACCTCGGCGCGACGCTCGATCCGCTCGTCCTCGGCGCGCACCTGGCGCTCGAGGGTGCGATCACCGCGGAGACCGTGAAGAAGGACCCGGGGGATCGGGGCGGAACTCCCGCCGCGGTCGATGGTCTCTTGCAGATCGTGGAGTCGTTCCGCTTCCCCGAGGGCTTCGATCAAGACGCCATCCCGGTCTTCAACACCAACACGCTGGTGATGGACGCCGAGGCGATCGACAGAGACTTCGATCTCACGTTCTTCCGGGTGGAGAAGAAGGTCGACGGGCGCACCGCGATCCAGCACGAGCGCTTGGTCGGCGAGCTGACCGCGTTCGTCCCCACGCGCTTTCTGGTCGTACCGCGCAGCGGACCTTTGGGGCGCTTTCAGCCGGTGAAGGATCCCGACGAGCTGAGCCGACGACGTCCCGACATCGAAGCGCTGTTGCGCGCCCGCGGGGTCCTCTGATCCACGGCCGCAGCGCGCTCCTCGCGCTCGCGTCGTGGCTCGTGCTCGGGTGCGGCGGCGAGGTCGCGATCCTGAGCGGCGAGTGTTCGTTCGATGGCGAAGGCGAGCTGTCGTCGCTCGACGGACACGCGGTGCACGATCTGGCGCTCGCGTCGCGCGACGGCGGCGCGTGGGCGGTCTGGTCCGAAGACAGCGGGCTCTACTTGCTGGCGCTGCACGCGGACGGATCGGCCGACGGGGAGCGGCGACGTCTCGGCCCGCCATGCCCGGGCGGCATCGACGCCTCGAGCGCGGACGCACTGCTCGTCGCGTGCGGCGTGCCGGCGGACGACGCCAAGGGCGATCCCGGCAGCGCCCTGGTCTACCAAATCAACGGCGAGCAGGCCTCGGTGATCGATCGCTTCGGGCCGATGGGTCCCGACGCGGTCGGCGTGGCCATCGGCGCGCGCGCGGGGGGCTACGCGCTCGCGTGGCACGACGCGCGACGCGGCAGCTCGTCCGTGTGGGTGCTCGACGTCGACGACGAAGAACGCGCGAGCGCGGCGGCCCTCGCCGAGCTCTTGCCCGAGGCGGTGAGCGGTCCGACGCCGCGGCGGGTGAGCGATCGCAGCAGGCGCGCGGGGCCCCCGAGCCTGATCGTCCACGACGGTCACCGCTTCCTCGCGTGGGCGGAGACGACCCTGGACGCCGACGGGGACCCGCTCGGGGACGTGCTCGTGCAAGAGGACGACGCCGCGCCGCGATCGATCGCCACCGTGCAGCACGAGACCGCGACGCCCGAGCTCTCGATCGCCGCGGGGGATCCCGCGCGGGTGATCGTCACGTTTCGCGATCGAAGGCGCCGCGGACGACCGCGCGCGTACTCGATGTGGCTCCCGCCGCGGGGGCGCGATGGGAGCTTGATCTCCGGGCCTCCCGCGAACACCGACGGCCCGGCGCTCATGACGCCGTGCATGGGCGCGGCGCTCGCGGTCACGCCGCGCACCCACTCCCGGCACGAGCGCCTGGTGAGCGTGCGGCGTCACGATGGAAGCACCCTCGAAGGGCAGGGACCCGAGCTTCAGCTCTACGAGCACGCCGCGGCCTACGAGCACGCCGCCGCCCTGTGTGTGCCCGACCCGGCGGGCACCTCGGAGCGCCTCTTGATCCTCTACGCAGCGCGGATGAGCGACGATCATCTGCCGGGCGCGGTGCATGCGAGCACGGTGCGCTGCAGCGAGTGACGACTTGGCGTAGCCTCTCCGGCCGAAGGAGCCCGCCGTGACCGCTGCCGCCATCGTCGCCAAAGAGGTCGCGCCTGCCGATGGGCCGTACGAGGCCCTCACCAAGAAGAGCGACCGCGAGCTCGACGCGATCTTCGCCGCCTCGCCCGCGCCCTCGCCGCGCGCGTTGGTGGGCTACGAGTGGCGCGGCTTCAACACGCCGCGCTTCACGCGGCTGCTCGGGATCCAGAAGTTCATCAAGGGCTTCTTCGAGGTCGAACGCGCCGACGGAACCAAGCACGTCGAGGGCTACAACCTCCGGGTGCCGCAGAACGGGATCCATGGACCATGGACCGCGCAGCCCTCGCCGGACGCGCCCGCTGCGTTCGGCTTCTTCACCGTCACCCAGCCCAAGCCCAGCGAGAACCTGCTCGATTACGGGGCGAGCCAGCGCAACCGCTGGTGGCGCATCGACGACGTCGTCATGAAGGTGCTGCGCGACTACCTGGTCACGCCCGACCCCGCGCACCCCGACATCCTGCTGGGCAAGGCGTACATGCAGCTCGGTCCGTTCCGGATCTTCAGCAACTACTTCGTGATCGAGAAGCTGCGGCCCGGCGTGTGGGCGCCAGAGGGCGATCCCAAGCAGCTGCCCTCCGGCTGAGCGTCACGTGCTCGTCGCGAGGATCGCGAGCACCTTCAGGTTGCCGAGCACGTGCCCGATCATGCCGGGGACCGTCGATCCGCTGTGCGCTCGCGCGAGGCCCAAGAGCACGCCCGCGACCAGCACGTCGGCGAAGCGCACGACGTCGTCCGGCATGTGCACGGCCGCAAAGAGCAGCGCGACCAGGCCGATCGCCCCCGGCAGCCCGACGCGGCTCTCGGCGAGCGTGTGCTGGAGCAGGCCGCGGAAGTAGAGCTCCTCGAAGATCGAGGTGAGGGTGAGCGCGACGACCAGCAGCGCGAGCGGCGCGGTGGCGAACGCGTCCTGCCACGCGGGATCGATCGCGGGGCGGCCGAGCAGCGCGTTGAGGCCGTCGAAGACCAGACCGTGGACCAAGAGCGCGATCACCCACCCCGCGGCGATCAGCGGTTGCGGACGGGTGAGGGCGAGCACCGTGCGCGGCGCAGGGCGCGTCAGCCACGCCAGCACCACACCTCCAGCGCTCACCCCACCCGAGATGCCCGCGCCGATGAGCAGGCCGTCGCGCCGCTGCATCGGATCGCTCGACTCGAGGTCGGCGCCGACGGCCTGCGCCACGCCCAGCATCGCGATCGTGCGACCGAGCCCGGTCGCGACGAGCACGCCGACCGATCCGAGCCACGCACGCCGTCGGGTCCAACCGCTGTCGTTCATCGGTCCTGCTCTCGCTTCCGGGTCCGTCGCTGGACGGCGACGGGCGCGACCGGTTCCCGCCTCGGTGGTCGGATCAGAAGTCGTCGTCGTAGATCACGACGCCGTCGACCTCGGTGCGCCCCGGGGTGTCGCGGTCGCGTCCACCGCGGCGCTTGCCGTGTCGCCCGCCGCGATCGCCCTCGCGCTCGATCGTCTCGCCCGCGTCCACGCCTGCGTCGATCGCGGGCGCCTCGACGGGGACCGACGTCGGGACGGTGACTGGATCGGGCGGCAGGATCACGGGCGTGCCCACCGTGGGCAGCGGGGTCGCCGTGGGCGACGGCTCCGGCGCGCGCTGCGCGCCGAAGAGCACGCCGCCCGCGACGCCGACGGCGAGGAGGGCGCCGGCGCCGATCGCGATCATCCGCTCGGTCGACATCCCGCTGCGGGGCATGGCGCCTGGCGCGGTGCCTGCCGCGGCGGTCGCGGCGTCCATGCGGCGCGAGCTCTCGGCGAAGGGCTGCGGTCCGATCTCGGACACGTCTTGATCGGCGGTGAACTTCACGCCCGGCGCGCTCATGGTCATCTGCGCGAGCACGTCGCTGCGCGCGAGCGAGCGTCCGCCGCGCGCGGGCGGCACGACGGTGTTCTGCTGCAGGCCCGTGAGGCTCTCGGGCAGCGCCTGACGCCGCTGCTCCATCCGCTCGCCGATCACCGCCTCGACGATCTCCGCGATCTGCGACGCGTCGACGGTCGCCGCGGCGGGCATCGCCTCGAGCAGCCGCCGCTTGAGCTCGAGCGCGCTGCTCGGTCGCCCGTCCATCGCCGGCGTGAGCGCGAAGAGCAGGGCCGCGTCGAGCGCGGGCGGGATCCCCGGGGCGTACATGCTGGGCGGCTCGGGGCTCGGGTTGCGCACCATGTCGAGCACCGCGAGATCGTTCCCGGTGCCGAACATGCGGTGCATGGTCAGCATCTCCCAGAGCATGATCCCGAGCGCGTAGACGTCGGTGCGCCGATCGACTGGCTGCCCATACGCCTGCTCGGGCGACATGTAGCGGATCTTCCCCTTGAGCGACCCCGTCTCCGTGCGCTTGCCCTGGCCTTGCACCTTGGCGATGCCGAAGTCGATCAGCTTGATGTGCCCGTTGGTCGACACGAGCACGTTCTGTGGCGACA
>CAYZQM010000044.1:5662-7393 GCA_964480175.1 uncultured Sandaracinaceae bacterium
GTGCACGACGCCGAGCGGCTGACCGGTCTCGTTCCGCAGCTCGTGCGCCGCGTGCAGACCATCGAGCACCTGGCACGCGATCGAGACCGCGATCTCGGGGGAGAGGCGCCGCTCGAGCCGCGCGAGCGCGCCGAGCAGCGTCGAGAGCGCCGAGCCGTGCACGTACTCCATCGCGAGGAAGTAGGTGCCGTGATCTTCGCCCAGCTCCTCCACGTGCACGACGTTGGGGTGCTGGATGCGGGCGCTCAGGAGCGCCTCGTCGATGAACATCCGGATGAACGCGGGGTCGGCCGCCAGATGCGGGTGCACCACCTTCATCGCGATGTGCCGCGAGAAGCCCGCGGCGCCGCTGCGGCGCGCGAGGAAGAGCGTCGCCATCCCGCCCGCCTTGAGACGGGCGACGATCTCGTAGTCGCGGATGCGGCTGCCGACGTCGATGGCCATGCGCCGGCCAGCATATCGGTCCGGAAGGGCGGAGCGCCAGCCGCCGGCGTTTTGCGGGCGAAGGGCGAAACGTGTTGAGCGATGGCGCGCACATCCGGCACGCTCGGCGCGTGATCGCGCGTCGTTCTCTCTATCCCGAGCTGGAGCCTTACCGCTCGGGGCACCTCGATGTCGACGGAGGACATCGCATCTACTGGGAGCAGAGCGGCAATCCGCGCGGCAAGCCCGTGGTCTTCGTGCACGGCGGCCCCGGCGGCGGTACCGAGCCACGGCAGCGGCGCTTCTTCGATCCGCAGCGCTACTCGATCGTGCTCTTCGATCAGCGGGGCTGCGGCAAGAGCACGCCCTTCGCGTCGCTCGAGAACAACACGACGTGGCACTTGGTCGGCGACATCGAGACGCTGCGTCAGCACCTCGGCATCGAGCGCTGGCAGGTCTTCGGCGGCAGCTGGGGGTCCACGCTCGCGCTCGCGTATGCGCAGCGGCACCCCGATCGCGTCACCGAGCTGGTGCTGCGCGGCATCTTCCTGTTGCGCCAGCGCGAGCTGCACTGGTTCTACCAGCACGGGGCGAGCGAGATTTTTCCCGACGCGTGGGACGCGTTCTTGGCGCCGATCCCCGAGGCCGAGCGCGGGGATCTGATGCACGCCTACCACCGGCGGCTGACGGGCGAGGACGCGGCGCAGCGGCAAGACGCGGCGCGCGCCTGGAGCGTGTGGGAGGCGAGCACGAGCAGCCTCTTCGTGAAGCCCGAGCAGATCGCGCGCGCCGCCGCCGATCAGTTCAGCCTCGCGTTCGCTCGCATCGAGTGCCACTACTTCGTGAACGCGGGCTTCCTCGAGACCGAGGATCAGCTGCTCCGCGACATCGATCGGGTGCGGGGGATCCCCGGCGTGATCGTGCAGGGGCGGTACGACGTGGTGTGTCCGTCCGTGAGTGCGTGGGACCTGCACCGGGCGTGGCCCGAGTCGGACCTGCGCATCGTCGCCGACGCGGGGCACTCGGCCTACGAGCCGGGGATCCTGCACGAGCTGATCGGCGCGACCGATCGCTTCGCCGAGCGCGCCTGACGGCGACTCAGGCCTTGCGCTTACCGAGCGCTGCCGCCGCGGCGCCGCAGCCCAGCGCGATGAGCACGCGCGAGGCGGCCCAGAGCGGCTCGTTCGACGCGGGCTGGTGCAGGTGCAGCGCGGCGTAGGCGCTGGACGCGAGCTCGCCGATGCCGAGCGCGACCATCCCGACGACGAGCGCGCGCCAGAAGCGCTGCGTCACCGCCTGGACCATCGC
>CAYZQM010000044.1:7443-24207 GCA_964480175.1 uncultured Sandaracinaceae bacterium
GACGCGACGCCGCCGACGATGGCGCCGAGGCAGACCAACACGAGCTCCGCCGTGTCGAGACGCGAGGCATCCGACAGGCCGGCGACCATGAGCGCGAGGGTGACGCCCACCCCGAGCGCACAGCTCAACACCGACAGCGCGCCGGCCAGCGCGGCGGTGGGACGCGCCAGCCGCGCTTGTCGAGCGAGCGCCGCGCTCTTGGCCGCGCTCTCTTCCTTCGCGCCCTTGGGCTGCGAGGCGATCGTGCCGGTCAGGGTCGCGCGCTGCGGCTCGTCGAAGGGCGCGAGCGCCTCGTCGAGCTCGGCGACGCTCGCGTAGCGCTCGCTCGGATCGCGGGCCATCGCGCGCTCGATCACCGCCTCGATGGCGGGCGAGACCGTCTTGTCGATCTCGCTCGGACGCTGCGGGGCCTCCTCGAGCAGCGCGACGAGGGTCGAGCTCGCCTCGCCGCCGCCGTACGGGGGGTGACCCGTCACCGCCCGGTAGAGCACTGCGCCGAGCGCATAGATGTCGGCGCGCGCGTCCGCGTGCATCGAGCTGCGTGCTTGCTCGGGCGCCATGTAGGCGGGCGTGCCGACGATCACTCCCGTGCCGGTCATCTCGGCGTCGCCGGTCATCTTCGCCACGCCGAAGTCGAGGATCTTGAGCGAGGTGCCGCCGCCGCCGTCGCTCGCCAAGAAGAGGTTCGAGGGCTTCAGATCGCGGTGCACGATCCCGAGCGCATGCGCCGAGGCCACCCCGCGGCACGCCTGGCGGAGCAGGTGCACCACCTCACCGAGCGGCATCTTGCCCGCCGCGAGCTTGTGATCGAGATCCTCGCCCTCGAGCATCTCGGTGATGATGCAGGTGCGTCCATCGGGCGCGGTGAGCACGTCGATCACGTCGACCACGTGATCGCTGCGCACCGCGCTCATCGCGCGCGCCTCGCGATCGAAGCGCTGGTTCAGATCGTCGCGGTGCGCGAGCGGCGTGTGGATGACCTTCACCGCGTAGCGCCGACCGATGCGCATGTGCTCGGCCTCGTAGAGGCGGCCCATGCCGCCCTCGGCGAGGATGCCGATCACCTTGTAGGTGCTGCCGAGCTCGCTCCCCACGAACGCGTCGCTCTCGCCCTTCTTGGCGCGCGGCGGTGGCGGCGTGCTCGCCGCGACGGTGGGCTGGCTCTCCACGTCGCGCGCGCTGCCTCGCTGGGCTTCGGATTCCTCGGGCGCGTCGAGCTCCGCGGTGGTCACCCGCCGATTGGCGCACATTCGGCGGCCGGTGAAAAGCGCGGCGTGCACCGAGCCGTCGATCGGGGCGCGGTGGGGTTCAGCCTCGCGCTCTCACTGGACGCGCGGCGCGAACGCTCGGATGCTCGCGCGTACCAACGGACGCGCACCTGCTATCGTCGGCCGCCCATGTCCCGACGAGCCGCCGAAGAGCGCAAGACCAGCGAGACCCAGATCCGGGTGGAGGTCGATCTCGATGGCACGGGCCAGCACGCGATCTCGACGCCGATCGGGTTTCTCACCCACATGGTCGAGCAGCTCTCGCGCCACGGCAGCTTCGATCTGAAGGTCGAGGCCCAGGGCGACATCCACATCGATGGGCACCACACGACCGAAGACCTCGGCTTCACCCTCGGACGCGCGTTCGCGAGCGCGCTCGGAGACAAGAAGGGCATCCGCCGCTACGGCGACGCGACCCTGCCCATGGACGAGGCGTGCGTCACCTGCGCGCTCGATCTGAGCGGCCGCCCGTTCTTCGTGTACCGGGTGCCGATGCCCAAGGCGCGCGTCGGCGACTTCGACAGCGAGCTGGCGGAGGTCTTCTTCGAGGCGTTCGCGCGCGGCGCGCAGATGAACCTGCACCTGCACCTGCTGAGCGGCGAGAACCTGCACCACATCATCGAGATCTCGTTCAAGGCCTTCGCTCGGGCGCTGCGCGCGGCGACCGAGCTCGACCCGCGCCAGACCGGGATCCCCTCGACCAAGGGCTCGCTGAAGGACTGATGGCCGAGGTGACCCTGGTGGACCTGGGGATGGGCAACGTGCGCAGCGTGCTGCGCGCGCTGGAGCGCGCGGGTGCGCGCGCCGAGCTCACCGGCGATCCGAGTGCCATCGCCGAGGCCGAGCGCCTCGTGGTCCCGGGTCAGGGCCACTTCGGTGATGGTGCGCGCGCGATGCGCGGCGAGGCGGGTGATGCGCTCCGGGCTGCGATCGGACGAGGGACGCCGTTTCTCGGCATCTGCCTCGGGCTGCAGCTGCTCTTCGACACGAGTGAAGAGGCGCCCGGCGAGCAGGGCCTGGGGATCCTGCCGGGCCGCGTCTTGCGCCTGGCAGCGGACCGCGCGATCGACGGGCGACCCCGCAAGATCCCCCACATGGGCTGGAACCAAGTGCGCTCGCAGCACCCGCTGATGCCCGACGGGGCTTGGTTCTACTTCGTGCACTCCTTTCACGCGGTCCCCACCGAGCCGAGCGTGACCGCCGCCATCGCGGACTACGGCGAGCCCGTGTGCGCTGCGGTCGCGCGCGGGCCGCTGCTCGCCACCCAGTTCCACCCCGAGAAGTCGGGCGCCGCAGGCATCGAGCTCTTGCGCCGCTTCGTCCACGAGACCGCATGGAGCTGATCCCCGCGATCGATCTGTTGGGCGGCAAGGTCGTGCGCCTGCACGAGGGCGACTACGCCAAGGTCACCGTGTACGCCGACGACGCGCTCGCCGAGGCGAAGCGCTTCGCGGATGCGGGCGCGCGCCGCTTGCACGTCGTCGATCTCGACGGAGCGCGCACGGGCGCGCCCGGTCACGAGCGGCTCTTGGAGGCCATCGTGCAGCAGACGTCGCTCGCGGTGCAGGTCGGCGGTGGGATCCGGAGCCGCGCGAGCGCCGAACGATGGCTGGCGTGTGGCGCGGCCCGCGTCGTGCTCGGCACGGCGGCGCTGAAGGTCCCAGACGAGATCGAGGCGCTCAGCCGCGCGCACCCCGGGCGGGTGATCATCGCCGTGGACGCGCGCGACGGGATCGTCGCGATCGACGGCTGGACCGTCTCGAGCGGCGTGCCCGCGAGCGAGCTCGCGGTGCGCGTCGACGGCTGGGGCGCCGACGGAATCTTGTTCACCGACATCGCGCGCGACGGGACCGGCGCCGGGCCCGCCGTCGCGAGCACCCAGGCGCTGCAGGCGCTGGTGCGCGCCGAGGTGATCGCCTCGGGCGGGATCGGCTCGCTCGATCACGTGCGCGCGCTCGCAGCGGCGGGGGTGCGCGCTGCGGTGTGCGGGCGTGCGCTCTACGCGGGCGCGTTCTCGTACCCCGACGGACGTGCTGCGGCGGAGGCTGGCTGATGCTCGCGCGCCGCATCGTGCCGTGCCTCGACGTCAAGGACGGACGCGTCGTGAAGGGCGTGCAGTTCGTCGGGCTCCGCGACGCGGGCGATCCGGTCGAGTGCGCGGCTCGCTACGATCGCGAGGGCGCCGACGAGCTGACCTTCCTCGACATCACCGCCTCGAGCGACGCGCGCAACGTGCTGCTCGAGGTGATCGAGCGGACGGCCGCCGAGCTCACCGTGCCCCTGACGGTCGGCGGCGGGGTGCGCTCGCTGAAGGACGTCCGCGATCTGCTCGGGGCCGGCGCGGACAAGGTCGCGGTGAATACGGCGGCGGTGCGCGAGCCCGAGCTCGTGACCGCGATCGCGGACGCCTACGGCAACCAAGCGCTCGTCGTCGCGATCGACGCGCGCACCTCGACCGCCACGCCGAGCGGCTACGAGGTCTTCACCCACGGCGGGCGCAACGCGACGGGGCTCGACGCGATCGCCTGGTCCTCGCGGATGGCGCAGCTCGGTGCGGGCGAGATCCTCCTGACCAGCATGGACAAGGACGGCACCCGCTCCGGCTACGATCTGCCGCTCTTGCGCAAGGTCGCGGACGCCGTCTCGGTCCCCGTGATCGCGTCCGGCGGCGTGGGCTCGCCCGAGGACATCCTGCTCGGGCTGACCGACGGGGGCGCGGACGCCGCGCTGGCCGCGTCCATCTTTCACGACGCGATCTACACAGTCGGGCAGGTAAAAGAGTACCTTTCGCGCCGCGGCGTCCCCGTGCGGCCCGCCCCCGGCACTGGCTTCGATCTTCGATGAGCGATCTCCTCGGTACGACCCTCCAAGAGCTCCTGTCCACGCTCAAAGCGCGGAAGGTGCGCGTCCCCTCCGAGATCGGCGCGTTCGTGGCGCTCGAGGTGTGCGAGTCGCTCGGGCGTGGACCGGCCCGCGTCGCGACCGCCGACGTGCGCATCGCGGATGACGGAACGATCTCGCTCTTCGTCCCGCCCAACAGCGCGACCATCGAGGAGGCGGCGCGCGCGGTGGTCGGCCTCTTGGCGTCGGTGCTCGTCGCGGCGGGGACCGGGGCGCCCGCCGCGCTCATCCGCCTGGTGGAGGAGGGTGCGCCGACCGGGCCAGGCTGCCTCGATCGGCTGCGCGACGATCTCGAGGCCGCGCTCGTGCCGCTCAATCGCGGCGCTGCGCGTCGGGTGCTCGCGCGCATGGTGCGGGAGGCCAAGCGGGACGTACCGCGCGCGCTCTCGGAGCGACCGGGGCCCGTCGATCGGATGGACGCCGATCTCGATGACCTCCTCGATCCGCGCTCCACCGAGCAGCGTGTACCGAGCTCCTCCGACCTGCGCGAGGACGAGCCGACCAGCAAGCGGGCCAGCGTGGATCCGATCGATGCGCTGCTCGCCGAGACCGCGCCGGAGACGGTCGCAGAGCACAGCCCCGCGTCGCTGCATGGCGCCGGGTCGCTTCGCGAGGCGCCGACGGCAGCGCCGCCCCCGGGGGTGCTCAGCGCGCCGCCCGTCGGTGCGGCCGACGACGACATCGACACGCTGCTGCGCGAGGCACCCACGCTCGCGCCTGGCCCCTCGAGCAGCCTGCCGGCGCCTGCCGCGCCGGCTCCGTCGTCTGCGCCGAGCGCGCAGCGATCGAGCCCCGGCGCGATCGAGGCGCCCGAGACGCTCGTCGATGGTCCGCGCGCGACCCGCGCCCAGGGGCCGGATCGCTACGACGATCTCTCCGATCTCGACGGGCCGCCCAAGCGCGGCGGTGTGCTGGGCTACGTCGGCGCGTTCGTGCTCGTCGCGCTGATCGCGGCGGGCGCGCTCGCGTTCATGCGCCCCGATCTCGTCGACCGCATGCTCGGTCGACCACCGCCGCCCGAGGAGCCCGCGGGCCCGACGCCGGAGGAGCGCGAGGCCGCCGCCCGCGCGGAGCGCGCGCGCTGGGGCACGATCACCGTCACCAGCACACCCCCCGCGGCGCAGGTGATGCTGTTCGTCGGTCGCTCGCCTGCGGTGATCGAGGATCTGATGCCGGGCATGGCCTACGAGATGATGGGCCTCGTCGATGGCCGCGCGCCTTCTCGGGTGGTGCTGCCGCACGACGCCGCCTGGGAGACCACGCCCGAAGGCTTGCGCTACGAGCTCGCGATCCAGGTGCCCGACACGCCGATGGAGGCCGCACGGCTGACACTCGGCGCGACGACCTTGCCCGACGAGCTCGGCACGCCCCGCGCCGAGCTCGGCACCGCGCGCGTCATCACCACGCCGCCGGGCGCGAAGGTCTACATGCTCGTCGGCTTCACGCCCGACGTGCGGGTGGAGAACGTCTCGACCGAAGAGGTCGCCGAGCTGCTCGTGTGGGCCGAGGGCTACGAGGTCGAGCGCCTCGTCGTCGCGCCCAGCGACTGGATCGCCGCCGAGGACGGCGGTCGCACCGCGGATCTCACGGCGACGCTACGCGAGCTGCCGCGCGGTCGCCGCTGATCCGCGCTCGACGTCGAGGCTCAGAGGCGTAGGACCAGCGAGAGCGCTGCGTCGCCTCGGAGCGCCATCGTGGTGAAGCCCGGACCCTCGGAGAAGTCGCCGCGGATCCCGATCTCGGTGCGCAGGCCGAGCGCCTCGAGGGGGAACCACGTGAGCCCGCCGCGCACGAGCGCGCTCGCGCCCAGGTAGCTCGAGGGCGACGCGTCCGCCGTGCTGAGCGACGACACCGTCCCGATCAGCGCGGCGCGGAGGAGGGGGACGACCGCTCCGGCCCGCGGCGCATCGAAGTACACCAGCACGCCCAGCGGCAGGCTCGCCGACAGGTACTCGAACGACGAACCAGACGAGACGGCGACGTCGATCCCGACGGTGATCAGCGCGCGCGAGCCGAGCGGCACGCCGAGCTCCGCGTAGGTCGGCACGAGCGCGACGAGGCCGTTGCCCAGCCCGGGTCCCAGACCGCCGAGGCCGAGCTGAAGCCCGACGCCGGTGGAGAGCTCGAAGCGCGAGGCCTCACGCTCATCGAGATTCGTGTCGGGCACGTCCGCGCCGGCCACCTCCTCCCGACTCTCTTCGCTGCGCTCTTCTCTGCTCTCTTCGCTGCGCTGGGCGCTCACCTCCTCTGGCGCGAGCGACCCCACGATCAGGATGGACATCACCATCGCCCGCACTCGACGACTTCTCGCTCTCACGTTCTTCGACCCCTTGGTTGGCTCGCCCACGAGATGGTCGGCGAGCGCGTCGGGCTACAGCAGAGGTCGTGCCAGCGCGTGATGCACGGCGTTCCGCTCGATCGTGCAGGCGAGCGCCGCGCGCGGGTGACGCGCTGTCATCGACGCGGGGGTCGCGGCGGTCGTTTCGTCGTCGGCTCGTCGTCGTCGCGTCGTCGAGGCTCAGAGCGTGTCGACGGCGGTGATCTCGAGATCACCGATCGCCGCCAGCCCCATCACCGTGAGCACCGAGCTGGGCAGGTAACCCGCGTCGACGTCGGCGCGTCCCGCGGTGGGATCGATCTCGCGGAAGCCGGTGCCGTCGTAGTACGCGACCCACGCGTGCGCGCCCATCTCGGCGCCCACCACCAAAAAGCCCTCGCGCATCTCCGCCGGCACGCCGGCGGCCCGCAAGAGCGCCGTCGTCAGGCGCGCGAGCTCGCTGCAGTCGCCGCGCCCTCGCTCGAGCACGGTCGGCGCGTCGACCTCGTCGGCCGTGAGCTCGTAGCGGATGTTGTCGTGCACCCAGGTGACGATCGCGCGGGCGGCATCGGCAGGAGAGGTGCCAGGCGGCGCGAGCGCGCGGGCGCGGGCCCGGATCGTCTCCGCGTCGGCCCGGATCGACGAGGTGCTCGCGAGCAGGTTCGCGCGCTCGCTCTCGCTGAGGGCGACCGCGGTGCTGTCGGCCGGGCGCAGCGTGAGCACCAGCGTGCTCGCGTCGCGGACCTCGGTGCTCAAGCGCGGGTGCCCGCCGAAGCCGCGCCTCGCGACCACGTCCGGCTCGGTGGTGGTCACCGTCATCCGCAGCGTGCGCCGCAGGTCACTGCCGCTCAGCGCGCGCGGCAGGGTCACGGCGTTGCGCGCGTGCCGGAGCAGCTCGTCGATCAGCGCGTGATCCTCGCCCGGAGGACCGAGGTTGGGATCGACGCGCGTCGTGATCACCAGCTCGCGACGGCGAGGATCGGTCCGCGCCTCGAAGCTGACCTCGCGCGCGAGGCCCAGGATCGCCGCGATGAACTCGAGCTGATCGCGCCGTCGGTCGTCGCGTCGGAGGCTCTCGGACAGGGTGCGCGCGACCTCCGCGGTGCGGGTGCCGTCGAGGTGGGCGCTCCCGACGATCGCCGTGGCGTGGCGGCCACTGGCCGCAGGTGTGGTCATCGCGTGACGCACCGACGCAGCGTCCGTGCTCACCACCAAGAGCGATCCGGTGCGCCCGAACGTGAGCCCGTCGCGCGCCAGCGTCGCGCCGTCGGCAGGCAAGAGCGACCAGCGCGTGAGCTCGGCGTCGAGCGTCGCGCTCCTGCCGAGCACCAGCGTCCAGCGCCCCCACACGCGGGCCAGCGCGTCGGTCTCGCTCGGCGCGCCAGCACCGTACCAGCCGAGGGCGAAACGATCGGCGTGACCCAGCAAGTAGCCGCGCCACTCGCTCGCGGCGGGCGCGTCGGTGCGCGGCTCGGGCGCCTCGCGATCCGGATCGGGCACGAACGACATGCTCGAGAGCGCCCCTTCCGGCAGCCGCGCCAAGAGCTCGTCGACCCCCGTCGTCGCCTCGCTGAACGGCATGCGGATGCGGCCCACCAGGCCCTCGTCCCACGCCGAGAGCGAGAGGCTCATGTCGGTGTTGGGCAAGGGCTCGGGGAGCATCCGCGCGCGGAAGCCGACGTTGACGAGCTGGAGCACCGAGCCGTCGGTCCAGTCCTCGGTGAGCGCGCGAAAGCGCGGATGCCCCGCGAGCGTGCGTTGGACGGGCAGCGGCTCGGCGAGCAGCTCGCGGGCGGTCTCCTCGAGCCCGAACATCACCAAGCGATCGCCCGTGAAGAGGTAGTGCTCCGTGTCGGTGCCCGTGTCCTCGCCTTCGCGTGCGACGAACGTCGCGTAGCGGAGCACCCGCACTCCGTCGAGATCGATCTCGGTGCGCGCGCGCTCGCGCAGCACGATGGCGCCCGCGCTCGGCGGTGTCGGCACCAGCTCCTCGGAGAGCATGTCGGCGAGCTCGTAGGGCATGCCGCCCGCCGCGATCGGGAGCGAGCGCGCCTGCCGCGCGGCCTCGACCGCGAGCCACGCGCCGCTGTTCGTGCCGTAGCGCCGCTCGGCCAGGAGATCGCGCACCCGATCCGGATCGCTCACGTACGCCGCACACACCCACGAGCGCGGGAAGCGATCGGCGGTCGCGCACTCGATCGGTCGCGTCAGATCCAGGCCTCCGTCGGGCGCGAGCAGCGCGGCGTTCGCTTGCTCCAGCATGAACTGCAGCGACTGCCGGGCGAGCGCTCCGTCGGACGCGCTGCCGCTCTCGAGCCGCCGGTACATCGACTCGAGCGTCGCGATGAGGAGCGAGGGGCTCGGCACGCGCACGTAGCTCCAGTGGGCGCCGGGCAGCACCCGCGCGAGCGGCTCGGTCGCGAGCATCGCGGCCACCCGGCTCGAGGTCCGCCGCCTCGTCGCGACGCGCCGCATGCCTCGGTAGACCTCGAGGCTCTCCTCGACGTCCTCTGGCAGCTCGCCGGGGTTGCGCTCGAGCGACGCGCGCAGGACGGCGAGCTCGTGCTCGACGCGCTCGGCCGACCACTCGTAGAGCCGCGCGTCGGTCGCGCTCGCCATCGTCGCGCGCAAGCGCTCCGCCGTCGTGGCGAAGCGCGCCAAGTCCTGACGATCGAGGCGGCGCGCGAGCTCCCAGGTGAGGCGCAGCGCGAGCACCCGCTCGGCTTCGTCGAGCGGCGCATCGAGCGCGTCGAGCCGGGCGCGCGCGGCGCCCAGATCGGCGGCGTCTTCGGTGCCGTAGAGCACGTCGCTGGCGGTGACCGCCTCGGCCGCTGGACCGGCGCGCAGCGTCTCGCGCACCAGCGCGTGATCGAGGGTGCCGGGCCGCACCTGCTCGGCGACCACGGTCAGCGCCCGGGCGGCAGGCGTTCCTCGCGCCCACAGCGCGTTCGTCAGCGTGCGCCGCGCGTCGTCGGGCAGCGCGATGACGAGCTCGACGCCGCCGAACGGCGGCAGCGCGCTGTCGCGGTGCGCGACGCCCGCGAGCGCCCGGCCCGGATCGAGGTCGAGCAAGCGCTCGGCGATCGTCCGCGCGGCGGCTCCGTCGCGGCTCAGCATCGCGCGTCCCAGCGTGTGGATCGCGGCCGACGGATCGAGGGCTGCGGCGAGGCCGAGGGCGGCGTGACCGCTCGCCTCGCTGTCGGCGCAGCGCAGCACGGCGAGGCGCTGCGCCGCGTCCGCGCGGCCGAGATAGAGGGTGCGCAGCAGCGACTCGCGCGCCTCGGGCGCGCTCACCCGATCGAGCTGGGCGCGCACGGGACACGACGTCGGCGTCGCCTCCAGCGACGCGAGCGCGCGCAGCGCGTCGATGCGCAGCGCGACGGGCACGTCTGCTTCACTCGGCGGATCGCCCGCGAGGCCGGCGGCCCATCCGCTCGGAACCGCGACGTCCAGCGGGCTGAAGCTGCGCTCCATCATCGCGAACGCGCGCAGCTGGATGGCGATCGCCTCCGGTGGGCCGAACGCGGCGAGCACGAAGAGGATGCTGCCGCGCGGCACGGCGGTGAAGAGCGCGGCGCCTCCCGGGCCGGCGAGCAGCGCGCGCGCGCCAGCCCCCGCCTGGGTGATCACGTCGCCGCGCCACACCGTGCTCATCCCCATCGCGTCGAACGTGGGCAGGAGCGAGTCGAGGCAGGCGTCGCCTTCGCAGTGCGCCAGCCGCGGCTCGGCGCCTGCGATGAGGCGCACGGCGCCCGACTGCGCACCGAAGATCGTCGTCAGCGGCGCAGAGCGCGCGGGGAACGCGGCGCTCGCGTGACCGTTGGGATCGACCCGCACTTCGGGGGCGAGGCTGGCGAAGTCTTCGTCGCGGACCTCGGCGAAGAACGCGTCGAGCGCATCGGCGCTGGTGAGGGCCTCGGGCAGGATCGCGGCGTCCTCTTCCGCGAGGCGAGGGTCGGTCGGGAAGAGCGCGCGGAGGCGCGCGACCGTCTCGTCGGCCTCGCGCCGTGAGGCCGCCAGGCCGATCGAGCGACGAAAGAGCACCGCGATCGACGGCCGCGGCGCGTTCTCGAGCAGCGGCTGCAGCGCCTCGTACGCCTCGCGGTGCCGGCCGGCGTCGGACTCGCGCACGGCGATCGCCAGGTGGATCACGTTGGCGTCGGCGAAGCGCGCCGCGAGGCCGTCGAGCTCGGGGCTCTCGAAGCCCTCACGCCTCAGTCGATCCCAGGTCGCGAGCGACTCGACGTCGATGCGCGACGCGGCCAGGTCCTGCTGCGCCCAGTACGCGAGGTCGCTCGCGAGGCAGAGGCTGATGTACGCCGGGTCGCTCGCGCGCTCGTCTTCACTGGCCCGCGCGTAGTGCCCGGCGCCGACGCGCGCGTAGAACCACGCGAGCTCGGCGTCGCCCTCCGCGAGCGCGAGGTAGGTCTGATCGGATGGGCTCGCGCTCAGGCGAGCGCGCAGCTCGGCGCCCCGCAGCCGGACCTCGGCGAGCTCCCAGCTCGCGGGCGGGCCCGGCACGTAGCCCTCGCGCTGGGCCAGGAGCGCCGCGCGCGCCGACTCGTCGATGCGCCCCATCCGCGCGAGGCGGAGCGCGTCGTTCCACGCGACGATGGCCCGCGACAGACCCTCCGTGTGCTCGAGCGCGCTGCGGAAGAACGCGTCCGGATCCAAGCCGACCGGCCCGGTGGCGAGCGCGACGGGTGCGCTCATCCGCACCCACGTGAGCGAGCTCGGGGCGCGCGCGTGCAGCGGACCGCACGACGCGAGCGCGAGCGCGACGTTGCTCGCGCGCACCGCTTCGCCGCAGAGCAGCGGCTGCAGCGCCGGGCTGCTCGCGGCCATGTTCTCGAGCGGCGCGACGAACGCGTCGAGCGCCTCCGCCGTGCGCGCGCTCGACGGGGGACGAGCGAGCAGGACGTGGTGCACCAGCACCGCCGGCGCCGCGTCGCCGGCGGCGATCAAGTCGCGCACGTCGCTCGCCTCGGGGATGGGGAACGTGTCGCCCAAGCCGCGGAAGGGTCGGTCGGCGGCGCTGGCCGCCTCCGCGAGATCGCCCGCCAGGAGCGCGACCTGCGCCCGCAAGAGACGCGCGTCCGTCACGGCGTCGAGGCGCGCCATGATCGGCATCAGCGCCCGCGCGAGCGCCGCGCGCTGTGCAGGCGATGGCGCCGTGCGCAGCGCCGAGCCGATCATCGGTCCGTGCTCGAGCACGAACATGCGGTGCAGGAGCGCGGCCTCGCCCGCGTCCGCGAACGCCAGCACGTCGAGGTCGTAGAGCCGCTCGACGTGCGCTGGATCGCTGATGCGCGCGACCTCCACCATCCGAGCGATGTCGCGAGGTGCGTATCCGTAGAGATCGCTCGCGGCCATCGCGCGGGCGATCGTCTGGACACTGATCCCCGACCGCGCCGCGTGGTGGAGGTAGCGCCGGTCGACCGTCGGCAGCGTGATGTCCGCGAGGGTCAGACGCAGGAACGCGTCGGCCGCGGCGTCCTCGTCCCCGCGCGCCTCCGCGAGCAGACCGACGATCAGCGTCACCGCATTGCCTTGCGGATCGGCGCGCTGCGCCTCGGCGAGGAGCGCCGCGGGATCGGTGCCTGCATCGGGCGTCTGCGCCGCGCGCACCGTGAGCACCGCGGCGAGGAGCTCGGGCGCCACGGCCTCGAGCCGCTCGACGAACGTCGTGCAGCGCGCCGCGGTGGTCTCGTCCATCGAGCTCGCGAAGAAGCAGTCGTAGCCCTCCGGCGCCTCGGGCTCCGGGATGTGCGAGCCGAGCCGAGGGATCTCCGGGAGGTTCAGCGCGCCGATCGGCACGAAGTCCTCGCCCGCCTCGGCCGCCAAGAGCGCCATCTGCGCTGCGACGCGACGGGGCCGCGGGAGCAGGGCCCCGCGCGCCTCGAGCAGCGCGCGCGCCTCCGCGACGTCGCCCGCGGCGAGCGCGACGCTGACCCGGGCGAACACCCAGGCCTCGGTGTAGCCATCCGCGGTCTCGCGGCGCCGATCGAGCCAGCGCGCCGCGGCGTGCTGCATCGCGTCCACCCACGTGCCGTCGAGGTCGTCGAAGTAGCCCGGGTCCAGCGTGTCGCCCACGCGATCGAAGAGCGCGGGATCCGACGCGTTGGGATCGAGCAGCGCGTCGAACGCGTCGAGCCGCGCGCGGCACGCCTCGGTCGACAGGTGCTCGGCGAGGCAGCTCTGAAGCCAGCGGGCGAGCGCGTGATCGACGTGCATCAGCGCGTCGAGCGCCTCGCGCCGGGCGTCGTCGCTCGCGTCTCCGTCGATGACGCGCGCCTCGAGGGACGCCCCTGCGGCCGCGCCCCCGCGGCGCCGCACCCTGCGAACCAACGCCGCGACGGCCGAGTCGGGCGCGCTCTCGTCCTCGTAGGGAAGGACCAGCCGAACCCAGCCGGCGCTGCCTCGCACGCTGCCGTGCTCGTCCTCGAACGCCTCGTAGGGCGCGGTCTCACCAGCGCCGAGCTGGGCCACCGCTGCGATCCCCGTCGCGAGGCGGCGCAGCGCTCCGTCGCTGCTCTCTCGATGGCGGGACGCGAGCGCGTGCGCGTCGCCCTCCGCGTCGTCCCAGAGCAGCGCGAGCGCGAGCACGACGGGCAGCGCTTCGGAGCGAGGGAACGCCTCGATCCCCAAGAGCAGCCGAGGCACCGCGGCGCCGGTGCGCGAGGACGCTTCGGGGCCCGGGCACGCGAAGAGCAAGCGCTCGTCGGTGAGGATGCCGCTCGCGAGCTCGCGCTCGATCGCGCCGCACGCGAGCGCCATCGGGTGATCGCCGTCGATGCCTCTCAGCGCCCCGATCGCTGCGCGCAGCATGTCGAGATCGCCGACTTGGGCGGCGTCCATCGCGCGCTGCTCCAGCAGCGCGACGCTCCCTGGACCCGCGCTCGCGAGCTCGGCGACGGAGATCAGCGGCGCGCCGATGGGCGCGCGTCGGGTCCAGTCCGCGTGGGCCCGCTCGCGCGCGCCGAGCCTGGACCAGATCGCGTCCGTGAGCGGGGCGCCTTCGTGGTGCGCCTCCAGCGCGCGCAGCAGCGCGGCCCGATCGGCACCCTCGGGATCGCTCTCCGTCAGCGCGATGACGGCCTGCGAGTCGCCGAGCCGATCGAAGAGCCCGAGCGCGTAGCGCTCGACCCGGATGCGTCGCTCCTCGTGGGCCGCGCTCGGGTGCGCCGCAGCCTCACCCCGCACCAAGCGCAGCAGCGCGACCGTGGCGGCGACCGCGTCGTCTCGCTGCTCGAGGCGCTCGGCCATCAGCGAGAGCTGGTAGAGGCGCTCGATCTCGTCGTCGAGACTCGCCCCCGCGCGCACGCTCGAGGAGCCCAGCGCGAGACGCGCTGCGGCTTCGTCCGGGGTGATCGTCGGCGCCGAGGCGCGGACCGACATGCGCACGGCGCCGCCGCATCCCGAGAGCGCGAGGGCAACGAGCAGAGGCGCGCCGCATCGGCGCAAGAGAGAGAGTCGAAGAGCGCGGCGTCCCATGGTGATCCTGTCCCCGCCGCTACGGCGCGGCGCGCCTGCATGGTGCCGATCCCACGCCCGCGGGCGCGAGGAAATAATGCACTCCCCTCGGGCCGCTCACGCGAGCTGGGGCAGCCTGCGCAGGCGCTCGAGGGCGTCGCTCGGCGCGTCGCTCGGCAGGGGAGCCGACGATCGGAGCACGCGCTCGAGCCAGCGCCGATCGAGCGGGCTCGACAGGTCCTCGACCCGCAGGGCGGCGATCGTGCTCCGCTTGGCGTTCTTGGGGGCCGCCGCGCCCTCGATCGGGGGCGTGATCAGCGGACCTTCGCCGACGCAGAAGCCCGCGAGCAGCATCGCTGCGCGGCTCGCGGTCGCGCCGCCGTACGTGTGCAGCGTCATCCCCTCACGGCATCGGGGCCGCAGCGTGCTGAACGCGGCCATCGTCCACGAGCGGGGGTTGGCGCCGGGCGAGAAGGGGTCCCAGTACACGACGTCGGCGCGCGGGCCTCGCAGCGCGAGCGACTCGCGCAGATCGCCGGTCACGATCTCCCAGCGCGTCCGCTCGGTGGCGTGCTCGCCGTGCTCGAGTGCCGCGCGCGCCGCCGTCCGTGCCTCCCCGCGGAACGCGAACGCGTCGGCGTGCTCGGGCGAGAGCGCCGTCGCCATCGCCTCGAGGCTGCGATCGAAGCTCACGATGTGCAGCGGCGCGCCCGACGCGCGCGCCTCCGAGGCGTGCCAAGCGGCGATCGCGTTCGAGCCCGCGCCCAGGCCGACGTCGAAGAGCACCAGCGGCTCGCGTGCGGCCTCGAGGCGCGCTCGCAAGCGGCTCGGTCCGACGTAGAGGCGCTCCGCCTCGACGATCGGTCCCACGATCGGGTGCATCAGCTCGCCGGAGATCTTGTCGCGGATCGCTTTGGCGCCGGAGCGTGTGATCACCACCTCGGGCTCCAAGTGCCGCGTCACGGCGTCGCCTCGCGCCCGCGATGCCCCAGGCGCTCGGACTGTCCTTCGTGGCGATCGGTCCGCTCGAGCGTCTCCTCCGCGAACGCCGCGTACGTGCCGGCGTCGATCGCCGCGCGCGCCGACGCCATCAGATCGTAGTAGTGAAAGAGGTTGTGGATGGAGAGCAGGCGGAAGCCGAGCGGCTCCTTGCACTGAACGAGGTGCCGCAGGTACGCCCTGCTGAAGCGGGCGCACGTCGAGCACCCGCAGCGCACGTCCAGCGGATCGTCGGTGTGCTCGTGAGCAGCCTTGGTGATGCGCACCCGACCGGTCGAGGTGAACGCCGTGCCCTGCCACGCGAAGTGCGTGGGGATCACGCAGTCGAACATGTCGATGCCCGCGAGCATCGCCTGCAAGAGATCGGCGGGGGTGCCGACGCCCATCAGGTAGCGGGGCTTGTCCGCCGGCAAGAGCTCGGCCGCGAAGTGGGTGATCGCCTCGCGCTCCTTCCGCGTGTCGCCCACGGCGAGGCCGCCGAGCGCGAAGCCATCGAAGGGGTGTGCGGTGAGGAACGCAGCGGACTCGGTGCGCAGCGCGGGCACCACGCCGCCTTGCACGATCGCGAACAGCGCCTGCTCGGGGTTGCTGCGCGCAGCGAGCGAGCGGAGCGCCCAGCGGTGGGTGCGCTCCATCGCGGCGCGCGTGTCGCTCTCGCTCGACGTCGAGTCGATGCAGTGATCGAGGACCATCATGATGTCCGAGCCGATCGCGGTCTGGATCTCGATGGACCGCTCGGGGGTGAGCATGTGCATGCGCGAGTCGACGTAGCTCCGGAAGTGCGCGCCGCGCTCGGAGAGGGTGCGGTCCTTCGCCAGCGAGAAGATCTGGTAGCCGCCCGAGTCGGTGAGCACCGGTCCGTCCCACTGCATGAAGCGGTGGATCCCGCCCACCCGGCGGAAGAGCTCGGGGCCCGGTCGCAGCATCAGGTGGTAGGTGTTGGCGAGCAGCACGCCCGCGCCCATCGCGCGCAGATCGCTCGGCTCGAGGCCGGTGACGGTGGCGCGGGTGCCGACGGTCATGAAGGTCGGCGTCTCGATCGCGCCGTGCGCGGTGACGAGCGTGCCGCGCCGCGCGCGAGAGGATCGGTCGGTGCCGTGCAGTCGAAACGACGGCGGCATGTCAGTGCGCGCTCACCACGAAGAGCTGCTCCTTGTTCCGCAGGTGGCTCACCTCGCCCACCTTGTCGCCTTTGGGGTTGAAGATCCCGATCTGCGCGCCGACGTAGCGCTTGTAGTCGTGCTCGATCACGCGCACCGCGCCGCGACGCGAGAGGATGCGCTCGGCGTCGGCCCGTGAGAGGTAGCCCTCGTCGCTGAACGAGACGATCAGGTGGCGCGCGCGCACCGCGTCGATCAGCGCCTCGAACGCGGCGCCGAATCGAACGCGCGAGTTGAAGTCGCTCGGTCGCGTCTTGGTGTCGATGCGCTTCTGCGCGATGCCGTACGCCTCGGGCCGGTCCCAGCGAACCAGCGTCTCCCAGATGTGGTAGTTGCCGATGTACTTGTGCTGGTTGTACGGGGGATCGAGGTAGGCGACGTCGACCTCGTGGCGCTGCACCACGTCGATCGCCTCGCGCTCCTCGGCGAGTCCGGGACCCGCGCTCGCGCGCGGCAGCACGTCGGGCATGCGCAGCAGAAGATCGTTGTGCGCCCGCGCCGCCCACGCCTTGAGGTAGGCCATCTGCACGCCGGTCGTCGAGTCGACGCGATCGGCGGCCTCCATCAGCGACGTGAGCAGCACCGCCTTCAGCGTCGGCGGCAGCGACTTGGCCTCGATGGCGTCGCGGATGGCGTCGATGCGCTC
>CAYZQM010000044.1:24217-32318 GCA_964480175.1 uncultured Sandaracinaceae bacterium
AGCCGGCCTTGCCCGGCAGCGCCGAGAGCTCGCGCAAGAGCAGCGCGGCGTCGTGCTCGATGCCCTGCCGGTCGGCCTCGACGTAGCAGCGCGCCAGCGTCGCCGCGTACGCGTTGTGATCGTTGGCGATCACGCGGTGCCCCGCTCTCTTGAGCGCGTGGCCCACGCGCGCGGTGCCCGAGAACACGTCGAGCACGCGCTCCGTGGGCCCCGGCAGGTCGCGGATCGCGTCGAGGATCGAGGGGATGAGGAGGCGCTTGGAGCCCAGGTACTTGATCAAGGGGCGGGCCTCGGCAGCTCGCTCGCGGGGCCGTCTCCGTCGCGGCGGATGCCGCGCGCGACCGCTTCGTCCAAGGCGCGGCTCGCGCGCGCGAGATCCCCCTTGCTGACCATGCTGCGCTCGCCGATCCGCACCACCTCGCGCACCGCGGCCGCAGCGTCCTTGCGGCCGCGCTCTTCGAGCGCGCTCGTCAACACGTCGGCGTCTTCGCCCGCCACGCGGTGCGCCTGGCCGATGGTGCGCAGCGCGGCGCGCGCGAGGATCGCGAGCGTGCCCGCCCGATCACGGCTCGCCGAGAAGAGCCCGCCGAGGCCTCCGACGAACGCGCTCGTCGAGCTCAGCGGCGCGCGCTGCGGCTCGCGGATCGCGCCGAAGCGTCGCGAGCGGAGCAGGGCGAGCAGGCCCACGCCGAACAGGATCTGCAGGATCAGCGGCACGACGCCGACCTGGGTGAAGTAGCGGGCCATCGAGCGGCGCTCGCCGGCGCCGACGTGGTACTCGTCGAAGCGCACCACGCGCCGCGCCGCCGGGAGCGAGTCCGGTAGGTAGTGGCGGATCAAGCGCGTCATCAGGAGCGCGCCGCCGTGCTCGCTCAGATCGCGGTTCTGAAAGAGGCTCGCCGACGCGATCACGATCACGCGCCCCTCGCCCCGCCGGATCTCGACGACCCCGAGCTTGCCGCCCGTGGAGGCGAGCACCCGCGCGTCGGCGCCCGAGGCGAGCTCGATCGCACCGGCGTTGCGCATCCCCAAGAGCGGCAGTCCCGCGAGCGGAGGCTGCGCAGGCACGCCCCAGATGGGCTCGGGCAGCGCGACGGTGCCGTCGAGCGCATCGAGGGTCTCGGAGGGATCGGGGATCAAGAACTCGGGCTTGTCGAGCTCGGCGTCGGGATCGGGCACGACGCCGGGCGGCGTGGTCGGCGGCGGCAGGTCCCCGGGCACGTCGTCGTCGCTCGCTTCCTCCGCGGCGCGCGCCAGCGACACGAGACCGGGATCGTCCAGGCACTGCGTCAGGCTCCGCATGCGCAGCGTCGCTCCGAGATCGCTGTTCACGTAGCCGCCGGCGCCCGCGACGATGAAGATCCCGCCCGCCTCGATCCACTGCACCAGGCGCTCGCGCTCGGGACGCGACATCGAGCGGGTGCCGACGTGATCGCAGCCGCCCAAGATCACCAGCGCGCCGCCGGGAGGCAGGCGGCCGACGTCCTCGGTCCACGGCACCGCGTCGATGCCTTCCTCCCGCAGCACCGTCATCAGCGCGCGCGTTCCGTCGGGGCCCGCGCTCACGGTGGAGTAGGGCAGGGCGAAGCGCCCGCGCTCGGTCACCCGCATCGCGATCGCGCCGACCGCCGCGAGCGCGACCACCGCGAGCAGGCCCCAGCCGATCCACCGGGTGCGCGAGGCGCTGACGTCGCTGCGGCTCGACTCGGCGACTTCGGGCGCGTCGCCGACGAGCATCGCCTCGTCGCTCACGCCTCACCTCGCGGCTGCTCGGCGCTCTTCAGCATGCGCTCCGCGAGCGTGCGGCACGCGAGGTAGTCCGCCTCCGCGGTGTCCTCGCGCCCATACCACTTGTGATCGAAGAGCTTGGTGAGCTCGCGGAAGTCGGCGCGGATCGCCGCGCTGCGCAGCTGGCGGGAGTACTGCCAGTTGGTCAGCGTCGGGTCGAACGTGAGGAGCTGACGCCGATCGAGCGCCACGAGCGTGGCGAGGTAGAGCGCGCGCAGCGCGTCGCGGTACTGGCCTCGCGCGGCGAGCTGCGCCGCGCTGTCGAGCCACTCCGACGGCGCGCGATCCCGAGGGTCCTCGGCCTTCGGCGCGCTCGCCGCGCTGCTCGCGACGGCGGGCAGCGCGCGCTCACGGGAGCTGATCAGGTAGACCGCGATGAGCAACACGAAGAGCACGCCCATCACGAGGAAGAACGTGGGCCCAGGCATGGGCAGCGAGATGCCGCCGCGCTCGGTCGCGACGGGGTCGGTCGGCTCGTCGTCGAAGAACTCTTCGAAGAGCCGCGAGAGCAGCTCGCGCAGGCCCTGTCCCCGGCGGTCGTCGAACTCGCGGTACTCCGGTCCGCCGAGGATGCGCTCGGCGCGGGCGCGGACCTCGGCGTCGCGGGCGAGATCGGCGTCGGTCGCCATGGGATCGGTGCTCAGCCCCTCGGCGCGCGCCGCGTCGTCCTCGGGCGTCTGTGCGCTCACCGGAGGGGCGATCAGCGCACCGACGAGGAGCGCCGCCGCGGCCGCCGCCGCGCGGGTGCGGGTCCGCCGCTTGTGGCTCGCGTGCTCCGTCGCTGCGTCGATCGCCGCGCGCACGTCGAGGCCCTCCTGGCGCACCCGGAACGTGACGAAGACGATCGCGGAGAGCGCGGCCCGCAGCGGCTCGAGCAGCACGGCGGTCATCAGCCCCATCCCCAGCATCGCGAACGCGTTGCGCATCGAGAGGAACTGATCGACGAGCGCCAGCTCGATCCCGATGAACGCGCGCAGCAAGAGCAGCGCGAACGCGGTGGCGGCCAGGAGGTTGATCGTGATCCCCAGCGCAGCGAGCGAGAGCAGCAGCTCGACGACGAAGCCCTCGCCCCGCTGGTGGGCGTTGTCGCCGAACGACTCGCGCAGCGCCTTGATGCCCGCGCTCGGCGTGCACGCGACGCGCGCGAGCCAGCCCGGCGCATGAAGGCCCCGCATCGCGAACACCGGGACGACCAGCGCGACGCCGATGGGACCGAGCAGCGTCGCGACCAAGAGCAGCGCTCCCCAGCCGGCGAGCGGGACGCTCACCGCGAATGCGGCGCGCGCGATCGCGAGGGGCTCGCCCGATCCCTCGGGGATGTCGACCGCCTCCCACATCCCACGGACGTAGTGGCGGGCCACCCGCGCCAAGAGGATGCCCCGCAAGGCGAACGCCGCGACGAGCAGCGCCGCGATCCCGAGGCGCAGCTCGAAGACGCCTTCGACGCGCTCGAGCCAATAGCCAGCGAGCACGACCAGCGCGGGGATGCTCCCTGCGATCCACGCGCGCACGACGGCCTCGGCGCCGCCGTGGCGGATGAGAGAGAAGGCCCGGTCGATGCGGGCCACCGGCCCTTCGGGCATCAGATCGAGGCGGCGCATCAGCCGCCCCCGGGCAAGAGGAGCTCGAGCACGCCCCACGCGAAGAGGACCGCGACGCCGAAGCCCACCGCTCCGGAGATCGCGCGCCACCACGGACCATCGATGCGGCTCGTGCGCTCGGGCTGGGCGTGCTCTTTGGCGAGCTCCGCGAAGCAGCCGACGCAGTGGTTGATGCCGTCGATCTTGGTGGTGCACTCGCTGCAGACCCGGCGACGGCAGCGCACGCACACCCCGATGGCCTCCCGACCTTCGTGGTTCGCGCAAGCGACGATGGCGAGCGACGTGCTCATGACGCGGCCCGGGATCTACCACGGAGGCGAGCCCAGGGCGGCCACCGACATCATCTCCCGCGGGCGCGATGCATCCGCTACAGTGCCGCGCCATGGACCTCGCCGATCTCACCAAGGACGAAGAAGCCGTGCTGCTGGGCTGGATGCGCGAGATCATCCAGACCGACGGCGAGTACAGCGAAGAAGAGCGGGCGGAGGTGATCCAGCTCCGCTCCCACCTCGGCGCCGAGCGCTTCGATCGGGCCATCGTGAGCGCCAACGAGCGCTTCGAGAGCCGCGCAGCGCTGAAGGAAGGCGCCAAGGCGATCACCCGCCAGGAGGCGCGTCAGGCGATCTACGACTTCCTGAAGCAGCTCGCGGGCAGCGACGAGCTCACCGCCGACGAGGAGAAGCCGCTCAAGTGGCTCGCCTCGTGGTGGAAGATCTCCGGCTGATCCCCGCTGCGTCGCGCCGCGGGAGGCTCAGTGCAACGTGGCGCTGCGGGTCGGCGTGAGGCGCGCTGGCGTCGCAGTCGGTACCCGCACGGCGCCGCGGAGCGGTGAGCGCCACAGCAAGAGCAGGATCACCGCGCTCAGCGCCCATCCGACCGGGCCGAGCACGGCGGCGCGCGCCTCCAGCGCGCCGCCGAACAAGAGGTGCGGAGCGCCCGCCACGAAGGTCAGCACGCTGTTGGCGACGATGGGCGGGACCAAGCTGCCCGTCGCCAATCGGAGCCAGCCCAAGAGCGCGCCGAGCAGCGCGCACGAGACGAGCGCACCGAGCATGCGCACGAGCGCCATCGGACCGCTCAGGCTCCCGTACGCGGCGAAGAAGACGACGGGCGCGTACCACGCGCCCCAGAGCGCGCCTTGAAGGAAGAGCCCGCGCCACGGGCCGAAGCGCTCCATCGCCCGGGTCAGCACGTAGCCGCGCCAGCAGAGCTCCTCCACGAACGCCTGGGCCCAGATGAGCAGCAGCGTCGCAGCGAACGCGAGCGTGACCAGGACGGCGCCCAGCGCGGGCGGCACGGCGGGCAGCGCGGCCACCCGCGCGTGATCGGTCACCATGTGCTTGGCCAGCACCGAGCCGAGCGCGAGCGTGACGCCGCCTGCGACGACCGCGAGCGCCAGCGCGCCGAGCGCCGCCATCGTCGTGTGCGATCCCCGAGCGCGCCGCAGCCCGAGATCCATCGGGCTGTGCTCGACGAAGCGGCGCACCACGAAGAGCGCGAGCAGCGGCTGCCATCCCATCACCGCGACGTAGAAGGTGGTCGAGGAGAAGAGGCGCAGCTCCGCGCCCCCCAGCGCGCCGCTCGAGAGATCCAGGATCTTCAGCGTCGCGGAGATGAACCAGGTCATCGGGAGCGCGAGCAGGACGAAGAGCGCCAGGCCCAGCGCCTCGGGTCGGCGCCACCTCGGCCACGCGCCTCCTTGCTCCGAGCCAGGTCCAATCGCCGACATCGCTCGCACCTGTCACGCGAGAGGAGCCCAGGCCAGGCGGGCCTTGCGCTCCGGGGGCGCCGGCACGAGCCTCGGTCTCCATGCTCGAGAACACCGCCATCTTCCTCGCCGCCGCCGTGGCGCTGGTCCCGATCTTCAAGCGACTCGGCTTGGGCTCGGTGCTCGGCTACCTCGCCGCGGGCGCGATCATCGGGCCCTCGGGGCTCGGGCTGATCGACGACGTCACCTCGACGATGCGCTTCGCGGAATTCGGCGTCGTGCTGCTCTTGTTCTTGATCGGGCTCGAGCTCGAGCCGAGCCGCTTGTGGCGCATGCGGGGCGCGGTGTTCGGGCTGGGGGCGGCGCAGGTGGTGATCAGCGGGGCGCTGCTCGCGCTCGGCGGCTGGCTCCTCGGCGCCGATCCGATCGCCGCCGGCGTGGGCGGCGCCGCGCTCGCGATGTCGTCGACCGCGTTCGCGACCCAGATCCTCGGGGAGAAGCACGAGCTCTCACGGCCGCACGGGCAGGCCGCGTTCGGCATCCTCCTCTTCCAGGACCTCGCGGCGATCCCGCTGCTCGCGGTGATCCCGCTGCTCGGCGCAGGCGCCGCGATGAGCGAGGGCGAGAGCGGGCACGGCCATGGTCACGCGCCGAACTATCCGATGGCGTTCTTGGTGATCGTGGGCCTGGTGCTCGCGGGCCGCTTTCTCCTGCGCCCCGCGTTCGGTCTCATCGCGCGGGTGCGCTCGCACGAGCTCTCCGTCGCCGCGGCGCTGCTGGTGGTGATCGCCACCGCGATGCTGATGGAGTGGGTGGGGCTCTCGATGGCGCTGGGCGCGTTCCTCGCCGGCGTGCTGCTCGCCGACTCCGAGTACCGCCACGAGCTCGAGGCCAACATCGAGCCCTTCAAGGGGCTGCTCCTCGGGCTCTTCTTCATCGCGGTCGGGATGTCGGCGAACCTCGGGCTGCTCGTGAGCGAGCCGCTGAGCATCGTGGGCATCGCGCTCGGGATCGTCGCGCTCAAGGCGGCCGTGCTCTACGGCCTCGGCGTGTTCACCAAGCTCGATCGCGCCTCGTCGCTGGGCCTGTCGGTGTCGATCTCGCAGGGCGGTGAGTTCGCGTTCGTGATCTTCGGCGCCGCGCTCAGCGGCGGCCTGTTGGATGCCACGACGATCGAGCGGCTGATCGTTGCGGTGACGCTGTCGATGATGCTGACGCCGCTGCTCTTCATGGCGCGCGACGCGTACCTGGTGCGCTCGGAGAAGAAGGACGATCGCCCCTTCGACGACATCCGCGTGGACGGGAGCGACGTCGTCATCGCCGGCTTCGGTCGCTTCGGTCAGATCGTCGGCCGGGTGCTGCGGCTGAAGCACATCTCGTTCACCGCGCTGGACAACAACCCCGAGCACATCGACTTCTTGCGGCGCTTCGGCAACCAGGTGCACTACGGCGACGCGTCACGCCTCGATCTGCTGCGCGCCGCGAAGGTTTCCGAGGCGCGCGTCTTCGTGCTCGCGATCGACGACTTCGAGGCGTCGATGCGCACCCTGCGGACCGTCCAAGAGCACTTCCCCCACGTGAAGATCGTCGCCCGCGCCCGGAACCGGCAGCACGCGTACGCGCTCTTGGGCGCAGGCGTGAAGACGGTGATCCGCGAGACGTTCGCCGGCAGCGTCGAGGCCGCGGGCGCGACGCTGCTCGAGCTCGGCGTCACGCCGGCGCACACGCGCGCCGCGATCAAGACGTTCGTCGAGTACGACGAGCGCGCGGTCAAAGACCTCGCCCAGCACCGCGAGGACGAGACCAAGCTCATCGCGTCGGCCAAGAAGTACTCCGCCGAGCTCGAGCGCATCTTCGACGCCGACGTGGCGAGCGGCCACTGACCGCTCGACGCGAGCCGAGCTCAGCCGAAGATGGTAGCGAGCTGGATGATCGCGCCGACGGTGTAGGCGGCGCCCGCGAGCAGGACGACCGCGGGGGCGAGCGCGGTCTCCCACGACAAGAGCAGGCCGCGGAGCGAGAACGTGCCCTCACCGGGCTGGCGGAGCTCGCCGCGCGCTTTGCGAAGCACCCGCGCCGAGAGCGCGGGATCGATCGCGGGCACCGGCAGCTCAGCCAGCTTCTGGCTGAGCGCGTGATCGGCGACGGGATCGGGGCTCGACATGCGCATCAACGGTCGCGCACTTTGGCGCCTCCGGCAACCACCTCGTCCGACCTGGTCGCGGCGGGGCGGCGCTTGCTCTGCGACTCGATCCGCTCGCGCAGCTCGGCGCGGGCGCGGGACAGACGCTTTCGGACCGCCTCTTCACTCAGCGAGAGCACGGCCGCGATGTCCGCGGAGCCGAGGCCCTCGACGTGCGCGAGGAGCAGCACCTCGCGGTGCACGTCGCCGATCGCGGCGAGCGCGTCCTCGAGCGCGCGAAGCTCCTCGACGTCGAGCAGGAGCGCCTCGGGATCGCTGGGCCCGAGCGTCGGCTCGAGCGCGAGGTTCTCGCGCTTGCGAAAGTCGAAGAGCAAGAAGCGACGTGCGCTTCGGTGCTGGTTGCGGGCGATCGTGAAGAGCCAGGGCAAGACGCGCGAGCCCACCTCGAGCCGGTGCGCGTGACGCGCCGCCTGCACCCACGTCTCTTGAAAGAGGTCCTCGGCTTCGTCGCGCCTTCCCGAGAGGCGCAAGAGGAAGCGCCAGATGCGCTCGTGGTGGAGCGCGTAGAGCCGATCGAACGCCCCCCGCTCCTGCGCGCGCAGCTGAGCGACGAGCGCCGCGTCGTCGGCCGCCGAGATCGGCGCGCTCACTCCGCGCTCCGGATCGACATCACCCCGAACACCGCAGCTCCGCTCGTCTCGTGGTTCCGCTGCTCACCGCAGCTCCACTGGTTGCTTGGTTCCGCTGCTCACCGCAGCTCCACTGGTTTTGTGGTTCCGCTGCTCACCGCAGCTCCACTGGTTTTGTGGTTCCGCTGCTCACCGCAGCTCCACTGGTTTTGTGGTTCCGCTGCTCACCGCA
>CAYZQM010000045.1:0-11330 GCA_964480175.1 uncultured Sandaracinaceae bacterium
ACGTCGATCTCGACGGCTACCGCGCCGACGTCGACTGCGACGACACCGACGCGAGCGTGCGCCCGGGCGCGGTCGATCGCTGCGGCGACGGTATCGATCAGGACTGCAGCGGCAGCGACGCGCGCTGCAGCGCGGGGAGCGACGCGGGCGCGCCGGGCTCGGACGCAGGCTCACGCGCGGGCTTGAGCAGCGGCTGCGGATGCCGAAGCGCAGGCCGGAGCGGATCGCCGGCGTGGCTCGCGCTGCTCGTGCTGTGCGTTGCCATCCGCTCCCGCCGGCACCACACACCGCGGCGATGAACTTCGTGGGACACACCCACTTCGCGCGCCGCAAGGGCGACGCGCCGCGCCTCTTGCTGGGCGCGATGCTGCCCGACTGGATGCCGATGGCCGGCACCCGCTTGATCGCGCAGGACGAGCCCGCGATCGCGGCGGGCGTCGCCGATCACCACGCGGTCGACGACGTGTTCCACGCAGCGCCCACGTTCGTGTCGCTCCAGACGTTCGCGATCGAGCGGCTGTCGTCGCGTGGGATGGGCTGGGGCGCGAGCCGCGCCGTCGCCCACGTCGCGCCCGAGCTCTTCCTCGACGGCCTGTTGCTCGAGGACGACGCGAACGTGGAGCCCTACGTCGAGGCGGTGCGCGAGGCGGGCCGCGCCGAGACGCTGCGCGCGATGCGCTTCTCCGAGGGCGGGGCCGAGCACTTCCTCGCGCTGCATCGACGCCTGAGCAGCTACGGCCCGCCGCACGGCTACCGCGATGCGAAGTTCGTGGGCGACATCCTGGTGCGCATCCTGAGCCGGCGGCCTCGGCTCGCGATCAGGCCCGAAGAGATCCCCGCGCTCGACGCGGTGCTCCCGCTCGTGCTGCTCGAGGTGGAGAAGCACGCGAGCACGCTCCTGTCGGAGGTGCGCGCAGGGCTCTCGCCGTGATCGACCGACGAACTGAGCGCCGATCGTGAGCGACGCCGCTTCGCTCCGCGGAGCGGCTCGCTACTCGGGATCTTCGATCACCCACGCGTCGCCCTCGCGGACGAACGTCGCGTGCGCGCCCTCGCCGTGCAGCACCGCGCGGTCGAAGGTGACCTCGATCGGGGCGCTCAGCGCGCCGCGCAGGACACCGACGATGCGGTCCATGCGCTCGCCCTGCGCGGTCCAGGTCTCGCGCAGGCTCTCCTCGGTGAACCCCTCGCGATCGCGGCGCGGCATCAGCCGGAGCAGCACGTCGAAGCGCTCGTGATCCGCGGCGCGCACGAACGACCGCAGCGCCGCGCGCGGCGTGACCTGCGAATAGTAGTCGACCACGTCGGTCTCGACGCGGAAGGTGCTGCCCTCGGAGCGCAGGACGATCGGCTCGCCGCTCTCGAGCGTCACCCGCGCCTCGATCTCCGCCGCGCCGTCGCGCTCGCGGAGCGCGGCGATCGCCGCGAGCGCGTCGCCGTCCGGATGCTCGACCAGCGCGCGGAACGTCTCGAAGGGCACCTGCGCCCGGTAGCTGCGCGACATCAGCGCGTACGCCGCGGACGCGTCGCGGGCCTCGAGCGCGTCGGCCAGCGCATCGAGCGTGGCCTCCGGCGACTGGCGCGACGCCGCGCCGCAGCCGATCGCGATCACGAGCAGCGCGCTCAGCAACGCGAGCGAGACGCGAGCGCGCATCACGTCAGCGCGTCGCGCGCCGCGCCTCGGCGGCGTAGCGACCCTCGGGCGCGAGCTCGAGGTAGCGGGTGAACGACGCACGGGCCGCGGTCTCGTCGTCGTCCTCCAGCGCGCGACCCAAGAAGAAGTGCGCGTCCGCCGGGCAGCCCGCCATCTCGAGCGCGCGGCGCAGGGTGGTCGCCGCGCCGCCCGCGTTGCGATCGTCGAGCTGCGCGCGGGCCTCGAGGATCGCGAGGCGCGCCCGGAGCGTCGGGGGACGGATGCGGTGCTCGAGCGAGCGGTGCGCGCGCGAGATGAGCTCGCCCGCGTCGCGGGCGCGGTCCTGCGCGAAGGCCACCTCGGCGCGGCCGATCAGCGCCTCGGGCAGGCCGTCGTCGATCTCGAGCGCGCGATCGAGCGCGGCGGCCGCGGGATCGGCCTGGCGCGCGCCGAGCAATGCCTCGCCGTAGAGCGCGAGCGCCGCGGCGCTGGGCGAGTCGCCCTCGGTCAGCGGACGGATGGTGGTGAGCGCCTCGCCGAACTGACCGCGCGCGACCGAGAGCCGCGCCCGCACCATCACCGCGTCCGGGCTGTTCGCGTCTTCGCCACGCACGCCCTCGAGCTGCACCGCAGCGTCGTCGAGCCGGCCCAGGCCGATGAGCGCCTCCACGCGCCCGAGGCGCCCGGTGCGCGCGAGCGGAGCGCCGCCAGCGCTCGCGCCCGAGCGCGCCAGCTCGGTGTACAGCGTGTCCGCGGCCTCGAAGTCGCCGAGATCGAGCAAGAGACCACCGAGCGCGAGGCGCGCCTCGTGGTGCTCGGGCCGGAGCTCGACGGCGCGCGCGAGGCTCTGGCGTGCGCCGACTCCGTCGCCCTCCATGCGCCGCGCGCGCCCGAGCAGCCAGTGTCCGTCGGCGTTCTCGGGCGAGCTCGCCACCACGGTCGCGAGCGCCTCGAGCGCTTGATCGACGTGTCGGGTGCGCAGCGCGGCCTCGCCCAGCGCCATCGCTGCCACGGGATCACCGGGGTTCTCCCGCGCCAACGTGCGCGCCGCCTCGTAGGCAGCCGACGGGTCCTCGGCGACGCCGATCTCGAGCCGGATGCGCAGGGCCCGGAGCTCGACGCTCGCCTCGCCTTCGTGCTCGCCCATCCAGGTGTCGATCACCTGCGAGGCGCCCTGCGCCGCGCCCACGGTGCCGACCAACAGCGCCGCCTGCGCCGTCATCACGAGCACGTCGGGATCATCCGCCGAGAGCTCGCCGAGGGTGCGCATCGCGCTCTCGCCGTTGCGGCGATCGAGGTAGATCGCGGCGAGCAGCTTGCGGAACTCGGTGTTGGCCGGGCTGCGCCGGACGGCCTCGGTCGCCGCGCGCTCGGCCTGCACGAAGCGTCCCTCGGCGCGCGCGGCGTGCGCGGCGAGCGCGAGCAGGCGGGGCTCCTCGGCGCCGGCGCCCAGCGCCGCGTCGACCGCGGCGACCGCGCCCTCGTGATCTCCCTGGCGACGGAGCAGGTGCGCGCGCGTGAGCTGGAAGAGGACGTGGTCGGTGGGCGCGCCGTGCTCGAGGCGATCCTCGAGGCCCGCGAGCTGCGCGAGCCCCGGATCGATCTCGGCATCGCCCGCGGTGAGGTACGCCTTCCACAGGAGCGCGCGCAGGTGCTCGGGGTCGCGACCGAGCACGCCATCGAGGAGCGTGATCGCGTCCTCTTGCCGCCCCTCGTCGCTGCGCGCCTCCGCGAGCGCGATCGCCGCCGCGGTCAGCGCGGGCTCCGCAGCGATCGCTGCCTCGAGGTGGCTCAGCGCGTCGTCGTCGCCGAGCCGCTGCTCGAGACGACCCGCCACGTAGAGGATCGCGGGATCCTCGGGGCCCGCCTCGAGCGCGGCGTCGACCGCGGTGCGGGCGGCGGGCAAGTCACCGGCGCCGAGCGCGACCACCGCGCGGGCCGCGCTCAGGTACGCGGCGTCCGCTTCGTCACGCTCCGCGCGCGCGAGCGTGGGCGCCAAGAAGCCCACCTCGAACGCGCCGTCCTCGAGCGCGCGCTGCGCGTGCACGAACAGAAGGAGCGTGCCGTTGGCGGGATCGCGCGGGTTCAGCTCGCGCGCTTCGCGCAGGTGGCGCTCGGCGTCCACCAGGCGCTGGTGATCGCCAGCGAGCGCCTCTTCGCGCGCGGACGCGACCAAGCGCTCGGCCTCGGCGTGCCGCTGCTCGACGTAGACCGTCCAGCCGTAGTAGCCGCCGCCCGCGAGCGCGAGCATCACCACCCACGCGGCGCCGAGCCAGACGCCGACCTTCGTCCGCTCGACGGGCTTGGCCTCCTTGGTCGTGGCCCACTGCGCCGCCTCGCCGGTCGGCGGCTCGAAGAGGCCCTCGCGCTGCAGCATCGAGAGAAGATCGTCGACCGACTCGCTCTGGCCGTGCGTCGCGCCGACCGCGACGTCGGGCTCGATCGGCACGGGCCCATCGTCGCCCGCGTCGGCGAACGACTCGATCGGCAGCGCGTCCGGGGGAAACGACGCGGGAGGGAGCGAAGCAGGCGCGGGCGCGGCGGGCTCGGGCGCCAGCGGCGCGGCGGTCGCGATGGGCGCAGCCGCGAGCGGCGCGATGGGCGCGATCGGAGGCGGCGGGGTCGGCAGCGCGACCTTCGGCGTCTCGGGCTCGAACGGCGAAGGCGCGCCGAGGTTCTTCAGCTCCGCGGGCACCGCCGCGGGCGGAGGAAACGCGAACGCGTCGGCCTTGGGCGGCGGCGGGGCGAGCGGCTTGGCGGGCGCAGGCGGCGCGGGGAGCGGCGCGGCCGGCGCGGGGAGCGGCGCGGCTGCGGCGCGCGGCGGGACGGGGCGCGCGGGGAACGGCGCGGGACGGCCGGGCGGCGGACGCTTCGGCTCGGCGGCGATCGTCGTCACCTCGTCGTCGGCGGCGCTCTCGGCCTGCGCGAGGGCCTCGGCGACGTCGGTGCGCACCACGGTGCGCTCCTCGGTCGGCGCCGTCGGGAGCGGTGCCACCACCGACGCCTCGTGTCCCCGCTCGGCCAACCGAGTGAGCCGCTGGGCCCGCTGGTGCAGCGTCTGGATCGTGCGGTCGGTCGGATCGATCTGCTTGGCGCGCTCGAGCACCTTCGACGCGCGCGCGGGATCACCGCGCTTGAGGAACACCTCACCGAGCCAGCGGAAGGGCTCCTTGCGCGTGCCCGCGACCCGCGCCGCCTTGAGCAGCGTGACCTGCGCTTCGTTCAACCGACCCGCCGCGAAGTCCGCGCGCGCGGAGAGGACGAGGAGCTCCGGATCGTCGGGGCGCGTCGCGAGCGCCGTGCGGGTGATCTCGAGGACGTCGTCGAGGCGATTGCCTTCGAGCAGGTCCGCGCTCAAGCGCGCGGCGTCCTCGGAGCTGGGCGTACTGCGGAAGCGCAGGAGGCGTGAATCGAGGTCGGGTCCCGGCACGGGCGGCATCCTATCAAGGCGCTCTCGGTCGAGAGGGAAAAACGCTCCCTACGTTCCGTCCTTCCGCCAGGCGGCGTCGGCGTCGATTCCGAGCCGCGCGAAGCGGGGCCGCCAGTCGCGCTCGAGGGTGCGCGCCAAGCAGCCCGCGTAGTCGGGAGGGTCCATCAACCCCCAGCGCAGCGCGTCTGCCGGCAGCGCGCTCGGCTCGCCGGAGAACACCGGCGCGTACGATCGCCGGACCGCCGCGAACGCGGCTGGGAGCTGCCGGCGCACCAGCGCCTCGCGCTCCGGTCCTTGCTCGAGCATCCACTGCAGCAGCGCCCAGCCGAAGTCGCGGTGCCGCACCTCGTCCACCAAGATCCGATCGAGCGCCGCGCGCGCCACGGGCTCTTCGCAGCGCTCGCGCAGCGAGCGGAAGAGCGGCACGGCGACCGTCTCACCCAGGCAGAAGACCTCGAGCGCCACGCGCACGATGTCGTCCTCGAGCGTCGCGTCCGATCCCGAGGCGAGCGTGAGCGACGCCCGATCGATGCGAGGCAGCTCCGTCGCGCCCGCGGCTTGCGCGACCGCCATGCTCAGCTCGGCGTGATCGAGCTCGTCCTGCGCGATGCGCAGCCCCTCGGCGATCAGATCCGGCGAGACCCCCGCGCGCGTCATCCAGAGCGTGAGCGTCTGGGTGATGGCGCTCGATCGGTACTCGGCCTCGACCCGGCGAAGCCACTCTGCCCGGACCAGCGAGAGCGCGCTCAACGCTTGCTGGTCGCGGCGGGAGGCATGGGCGCCGGCGGGTTGCAGGTCGGGCGGGGGCTGACCTGGAACGCGCGCTCGACGCAGCGGAGCTCGACGTAGTCGGCGTCGCAGGGATCGGTCGAGCCGTAGTGGCAGACGAGATCGCCGACGCACCCCTGACCGACCTCGGGCGGTCCGTTGGGCGGACACTCGCTCAGCGGCGGCGGCGGGTTGCGGGGCGGCGGGATGGGCTCGGGCACCGGGTCGCTCGTCACCTCGACCTCCGGCGGGTTCACCGTGTGGACGGGCTCGGGCTCGGGGCTGCTGGAGCCGCACGCCGCGAGCGACGCAGACGCAGCGACGGTGAGGACGAACGCGGAGCGGGGCCGGCGGAGCATGCGCGGATGCGACCACGACTCCGCGCGCGAGCGCAAGTGCGGGTTCGATCGGCGCGACACCGCGGGTCGCGCCGCTACTCGAGGTGCTCGATCACCCACTCGCGGCGCTTGCCGCCCGGCTGCGCCAGCTCGAACGCATCGCCCGCTTCCTTGCCCATCATCAGCCGACCGACCGGCGAGCTCGGCGTGATCACCAGCACCCGCGTGCCCGCGACCACGAGCTCCGTGCCCGCGCCCCACGCGATCACGTAGAGCCAGCGCGGCGCGTCTTCACCCTCCACCTCCGCGCTCACCAGCGCGCCGGCGCCGAGCGCACGCCCCGCGTACGACGGAGGTTCGAACGTCTCCAAGCGCCCGAGCGCGTCCGCGAGCTCTTCGGTGCGCATCGCTTGGCCCCGCGCGATGTAGCTCTGCTCGGTGGCGCGCATGTCCTTGCTGCCCTCGGAGCGGTTGTCCTCGTGGGTGACCGCGCCCGCCGTGTCGCGCGCCGCGTTCGCCATCTTCTCGAGCTGCAGCCGCACCGCGTCGATCAGGGCCGCGTGCACCGCGCGCTTGGTGGGGACGGTCGTTCGGGGCGCCATGGGGGCCGAGGCTTACCATCCCCCGCCCCTCTTTCGCTCGAGGGCCGCGCACGTCTATCCTCGCGTCCATGAACCGCACCCTCCTCGCTTCGTTGCTCGTCCTCGCTCTTCCGCTGGCTGGCTGCCCCGAGTCGATGATCCTACCGCTGGACACCGGCGTCGACGGCGGCGGAGGCGGCTTCGATGCGGGCATCGACGCGCCCAGCGCCTTGGACACGGGCGTCGATGCGCCGGTGGCGATGGACACGGGCCGCGACGCGGGCATGGGGACGGACGGATCGATCCTGCCGCCGCTCGATGCGCCCTCGCCCTTCGGCGACACCGGCACGGTCGGCGACCCCGCGTGGGTCGACCTCGACGTGCGCACCGACGGAAGCGCGTGCCCGGCGCTCGAGGCCTGCGGCGGTGACGTGCTCGGGACCTGGGACGTCACGGGCGGCTGCTTCGAGGTGCCGGGCGCCGACATGCTCGACGCCTGTCCGGGCGCCACCTTCGAGGCGACGGGTCAGGCCCGCGGTCGGGTCACGTTCGGCCCGGTGATCGCGCGGCGCGTGGCGCAGAGCATCGTCACCGCGAACGTCTTCGTGCCCACGCTGTGTGTCTCGTTCATCGGAGACTGCGAGGACGTCGAGGGCCTCATCCAGAGCGAGATCCCCGACTCCGCCTGCGTCACCGTGAGCGACGGCTGCGAGTGCGAGGGCCGCTTCGTCTACGAGATCGACGACATGGACGGCTACAGCACGATGGACGGCCAGATCATCTCGGCGGTCAGCGACCGGCGCTGGGACTACTGCATCGAGGACGGCACGCTCCGCTACCAGGACGTGACCGAGGGCGGCGGCGAGCGCGAGCCCGGCATCATCGAGCTCGGGATGCCCTGAGAGCTCGCCTCGGAACAGAGAGCGACTGCATCGCGCCGATGGCGTCGGGGCGGAGTGAGCCGCCATCGACAGCGACGCCGCGACCGCCGGTGAGCGCGTACGAAGCGGAGGGCGGCAAGGACGTTTGCGCGCCATCACGAGCCCGCGAGGGGGCCATGGACGCGTGACACGCTGCCTCCGTGCCGCGTCCTGCGACGAACGCCCTTCGATGGCTGCCCGACGGGGGGCAGGCGGGCGCGCTGATCCGGCAGATCGACTGGGCCGCGACGCCGCTCGGGGATCCGGAGGGCTGGCCCGACGCGCTGAAGACCACGCTGGGCATCGTGCTCGGCTCGCGTCATCCGATGTTCGTCTGGTGGGGGCCCGAGCTCATCCAGTTCTACAACGACGCCTACCTCCCGAGCTTCGGTGACCCGAGCACGGGCAGGCACCCGAAGGCGATGGGCCAGCGCGGCCGCGAATGCTGGGAGGAGATCTGGCCGCTGATCGGACCGCAGATCGACGACGTGATGGCGCGGGGCATCGCGAGCTGGAACGAAGAGCAGCTCGTGCCCACCCACCGCAACGGTCGGCTCGAGGACGTGTACTGGACCTACGGCTACTCGCCGATCCACCAGGCCGACGGCTCGATCGGCGGCACCCTGGTGATCTGTCAGGAGACCACGCGCGCGGTCGTCGCGCGCAAGGCGCTGGAGGTGGCGCTGGAGGAGGGCCGACGCCGGAGCGAGTTCGAGCAGCACCTCGTGGGCATCGTGAGCCACGACTTGCGCAACCCGCTGAACGCGATCCTGCTCGGCACCCAGACGCTCGCGATGCTCGACGAGCTCGGCCCTCGCTCGGCGAAGGTGGCGCTGCGCATGCAGTCGGCGGCGGAGCGTGGCACCCGCATGATCCGCGATCTCTTGGACTTCACCCAGGCGCGCCTCGGCGGCGGGCTGCCGATCAACCGCACGGCGATCGACGTGCACGTGGTGACCTCGAGCGTGCTCGACGAGGTGCGGGCCGCGCATCCCGAGCGGGAGCTCGTGCTCGCGCACGACGGGGACGGCACGGGCGAGTGGGACGGCGACCGCGTGGCGCAAGCGATCGCGAACCTGATCAGCAACGCGATCCACTACGGCGACCCCGAGCACCCCGTGCAGGTGACGAGCTCCGGAGAGGCCGAGCACGTGCGCATCGCGGTCCACAACCGAGGGCCCAGCATCCCGGAGCACGTGCACGCGACGCTCTTCGAGCCGCTCGAGCGCGGGGCGAACGAGCTCGTCGGCACCCGGCGCTCGATCGGCCTGGGCCTCTACATCGTGCGGGAGATCGCCACACGCCACGAAGGCACGATCGAGGTGCGCTCGAGCGACGACGACGGCACGACGTTCACCTTGCGCCTGCCTCGCTCGAGACCCGCTCAGAAGTGACCTGCCCGTGCGACGCGATGCCGGCGTTGCGCGTGGGTCAGCGACCGCCGCTCGAGGCGGAGGCCCCTGCTGGCGCCGCGGGCTCACGCAGGAGCGTCCGCACCGCATCGAAGCGCTCGTTGGGGACGGTGATCGTCAGGCTGTAGTGCGCGATGCGCCAGCGCCCTTCGCGCCACACCAGCACGCCGGTGCCGCGCGCTGGCCCCAGGTTCACCGTCTCGAGATCTTCATCGAACCACGCGACGTCTCCCCGCACCGCGATCGTTCGTCGCACCGCGCGCATCACCCAGCCTCGCCCCTCGCTGAAGGGCCGATGCGCGTACGCCCGGAACGCGTCGACGTCCCAGCGCTCCGTCGCGTCGGTGCCCATGAAGATCCCGTCGTCCTCGAAGTGATCGAAGTAGCGCGCCTCGTCCGACGCCGCCGCCGCGGCGTGCCAGTCGTCGAGCACGGCGGTGATGTCGCGCTCGGCGCGCTCGGTCGTGGCGTGCACCGCGTCATGCTGCGCGGCGCCGCACCCGATCAGCAAGGTGGTGAGCACGAGGATGCGTGACGTGAGCGTCATCGCACCAAGCTAGCGGAGCGGCCGGGTCTTTTCATCGCGCCAAAAGCGTGCGGGATCGCAGGACCCGAGGGCGTGCCGCGTGCGAGACTCGCGGCAGCTCCTCATGACCGACAGCGCTCCCTACCGCCCCCAGCATCCCGTCCGCATCGTGAGCGTCGCCGCGCTCTTCGACGGACACGACGCCGCGATCAACGTCATGCGGCGGGTCCTGCAGGCGAGCGGCGCGGAGGTCATCCACTTGGGCCACAACCGCAGCGTCGAGGAGGTCGCGAACGCGGCCGTCCAAGAGGACGCGCAGGGCGTCGCGCTCACCAGCTACCAGGGCGGTCACATGGAGTACTTCACGTACCTCCGTGAGCGGCTCGACGCGCTCGGCGCCGGTCACACCCGCATCTTCGGCGGCGGCGGCGGCGTGATCGTGCAGAGCGAGATCGACGAGCTGCACCGCCGGGGGATCGATCGCGTCTTCTCGCCGGAGGACGGCCGCAACCTCGGCCTGCAGGGGATGATCGACGTGGTGATGAAGGGCTGCGACTTCGCGCTCGATGCACCGATCGAAGCGCGCGAGGGCATCAGCCCGTGGATGCCGCTGGCCCGGCAGATCACGTTGCTCGAGAACGGCAAGCGCGCGGCCGCGCCGGCGAAGCGAAAGGTCCCCGTCGTGGGCCTCACGGGCACGGGCGGCGCGGGCAAGAGCAGCCTCACCGACGAGCTGGTGCGCCGCTTCGCGAGCGACAACCCGGGCAAGAAGGTCGCCGTGCTCTGCATCGATCCGACCAAGAAGCAGACCGGTGGCGCGCTCCTCGGGGACCGCATCCGCATGAACGCGCTCAAGCTCCCCGGCGTGTTCATGCGCTCGCTCGCGACGCGCAGCTCGCGCACCGAGGTCTCGAGCGAGGCCGCGAGCGTGATCGAGCTCTTGAAGGGCGCGGACTTCGATCTCGTGCTCGTGGAGACGGCGGGCATCGGCCAGGGCGACAGCGAGATCACCGCGCTCGCGGACCTGACCGTGTACGTGATGACCGCGGAGTACGGCGCGCAGAGCCAGCTCGAGAAGATCGAGATGCTCGATCACGCCGACCTGGTGGTGATCAACAAGTTCACCCGCCGCGGCAGCGAGGACGCGCTCCGCGACGTGCGCCGGGTGCTCGCGCGGCAGAAGCGCTTCGCGGGCCAGAAGCTGGAGACGCTGCCGGTGTTCGGCACGAGCGCCGCGCACTTCAACGACAACGGGGTCAACGCGCTCGCCGCGAGCCTCAGCGCGCTGGTGAACGAGCGCCACGGCGCGAGCCTGAAGAGCAGCCACGACGCGGGCGGGCGCGCGAGCGACGCGGCGCAGGCGATCATCCCCGGCGGGCGCGAGCGCTACCTCAGCGAGATCTCGGGGGCCGTGCGCGAGCACCACCGCTGGGCCCGCGAGCAGGCGAACCTCGCCGACGACGTCGAGGCGCTGGAGCGCGCCATCCGCATCGTCGAGCCCACCGCGAAGGTCACCCCGTTCGGACTGGCGGGCGCCCTCCCCGGCCGCGCCGCCGATCTCGGCAAGGAGCACGACGCGATCCTCGATCGCCTCGATGGCGACTGCCGCAAGCTGCTGGCCGACTGGGACCGCTGGAGCGCGGCGTACGAAGGCCCGACCTTCGACTACCAGGTGCGCGGCAAGACGCTCTCGGTCGCCAACTACCGCGAGACCCTCTCCGA
>CAYZQM010000045.1:11340-15031 GCA_964480175.1 uncultured Sandaracinaceae bacterium
GCTACCGCGGCGCGGGCGACCGGCTGTACTGGCGCCTCACCGAGAACGTCCCGGGAGAGTTCCCGTTCACGGCGGGCACGTTCCCCTTCAAACGCACTGGCGAGGATCCGACGCGCATGTTCGCGGGCGAGGGCCCCGCGGCGCGCACCAACGCGCGCTTTCACTTGGTCGCCGACGATCAGCCCGCCGCGCGCCTCTCGACCGCGTTCGACTCGATCACCCTGTATGGCGAAGACCCCGCGCTGCGCCCGGACATCTACGGCAAGATCGGCGAGAGCGGCGTCAGCGTGTTCACCGTCGAGGAGGCCGAGCAGCTCTACGCCGGATTCGATCTGTGCGCGCCGAGCACCTCGGTGTCGATGACCATCAACGGCCCTGCGCCGACGGTCCTCGCGTTCTTCATGAACACCGCGATTCGACAGCAGGCGCGGCGCTTTTTGCGAAGCGCCGGCCGCCTGGACATCACCGAGGCCCAAGAGCTCCAGCCCGACGCGCTGCGAGGCAGCGACTGGGCCTCCGTGCGCGCGCTGTTGACCGAGGAAGAGTGGCAGTCGATCCGCGCCCGCACCTTCGAGCAGGTCCGCGGCACCGTGCAGGCCGACATCCTCAAGGAGGACCAGGGACAGAACACCTGCATCTTCTCCACCGAGTTCTCGCTGCGCCTGATGGGCGACGTGCAGCAGTTCTTCATCGATCAAAAGGTGCGGAACTTCTACTCGGTGTCGATCAGCGGCTACCACATCGCCGAAGCGGGTGCGAATCCCATCCATCAGCTCGCGTTCACCCTCGCCAACGGCTTCACGTACGTCGAGTACTACCGGGCGCGCGGCATGAGCGTCGACGCGTTCGCCCCGAACCTGTCGTTCTTCTTCTCGAATGGCATGGACCCCGAATACACGGTGATAGGAAGGGTCGCGCGCCGCATCTGGGCCATCGCGCTCGAGCGCCTCTACGGCGCGAGCGAGCGGGCGCAGATGTTGAAGTACCACATCCAGACCAGCGGTCGCTCTCTCCATGCCATGGAGATCGACTTCAACGACATCCGCACCACGCTCCAGGCTCTGCTCGCGACGTTCGACAACGCGCAGAGCCTGCACACGAACGCCTACGACGAGGCGATCACCACGCCGACCACCGAGAGCGTGCGGCGCGCGATGGCGATCCAGCTGATCATCAACCGGGAGTTCGGGCTGGTGAACTGCGAGAACGCGACCCAGGGCGCGTTCATCGTCGAGGAGCTCACCGACCTCGTGGAAGAGGCGGTGCTGAAGGAGTTCGATCGCCTGACCGATCGAGGCGGCGTGCTCGGGGCGATGGAGCGTCAGTACCAGCGGGGCGCGATCCAAGACGACTCGATCAAGTACGAGCGCCTCAAACACTCCGGTGAGCTGCCGCTGATCGGGGTGAACACGTTCCTCGCCAAGGACGGCGGCAAAGGATCGATCCCGAGCAACGTCGAGCTCTCGCGTGCGACCGAGGACGAGAAGAAGGGCTGCATCGCGCGCCTCGAGGCCTTCCAGGCGGCGCACGCCGACGACGCGCCCGTCGTGCTGTCCCGGCTGCGCGCCGCGTGCTTGAGCAACGGCAACACGTTCCACGCGCTCCTGGACGCGACCGAGCACTGCTCGCTCGGCCAGATCACCCGCAGCCTCTACGAGGTCGGCGGCGAGTACCGGCGCAACCTCTGACGGCGGCGAGCGAGCCGGCCGCGCCATGACCCTGCGCATTCGCGTCGCCCGACCGGACGAGCTCGCCACGGTGCTCGACGTCGACGACGACGCGACCCGCCTCTACGCGAGCGCGGGCCTGCCCCTCGGGCTCACGAGCGAGCACCCCTTCGTGCGCGCGGAGCAAGCGCGGTGGGCCGCGGCGCTGCGCGACGGCGACGTACGAGTCGCGGAGCGCGACGGCGCCGTGGTGGGGATCGCCGTGCTCGGCACGATCGACGGCGATCCCTACCTCGATCAGCTGTCGGTGCGGATGTCGTCGATGCGCCAGGGCGTCGGGCGTGCCCTCGTCGAGGACGCGTGGGACTGGGCGCGAGCCCGCGGCCCCCGACTCTGGCTCTCCACGTATGCCCATCTCCCCTGGAACCGACCGTTCTACGAGAAGCACGGGTTTCGCGTCGTCGATCTGCGCGCATGCGGTCCCGAGCTCCGCGCGGTTATCGCCGAGCAGCAGAGCTCGCTGCCCGAGCCCACCGAGCGAGTCGCCATGCGACGCGATCGCTGAGTCCACCAGCGCTGAGGCCCGCTGAGGCCACGAGTGCAATGCCACGAGTGCGATGCCACGAATGATCTGGCATAAATTTGGCCTCGCGGGCCAATGAACGTTCGACAATCACGTGATTCGTGGTAAGGTGAACTCACGTCGTCGCCCGCTGGGTCGGTAGCGTGACTGCCACTCGTTCATCTAGTGATGAATGGCAATCACGTCGATTCGTGGGTGATCGGCGCGGTGCCTCGGGTCCCCGACGACGCGAGGCGTCTTCGATCCGTGGGCGGCCGTCGTCGCCCGGGAGGATCACCCATGCTCGAACGGACGCGGAGCGCCTCGGCGCGACCGCGTTTTCGTTCGCCCCCCATCCCATCACGAAAGGACACCCATTGACGAACCTCGAGACCTCGACCCAAGACATGCCCGTCACGAAGCTCCTGCCGAGCGAAGGAGACCGGGTGCCGCCGCTCTTTCGTCACGTCAAGCGAGGTGACTGGGGTCTGGGCATCGTGGTCGGGGCGCGCGGCGACCGGCTGGATCTGCAGTTCCAGGACGGGCAGCAGCGCACGTTCAAGAAGGGCTTCTATCACTTGCTCGACGCGGTCGATCGCCAGCTCGACGTGACGCTCGGGATCGTCGATGCGCTCGAGACGATGGCGAGCGAGAGCGACGGAACGCCCAAGCGCAAGCGCACGCTGCCCATCACCATGACCGAGCAGATCGCGTACTTCCGGCACCTTCATCCGGGCGGCTTCGTCGACGACGGCTACGTCGCGCATCACCGAGGGGATGGGCGCAAGCGGCCGCTCATCCGCCATCGCGACGCCCTGGTCGCGCGGGCGCAGGAGCAGCTGTCCAAGGCGAACCTGCGCCGGGCGCTGGCGAGCAACGACTTCGGTGCCGTGCACCGCGCGGCGCACGAGGTGATCGCTTCGACCGATCTGGTCTCCGTGAAGGAGCGGAAGGCGTTCGGCGCGATGGACGCGGCCCACCACGCCGCCTTCGCCGACAGCGTGCACGCGCTGCTCCACGGCACTTCCCCGCTGGTCGCGCGCATCGACGGCTACACCACGACGCTCGAGCGCGCGCTCGGTCAGGCGCCGAGCTGGCCGCTGGTCACGATCCTCCTCGGCGCGGTGCATCCGCACGACCACGTCGTCGTGGAGGAGCGGGTGTTCGCGCGTCAGGCCGAGTGGTCGGCGCCCGGCGCGTCCATCTCGTCGCGCCCGATGGGCTTCGTGTACGAGCGCCTCCGGTCGATGGCCCGAGGCGTGCGCGACGCCCTCGTCGCCGCGGGCATGAAGCCCCGCGATCTCCTGGACGTGACCGCCCTCATGGACATCACCCGCAAGCCCAAGGCCCAAGCCTTCGTCGAGACCCAGCGCGCGAACGCCACGCAGGAGGTCCCGGCCACCGAAGAGACCCGCAAGGCGGCGTGACTCTTTCCCTCTCCCCTTTGGGGGAGAGGGTGGTC
>CAYZQM010000045.1:15041-32287 GCA_964480175.1 uncultured Sandaracinaceae bacterium
GACGACGGGCTACGAGGAGGCCGATGAGCGCTTCTCAGTGGGTCCACGTCGCCGCCGTCGCTCCCATCCCCGTGGGGCACCGTGTGGAAGTTCGCGTCTACGCGATCGAGGAGGGCCTGTTCAGCCGCGCGTGGGTGCCCAAGCCGCACGATCCGCACATCGTGGACCTGACGACCGGCGTCACCTACGGCTCCGCGTGGCTCTTCGAGGCCATCGGAGTGCTCACGTCGGGCGAGGTACGGGCCCACCTACCGCTCGAGGTGCGCGCCGACCTGCGCGTCCACTCGACGATCACCGGCGTGGTCCGCGCGTGTCGGGTGACGTGGATCGGGAGCGGAGACAGCCGCTATCCGCAGACGTCGCTCTCCGTGGAGACGGACTGAGCGGATGCGATCGTCCGCCCACGCGCTGCTCGCCTCGCTCGTGCTCGTCGGATGCAACGCGGACGAGCGACCGGGCCGCAGCCCCGATCCCGTCGCGCTGCCGGAGGCCCCCTCGGCGCCCTCCGCGCCAGCGATCGAGGACGCCCGCATCGTGTTCGTTCCCGCGGACGAGGGTGACGTGTCCACCCAGGTCGCGGCGCTCGTCGCGCGCGCCCGCGACGAAGGCCGCGCGCCGCTGGTCTACGTCGGCGCGACGTGGTGCGAGCCGTGCCAGTACTTTCACGCCGCCGCCCTGCGCGGCGAGCTCGACGGCGAGCTGCCTCCGCTCCTCTTGCTCGAGTTCGATCGGGACCGAGACGGCGAGCGGCTCGACGCGGCGGGCTACTCGTCGCGCATGATCCCGCTCTTCGTGGTGCCCCAGCACGATGGCCGCCCGAGCGACGCGCGCATCGAAGGCTCGATCCACGGTCCCGGCAGCCCCGCGCAGATCGTCCCGCGGCTGCGCGCGATCCTGCCCGGTTGATCCTCGCGCCGACGGCGCCGCGCAGGTATCCCTGACGCATGACGCATCGAACGTACGCCTCGCTCCCATTGGCTCTCGTGCTCGCCGCCTGCGGCGGTGGCGCCGAGACGACGAGTACCGGCAGCAGCGGTGGCGAGCACACCGGTCACGACGGAGCGATGGCGTGCCACGGGCACGGCCCCGAAGGCGACTTCACCGACGCCGAGTGCTTCGCTCGCATGTTCGACGCGCCCGAGCGCGACGCGTGGCAGCGTCCCGACGACGTGGTCGCGCTGCTCGCGCTGCGCGAAGGGATGACGGTGGTCGATCTCGGCGCGGGCACCGGGTACTTCGCCTCACGGCTCTCGAGCGCGGTGGGCCCGACCGGCACCGTGCTCGCGCTCGACGTCGAGCCCGCGATGCTCGACTACATGCAGGCGCGCTTTCAGCGCGAAGAGCTGCGCAACGTCGCGCTCCGCCAGATCCCGACCGACAGCGCCGATCTCGCCGCGGAGAGCGTCGATCGGATCTTGATCGTGAACACCTGGCACCACATCGAGCACCGCACGCGCTACGCCGAAGGACTGCGCGACGCGCTGCGGGAGGGCGGAACGATCACCATCGTGGACTTCACGCTCGAGAGCACCGAGGGCCCGCCGCGCGGCATACGCCTCACGACCGCGGTGGTGATCGAGGAGCTGACCGCAGCCGGTCTGCACGCCGAGGTCGCCCCTGAATCGCTCCCGAACCAGTGGGTGGTGCGCGCCCGCGCGGGCAGCTGAGCGCGACCGGTGTTCCCGCCGATCGAGCCTCACGCCGTCGGGGTGCTCCGTCGGCCCGACGGACAGGCGCTGCACTGGGAGACCTCGGGCAAGCCCGATGGCGAGCCCGCGCTCTACCTGCACGGCGGTCCCGGCGCGGGGCTGATGACGGGTCATCGACGCCGCTTCGATCCGAACCGATACCGAGTGGTCGCGCTGGATCAGCGCGGGTGTGGGCGGAGCCGGCCGTGGGTGATCGAGCCGGGCGGGCTCGATCACTACGACACGAGCGCGATGATCGACGACCTCGAGGCGCTCCGCGCACACCTCGGCATCGAGCGATGGCTGGTCACGGGCGTCTCGTGGGGATCGACGCTGGGGCTCGCGTACGCTGTGGCCCACCCGACGCGGGTGACGGGCTTCGTCGCGATGTGCGTGCTGACGCTGAGCGCGGCCGAGGTCGACTGGATGGTCGAAGGCGTCGGGCGCTTCTTCCCCGAGGCGTGGGAGATCTTCGAGGCCGCAGCGCGTCGACGCCCGGGCGAGCGGGTGATCGAGGCCTACCACCGGCGCATCACCGATCCCGACCCCGCGGTGCGCGACGACGCGGCGCGCGCGTGGTGCGCTTGGGAGGACGTGCACGTGTCGCTCGATCCTTCAGCGGCGCCCAACCCGCACTACCGCGATCCGCACTTCCGAGCGGTCTTCGCGACGTCGGTGATCCACACGTTCCGCCACGCCGCGTTCCTGCCCGAAGGCGCGATCTTCGATGGCCTCGGAGCGATCGCGCACCTGCCCGCGACGCTCGTGCACGGTCGCCTCGACGTGAGCGCGCCGGTCGAGACGGCGCACCGCATCCACCGCGCTTGGCCTGCGAGCCGTCTCGTCGTCGTGGACGACGAGGGACACGGCGGCGAGCGCATGGTCGCGGCGATGGCCGAGGCGATCGCAGCGCACCCTCGCTAGCGACCTCAGTGGCGACGCAGGGTGACGAACGCCATGCCCTGCCAGACCTCGCGCACGTCGCGCGCGCTCCGGTAGTAGTCGGCCCCGGGCTCCGTGTTGCCGTACTCGTAGATGCGCTCGCCTGCGTCGCCTCGGTCGACGTGCAGCGCCTGCAGGGTCAGATCGAGCGGGGCGTCGTTGGGCACCCCGAACCAGCGGTTGAGGGAGAAGGTGGCCTCGATCACCTGCACTTGCCGCACGCCGCGGGCGCCGCTGCCGAGGTCCACTCCTGGCATCGCGTAGAAGTGCCCCTCGAGCGCGACCATCTGGGTGGCGTAGGTGACGTCGAGCCCTGCCGCGCCGCCGAGCACCATCGTGCCGGGGAGCTCGCGACCGTCGTCGACCCCGGGATAGCCGGCGATGGTCACCAGCGTCGTGGCGGCGGGCGACGCGGTCACCGAGATCTGAAACGCGCTCGGCGGCAGCAGGCCGTAGCGAAGCGCGAGGATGCCGTTGTACTCGCGGTAGAAGCGGGTCGGCGCGAGCACGTAGGTGTTCGAGTTGCCGAGCGCCACGAACGAGAAGCCCGAGTCACCGAAGGGCACCGCGAACTCGGTGAGCGGGTGCTCGTTCAGGGACACGAACATGATCCCCGTCGGGTTGGGCGCGAGGTTGCCGAAGAAGCGGAAGAACACGTTGGAGATCCCTTCGCTCACCTCGGCCCAGTCGACGCCCGGCTCGCGGGGACGGAGGATCGGAGAGCGATTGGGACCGGGCGGGACGAGCCACACGCACTCGGGGCCTCGGCAGCTATGGAGATCGGTCAGGTCGCTCTCGAGCGACTGGGCTCCAGCCGGCGAGGCGAGCACGAGCACGGCGGCGATCGCGAGCAGCGGGGGCGAGCACTTCGACATTCGACCGGCACCACAGCGCAACCCGCGTGCCCCACCCGAATCGGCCTTTCACGAGGGGCCGAGCGCGGTCCCTGAGCATTCCCGCCACGCCCCGAGGCGAGTGTGCTCCCACGCCCCGGCGTGACCAACCGGGCCCAACGCCACGCCCACGACGGCGAGACGGCGACAGCCAGTCGAACGCAACGGTCGTGAACGTGATCGTGATCGTGGTCGTGAACGTGGTCGCGGGTCGTTCGAACTCTCGATTTCGTGAGGTTGGCGCCCATGAGCTCGGCGCTCTTGCGGGGAGCCTGCGGCGGAGACCCTGAGTCTCACCGCCGAGGGCCGCCGAGGCGAGATTGGTTGGAGGGGTCGCGCGCTCCTGCGCGCCATCCGGTCGAGCGCGACGGTCGTGATCGGGATCGCGATCGGTCGTGAGTGACCGGTTGTGCGCGGCTCAGGCGTCGGCGTCGGGTGATGGGGGCGGCTGCGTCGGCCGCTCGAGACCGGCGCGTCGCAGCTTGTCGAGGAACGTCGTGCGCTTGAGGCCGAGCGCGCGCGCGGCCTCGCTCTTGTTGCCGCCGGCGCGATCGAGGGCCTTCTCGAGGATGCGCGTCTCGAGCTGGCTGTAGCTGCCGATCCAGTCGTCGCCGCTCGACTCCGGCTCGCTCGCCGCGTCGCGGAGCACGAGGTCGGCGAGGCTGATCCGTGCGCCGGTCGCGCGGCCCACGGCGCGCTCCACCACGTCTTCGAGCTCGCGCGTCCCGACGGTCCACGGGAAGTCGAGCAGCGCCCGCATCGCGTCCTCTTCGATGCCGACCGTCGGCTTGCCGAGCGCGCGGCAGCCTCGGTCGATCGCGAGCAACACCAGCGAGCGCAGGTCCTCGCGCCGCTGCCGCAGCGAGGGCACCTCGAGCGTCAGGGCCTCGACGCGCTTGGCGAGCTCGGCGTCTACGGCGCCCGACTGCGCGAGCGGCGTCAGATCCACCCGGCTCGTCATCACGACACGCACGTCCATCGGCTCGTTGCCCGGGAGCGCACGCGACGCGATCGCGGCTTCGAGGGCGGCCTGCGCTTCGAGCGGCAGCGCGGGTAGATCGATCAGGAGCAGCGTGCCGCCCTGCGCGAGGCGAAGCCAGCCGGGGTGTCGCGCGTGTGCGTCGGGCGCGAGCGACGCGCGCACTTCGACGTCGCCGAAGAGCGCGACCATCGCCCGCTCGGGCTGGATCGTGAGCGCATCGGCGACCACGAGCGGGCCCTCGCGACGCGCGCTGCCCGCGTGCAGCAGCTGCCCCACCGGCTCGAGGGCGGTGCCCGCCTCGGCCCGCAAGAGCACCGGCGCGTCGAGCGCCGCGACCGACTCCGCGCGCTCGACGAAGCTCCGCATCCGCGCGCCATAGGCCACGACCGGATGACTGAAGCGATCCGCGGAGCTGCCTGCCTTCAGCGCGGCGCCCTCCGCGCGCAGGATCGCGAGCTCGTCCCCGAGCGTCTCGATGCGCTGCTCGAGCGCGCGCACCTCGAGCACCGCGGCCCCGGCCCGGTCCTGCGCGCGACGCTCCGCGCTCGCCGCCGCGACCACGCCCGACAGCGACGCGCCCAGCGTGTCGAGCGCGACGAGCTCCTCGAGCGTGACCGCAGCGCGCCGCTTGCCGCGCGGCACCACCAACGCGCCCTCGAGCTCGCCGAGCGAGACCAGCGCGACGACCGCGAGCGCGTCGTGCCGCTCGAGCGCCTCGAGCTGGGGCCGGAGCTCGGGGCGGCGCACCACGAGCGCTTCCATCGGGGTGCGGAGCAGGACCTCTCCCGGGCGCTCGCGCAGTCGCTGAAAGAGCGCGGGCGATCCCTCCGAGGGACGCACGTGCGCGACCGACGCCAGGTCCACCGAGATCTCCGCCGAGGGCGCGACGAGCAGGAGCGCGGGGCGCGCTTGTTCCGAGCGGCTCGCGGTGCGCAGCGGAGGAAGGACGCGCTGCCCGAGCTCCTCGAGCGACTGCACCCCCTCGAGGCGCGCGCGGATGGTCTCGACCGCGTCCAGGAGCCGCCCGCGATCGGGCGCGAGGAGGTAGCGCGTGGCGGTCGACAAAACGCGGTGCAGCACCACCAGCGCGCCGAGCGAGACCGCGAGCGCGAACGCCCACGCGAGCCAGCCCGCGTGCCGAAGGCTCTCGACCCCCAGCCAGAAGAGCGCGAGCGCGACGGCGTAGGTCACCGCGCTGGCGATGGCGACGCGGACCACCGCGGCAGCACGCGCGGGCTGGACCCCGCGCACCAGCGCGACGTGACCGCCCACGAGCGCGACGAGCGCGAGGAGCCAGCCGCTCCGAACGAGATCGCTCGACGCCGCGCCATCCCAGATCCGCGAGAGCGCGCCCAGCGTCGGGAGCACGAGCAACGCCGCGAGGCTGCCGAGCAGCGCGAGCGAGCTCTGCGCGAGCTCGAGCGGTCCGCTCCCCAGGCGCCCTCGGATCGCGCGCAGCACGACGGTCATCGCGAGCGCGCCGAGCAGCACGCCCGGCCCCGCGTCGAGGAGCGCCCCGGGCAACACGACCGTCTCGCCGCCCATCTCGAACGGCGCCCAGCACACGGCGGCGCCGAGCACGGCCGCGACGAGCGCGAGCACCCAGCCCACGCTCGCGAGGAACGAGGCCCGCGCGAGCGCGCGCGGCGGCTCCGGCGACGTGAACGCGAGACCGAGCACCAGCGCCCCGAGCGCGCCGGGCAGGCACGCGGCGCAGAGCTCCAAGAAGAGCGACTGCGCGGGCGCCGCGACGGACACCGCGTGCAGTGAGGCCGCCGCCGCGAGCGCCGCCACCCGCGGCGTGCCGGTGCCGCCATCACTCGCGTCGCCTGGACGCGAGAGCGACCAAGGCACCAGCGCGGCGAGCACCGCGAAGGTGAGCAGCGCCCAGCTCAGCGCATCGAGCACATCGGCCCGGCTGACGAGCTCGAGGAGCGCGTACGCGGTCACGATGGGCGGGCCCCACACGGCCCACCACGGGAGGGAGCGCGAGGTCACGGCCGCTTTGTCCAGACGCTGGGCACGGACCGGCAGGCGTAGCAGGCAGCGCCGGCCCGGGCGACGCCCTCGGCGCGAGGCGCGGATCCAGCTCGCACGACGCGATGCCCGGTGGACGCGGGCAGCGCTCGCGCCGTCGATCTATCTTCGCGCCCCATGCGCACCGAAACCTTCGGCCCCCTCACTTGCCGCGTCACCGGCGGTCCCGATCGCCAAGGCGGCGGCGACGGCCCCGTCGTCGTGCTCCTTCACGGCTACGGCGCGCCCGGCGACGACCTGGTCGGCCTCGCGCGCGAGCTCGACGCGCCGCGCGAGGTGCGCTTCGTGTTTCCCCATGCGCCGCTCTCGCTCGCGGGCGGGATGATGGACTCGCGCGCGTGGTGGCAGATCGACTTGATGGCGCTCGAGGCCGCGCTCGCGAGCGGGAGCGTGCGCGATCTGCGAGGCGACGAGCCCGAAGGGCTGAGCGAAGCGCGCGCGGCGCTCGGCGCGTGCTTGGACGCCGTGACCGAGTCGCTCGCGCCGAGCGCGCTGGTGCTGGGCGGCTTCTCGCAGGGCGCGATGCTCTCGACCGACTTCGCGCTGCACGACGAGCGACCGCTCGCAGCGATGGCGCTGATGAGCGGGACCTTCTTGAACGAGCGCGCGTGGCGTCCCCGCTTCGCCTCGCGACGCGGGATGCGCGCGGTGATGTCCCACGGCTCGCACGATCCGCTCCTTCCGTTCGCCGCGAGCGTCGAGCTGAAGGACGCGCTCACCGAGGCCGGCTGGCAGATTGCGTTCGTGCCGTTCCGCGGCCAGCACGAGATCCCGCCGATGGTGCTGCACGCGCTGGGGCAGCTCATCACCGAGGTCGCGTGAGCCGGGAGCACATCGGCGTCGCGCTGCTCGCGGGCGCGGTGCTCGCCGCGTCGCTCAGCCTGGGCTGCGGCGGCTGCCCCCACGCGGGTCGCTCGACGTCGAGCGACGAGCCCCCGCCCGAGCAGACCGAGACCGAGGCGCGCGGCGCGGAGAACGTGATCTTGATCGACGAGGCGCGGCGCATCACCGCGGAGGACGTCGCGCTCGAGCCGATGCCGCTCACCCGCGAAGAAGTGCAGGCGGTGATCGAGGGGCAGACCGACGATCTCTCGCGCTGCTACGAGCGCGCGCGCGCCGAGCACCCCGCGATGCACGGCCGCTTGGTGCTGGAGATGGAGATCGCAGCGAGCGGCCACGTGCTGCGGGTCAACGTCGTGGAAGACGCGCTCGGCGACGGAGTGCTCGCCGGGTGCTTCGCCGATCACGCGCGGCACTGGCACTTCCCGGAGAGCGCGCACCAGACGACGCTGCGCTACCCATTCGAGCTCACGCCGGGCGAGCGCGGGTGACGCGCGCATCGCTCGCGCTCGCGCTGACCTTCGGCGCTGCGCTGGTCCGCTCGGTGCTGCTCGGCGCGGCGCTGCTCGGCGCGGGGTGCAGCGGCGGCGATGAGCCGGCGAGCGCGCCCGCAGCGCGTCCTAGCGCGCCAGCAGCGGGTCCGAGCGCGCCGGAAACGCCCTCGGCGCCTCCGCCCCCGTCCCCTCCACCGGCGCCGATCCCCGACACGCAGCTGGAGACCATCGGCCCGTACACCGCCGACGTCGGGCGGCGCTGCGACGGGTTCCCTGCGCTCTCGCTGCGCACGTCGGCCGGCCTCTGCGTCGGGCTGGTGATCACCAGCGAGCACCCGAGCATCGCGTCGCTCGGCGGCCGCTTCCGACCCCGCACCATCGTGGAGGATCCGCATCGGCCCGGCGTGCTGTGGGTGATCGACGCCGGCGCGCGACGCGCCCGCGCGGGCCGCTTGTTCCGTCTCGAGACGCGCGGCGCCGAGGTGGTGATCGAGCGCGTCGTCGATCGCCTCGATCGCCCGCACGGCAGCGCGATCGGGCCGGATGGCTGGCTCTACGTCGGGGAGGTGCAGCGCATCGTGCGCTTCGATCCGTCCGCGGCCGACGTCGCGGCGAGCCGTCAGGTGGTGATCGACGATCTGCCCACCGAGCTGCCCGATCACAGCCGCCTGCGCTTTCATCCGCTCACCGCGTTCGTGTTCGCGCCGAACTTCGACTTGGTCGTGAACATGGGCTCGGCGACGGACCACTGCGAGGAGTCTGAGCGGCTGCCGCGCTGCCACGACGAGGACGATCACACCGCCGCGATCTGGCGCTTCGCCCACCAGCTCGATGGCGAGGTGCACCGGTGGTCGTCCGAGCCGACGTACGTCGCGCACGGCCTGCGCAACTCGGTCGCGCTCGCGGCGCACCCCTCGGGGACGATCCTGCAAGGCGAGAACGCGAGCGACTTCAGCGACGCCGAGCTGCCGCACGAAGAGCTCAACGTGATCGAGGCGGGGCGCCACTACGGCTGGCCCTACTGCTACGACACGGACGGGCGCGACCCGCGCTGGACCCACGCGACGTTCGCGTGCGACGCGAGCAACCCGACGTACGCGCCGCCGCACCTGCTCCTTCCGCCGCACGGCGCGCCGCTCGCGATGGTGTACGCGGAGCAGGGACCGGCGTCGCTTCGAGGCCAGCTCTTGATCAGCCTGCACGGCTACCGCGCGCTCGGTCACCGGATCCTCGCGCTGCCGGTGGATGGGCGCGGCGTCCCGCGCAGCGACGCGACGCCGCTCGAGGTGGTGAGCGGCTGGGACGCGTCGGACGCCGGCCCGCGAGGCGCGCCGGTGGGGCTGGCGATCGCGCGCGACGGATCGATCTGGACCGTCGAAGACACGAACGGGACCGTGCTCCGCATCGCCGAGGATGCGTTCGCGAGCGCGCGCGGCCGCGTGGAGACCGTGGCGCCGGACGCGATCGACGACGCGGCGTTCGCGGCGCTGCACGCCGAGGTGCTGCGGCCGCGCTGCGCGCACTGCCACGAGCTGCTCGCGAGCGAGCCCTCGCTCGCGCTCGGCGCGATCACCCGCGAGGGTTGGCTGCGCGAGGAGAACGGCAGCACGCATCTGTGGGAGCGGACCCGCCCCGGCGCGCCGCAGCGCATGCCGCTCGACGGCGCGCTGAGCGACGCCGAGACCGAAGCGCTGCGGCGGTGGCTGGCCTCGCGCTGAGACGCGAGGGCGAAGCGCGCGGCTGAGGGACGAGGGCAGAGACATCAAGCGCGGCCACGGGTAGAGTCGTCTCGCTCGTGCCCGTTCCGCCGCCGCCCAAGCCACCCAAGCCCACCGCGAACCCGCCCTCGGGAGACGGGCACTTGGTCGGCGCCACGATCGCGCGCCGCTATCACCTCGTGCGCCTCCTGGGGGACGGCGGCATGGGTGCGGTCTACAAGGCCGCCGACACGGTCCTGCGCCGCTTCGTCGCCATCAAGCTCTTGCACAAGTCGACCACCCGCAAGAGCCCCGCTGCCGTCGATCGCTTTCAGCGTGAGGCGCGCTCGGCCGCCGCGATCGGTCACCCCAACATCATCGACATCCTCGACTTCGGCATCGAGGACGCGCGCCCGTACATGGTGATGGAGTACCTGCGCGGCGCGTCGCTCTCGCAGATCCTCGCGACCGAAGGGCACCTCGGCATCGCGCGCGCGACGTCGATCGCGGCGCACACCCTCGCTGGTCTCGCGGCGGCGCACGAGCGCGGGATCCTCCATCGCGATCTCAAGCCCGCGAACCTGATGGTCGTCGCGCGCTTCGGCGACAAGAACTTCGTGAAGGTCTGCGACTTCGGGTTCGCGGCGCTGATGGGACACAGCAGCGCGGAGGACGGCAAGACCCTCACGCCCGAGCGCACGCTGGTGGGCACGCCGGCGTATGCCGCGCCCGAGCGCTTGCGGGGCGATGATCGACGCGACCCGCGCACCGACGTGTACGCCGTCGGGGTGCTCCTGTTCGAGATGATCGCGGGCAGCCGCCCCTTCGACGCGCCGACGTTCCGCGAGCTCGCGAAGAAGGTCTGGCACGATCCCCCTCCGTCGCTGAGCGCCGTGCGTCGCACGGTGCCGGCGGGCCTCGACGCGGTGGTGAAGAAGGCGCTCGCCAAGAACCCGGCCGATCGCTTCGCGAGCGCGAGCGAGCTCGCGGCGGCGCTCGTCCCCTACGGCGGGCGCAACGTGGCGCTCGAAGACGAGATGCCGAGCGACTCGTTCTCCTTCGAGGTGCTGCACCTCAAGGCGCGCGACGCGAAGAAGAAGGGCACCCGCCCCGAGATCGAGCTGCCGGAGGCGACGCGCCCGGTGCAGCCGCAGCAGCGGTTGCCCGAGCCGATGCTGCGCAACCCGCACCCCGCGCCGATCGGCCCCGGCTCCGCGACCGAGCCGAGCATCGAGGGACCGCACGTCGAGATCGAAGAGAGCGACGGTGACGACGCGACGCGGCGCCTCGATCGCCCGATCGCGCTCACCCGCCGCAAGGCCCCTCCGCCCGAGCGCGACGTCGGAGGCGACACGCTCGCCGCGCTGCAAGTGAAGGGGCGCTCGGTGGTCTCGATCCTCCGCTTCGTCGCCCGCAAGTTCGGAGAGCGCGCGGTGAAGGACGTGCTCGACAGCATGCCGTCGACGGCGCGCGCGCCCTTCGATCTCGGCGTGCTCGACGAGGCCTGGATCGACGGTCACGCGGTCGAGAAGCTGGTCGAGCACATCGACACCCAGGTGGGCTCGGGGGATCTGCAGACCGTCGTCGAGTGCGGACGCGCCGCCGCGGAGGGCGCGTTCGAGGCGATGCGCGCGCTGAAGCCGCCGTCTCCGCCGCCCGAGCTCTTGATCTCGGAGATGCCCGGCATCCTCCGCACGATGATCCGCGGCATGGAGGTGGTCGTGCGCCGGGTGGGACGCGGCTACGGGCGCATCGAGGTGATCGAGCACGACGTCCCCTCCCTCACGTGGAACGTGCTCTACCTCGGCTTCTTCGAGCGCAGCCTCGAGCGCTTCGGCGCCGAGGACGTCGAGGTGAACCTGATCGGTGCGCGCGCGCTCGACGACGCCCAGACGGTGATCGACATCTCCTGGATCGGCTGATCCGGCCCTCCCTTCGCCGCTAATTTCCGGGGCGGCGTGCGGTGCTTCTACGATCGCCCGCGATGACGCGCCTTCGCCTCGGTGATCTCTTGGTGTCCGCGGGACGGGTGACGGCCGCGCAGCTCGACGAAGCGCTCGCGCGACAGAAAGCGAACGGCCTGCGCCTGGGCGAGACCCTGCTCGAGCTGGGTCACCTCTCGGACGACGCGCTCGCGCAGACGCTCTCGCAGCAGCTCTCCGTGCCCTGGGTGAGCCTCGCGCGCGTGGACTTCTCGCGGGAGCTCTTGAACCTGATCCCCGCCGAGCTCGCGAGCGCGGGCCTCGTCGTGCCCATCTACGTGCGCACCACCCGCCAGCGGGGGCAGACGCTCTTCGTGGCGATCGACGATCCGCTCAACGACAAGACGCTGAGCGCAGTCGCCGAGCACGCGGGCATGCCGGTGAAGCCGATGGTCGCGAGCCAGAGCGAGCTGCGCTCGGTGATCCGCATCTACTACGGCGTCGAGATGCCCGAGCTGGTGCAGCGGGTCTTGTCGCGCCCCTCGATGTCGCCGCTCGAGATCGACATCGAGATCACCAAGAGCGAGCCCGCGCCGAAGAAGGGCTCGCGCTCGTCGCGGCCGCGCGGCTCGCAGCCGCCCAAGCCGATGGCCGCCGTGCCCAAGGCCGCGGCGATCCCCAAGGAGGCGGCGCCGCTGCGCCGCAAGAGCGAGGCACCGGGCGAGCGACCGAAGAAGAAGCGCCGCATGCTCACCCTCACGCTGCTCGACGGCACGACCATCGCGCTGCCCCAAGCACAGAAGGAGGCGCAGGCGCCGAAGGACGAGGGGCTCACCACGCGCGATCTCATCCTCGCGCTCGACGCCCGTGCCCAGGGCAAGGACGTCGACAGCGTGCTCAGCGGCGCGACGTGGGAAGCCCTGTTCTCCACCCTCCTGTCGCTGCTGATGCGCAAGGGCCTCATCGCAGACTGGGAGTTCGTCGAAGAGTGGCAGAAGCACCCGAGCCGGTGATCTGTTCCTGAACGACTCGAGATCAGGGCATCGATCTCGAGATCGTGAACGTGATCGTGATCGTGGTCGTTCGTGGTCGTGAACGTGAACGCCCGTTCGATCAGCGACGCGATCGGCAGGTCCGTTCGCGACCAGATCCGGAGCCTGGCGGCCTCTCGATCAGCGGCGCGCGATCGGCAGCTTCGTTCACGTTCACGTTCACGACCACGACCACGTTCACGATTCGGAGCCTGGCGGCCTCTCGATCAGCGGCGCGCGATCGGCAGCTTCGTTCACGTTCACGCCGCGCGAGCGCGCGGCGCGGTGTCGGGGGGCATGCGACATCCGCGCCCTGTCGAGGCGCGCGGGCGGCTGGTAGGCTCACCCGCATGACTTTCGCTCGCTGCGCTTGCCTCCTGCTCGTCTTGCTCCCTGCGTGCAGCGCGATCGTGCAGCCCGATCCGTCGCGCCTCGGGGACGGATTCGACGCGGGCGGCCGGGATGTGCCGAGCGGGATCGACGCGCTGATCACCCCGCCCGACACGAGCGAAGTGGACACGGGCACGGGCGAGATCGACGCAGGCGAGGCGTGCAGCGCGATCGTGTGCGAAGGCGGCGAGGTCTGCGTCGACGGCACCTGCGTGTGCCCCGACGGCGCGTGCTGCCCCGGATGCGGCGCGGACTCGATCTGCTTCGGCGGCACGTGCATCGGGTGCGGCGCGCCGATGGAGGCGTGCTGCGACGGCGCGCGCTGCACCAGCGGATCGACCGTGTGCCTCGGCGGCACGTGCACGGGGTGCGGCGCGATCGGCGGGCCGTGCTGCGCCGACGATCGGTGCAACGGCGACGTCCGCTGTGAGGGTGGGACCTGTGGCGGCAGCTCGTCCGACTGCGGTGGGCTCGGTCAGGCGTGCTGCGCCAGCAACGCGTGCAACCCCGGCACGACCTGCGTGACGCCGCTCCTCGAGATGCCCCGCTGCGTGGCGTGCGGCGCCGCCGGTCAGCCTTGCTGCGGCGACCGCTGCGGGAGCGAGCGCCTGGTGTGCACGGGTCTCCTCGATCGCACCTGCGCCCCGTGCGGCGGACGCAACGAGCTTTGCTGCGCAGGCAACACCTGCCGCGACGACCGGCGCTGTTCCTTCGGCGGGCGCTGCACCAGCTGAAGCCCGTCGCTTCCCGCGAGGGGGATCGGATACATTCGCGCCGATGCCGATCGACGTCGTGTTCGTGGAGCCGTGTTTCCCCGTCAACCAGCGCGAGTTCGTGCGCGCCCTGCACGCGGTAGGCGCGCGGGTGACCGGGATCGGCGAGCGCCCCAAGAGCTCGCTCGACCCCGAGCTGAGGCAATGGCTCACCCACTACGAAGAGATCCCCAACGTCACCAGCGAGGCCGCGCTCGAGCGCGCCGTGCGCTTCGTGCAGAGCAAGGTGCGGGTCGATCGCCTCGAGGCGACGATCGAAGCGCACGTGATGGCCGCCGCGAAGGTGCGCGAGAAGTGCGGCATCCCCGGCACCAGCGTGAAGACGACGTTCCTCTGCCGCGACAAGCCCTCGATGAAGGACGCGCTGCGCGAGGCCGGCGTGCCTTGTGCGCAGTCGCTCGGCTCGTCCAACGTCGATGAGATCCGCGCGTTCGCCGATCGGGTGGGCTACCCACTGATCATCAAGCCGCGTGACGCCGCGGGCGCGTCCGGGACCCAGCGGGTCGAGAGCCCCGCCGGGCTCATCCAAGCGCTCGCCGAGTTCAAGGTCGACAAGGGCGCGTCCGTCGCCGTCGAGGAGTTCATCGAGGGCCACGAGGGCTTCTGGGACACCCTCACCGTGGGCGGCAAGGTCATCCACGAGTGGGTCTGCCACTACTACCCGAACGTGCTCGATGCGATGCGGCATCGGTGGATCTCGCCGCAGTTCATCTGCACCAACCGCATCGACGCGGTGCCCGGCTACCTCGAGGTGAAGCAGATGGGCCGCAAGGTCCTGGATGCGCTCGAGATCGACACGTCGGCCACGCACATGGAGTGGTTCTATGGGCCCAAGGGGCTGAAGTTCTCCGAGATCGGGTGCCGTCCGCCCGGCGTTCGCGCGTGGGATCTCTACGCGGCGGGCAACGACATCGACATCTACAAGGAGTGGGCGATGTGCGTGGTGCACGGCCGTCCGAGCCAGCGCCTGAGCCGTCGCTTCTCTGCCGGCATCATCGCGCTGCGTCCCGATCGCGACGGGCGCATCGTCGGCTACGAGGGCGTGCAGGCGATCGAGCGCGCGTATGGGCAGTGGATCATCGACATGCACCTGCCGGCGGCGGGCACTCCGACCCAGCCCGTCGAGGCCGGGTACATGGCGAACGCGTGGATGCGCTTCAAGCACCCCGACTACGACGAGCTGCGCCGGATCATGAACGACGTCGGCGAGACGGTGAAGGTCCGCGCGCGCTGAGCCCGGGCCGGGTCGAAGAAAAAAAATCGCGCCTCGTGTCGATCGGCGGCGACGTCGTTCGTAGCCCTGGTAGAGCGACGGGCACAGGGCCCGACGCAACCAGGAGAGAACGATGCGCGTGATGGTGTTGGTCAAGGCGAGCCAGGCTTCCGAGACGGGCGCGATGCCCCCCGAGTCGCTGATCGAGGAGATGACCGCGTTCAACGAACAGCTCGTGAAGGCCGGCGTGATGCTCTCGGGCGACGGCCTGCACCCGAGCAGCAAGGGCAAGCGCGTCGTCTACACGGGCAAGCAGCGCAAGGTGATCGACGGTCCCTTCGCGGAGACCAAGGAGCTCGTCGCGGGCTTCTGGATCTGGGAAGTCCGCTCGATGGAGGAGGCGATGGCGTGGGCCGAGCGCTGCCCCAACCCGCAGATGGACGACGGGATCATCGAGATCCGCCCCATCTTCGACGCCGCCGACTTCGCAGCGGCCACGCAGATGAGCCCCGAGCTGATCGCGAAGGAGGAAGCGATCCGCGTCCAGTTCGAGGCCCAGCAGGCCAACAAGAAGTAGGCCGTGTCGTCCTCGGTCGGCGCGGCGGTCGAGGCGGTGTTCCGCATCGAGTCGCCGCGCCTCATCGGCGGCTTGATGCGCCTGACCCGCGATCTGTCGCGCGCGGAAGAGCTCGCGCAGGACGCGCTCGTGATCGCCCTCGAGCAGTGGCCGGAGAGCGGCATCCCACCGCAGCCCGGCGCTTGGCTGATGACCACCGCCAAGCGTCGGGCGATCGATGCCCTGCGGCGGGATCGGATGATCGAGCACAAGCACGAGGCGCTCGCGCACGAGCTGCCCTCGACCGTCGAGGCCGACTTCGAGACGGCGCTCGACGCGCCGGTCGACGACGACGTGCTCCGCTTGATCCTCACCGCGTGTCACCCGGTGCTCTCGCGCGAGGCGCAGGTCGCGCTGACGCTGCGCTTGGTCGCGGGGCTGAGCACCGACGCCATCGCGCGCGCGTACTTGGTCCCCGAGCCCACGATCGCGCAGCGGATCGTCCGGGCGAAGCGCACGCTCACCGAGGCGCGCGTGCCCTTCGAGGTGCCCCGAGGCGACGCGCTCCGCGATCGGATGAGCGCCGTGCTCGAGGTGGTGTACCTCGTCTTCAACGAGGGCTACCTGCCGAGCGCGGGCCCGCACCTCGTGAAGAGCGAGCTGTGCGACGAGGCCTGTCGCCTGGCGCGCATGCTCGTCGCGCTGACGCCCGACGAACCGGAGGTGCATGGGCTGTGCGCGCTCCTCGAACTGCAGGCTTCGCGCAGCGCCGCGCGCCTCGACGCTCGGGGCTCCCCCGTGCTGCTCGCGGACCAAGACCGACGGCGCTGGGATCCCCTCTCGATCCACCGCGGCCTCACCTCGCTGCGGCGCGCCATGCAGGGCCAGCCCCTCGGGCCCTACACGCTGCAGGCGGCCATCGCGTCGTGCCACGCCCGCGCGCCGAGCGTGCAGGCGACCGACTGGCCGCGCATCGTCGCGCTCTACGATGCGCTCGCGGCGCTGACGGGATCGCCCGTCGTGGAGCTGAACCGTGCCGTCGCCGTCGGGATGGCGTACGGCCCGGACGAAGCCCTCGATCTCGTCGATCAGCTCGCCGACGATCCCGCGCTCGCCAGCTATCACCTCCTGCACGCAGTGCGCGCCGATCTCCTGATCAAGCTGGAGCGCGGCGCTCAGGCCCGCGCGGCGCTCGAGCGCGCGGCCGCGCTGTGCGACAACGCCGCCGAGCGCGCGCTCTTGATGGACCGCGCGCGTGAGCTCGATCGACTGGGCGACGACCGCGCGTCGTGAGGAGTGGTCAGCGAGCCGGCGCGAGCTCGGCGAGCGGGTAACGGACGATCATCGACGCGCCGCCTGGCGGTGCCGGGAACACCATCGAGCGAAGGACGCGCTCGACGCAGTCCGCGGCCGGATCCGCGCCCGACCCGTGGCGCTCTACGGTCGCTTCAGTCACGTGGCCGTCCGCCCCGATCGTGAACGTCACGCTCCGCGCCGCATCGTTTGCGTGCGAACCGCAGCGCGCGAGATCCTCGAGGTGGCGACGCACGACCCGACGAACCAACGCCGCAGGATACGCGGGACCGACCGTCGGCTCGTGTCGCTCGACGACCGGAGGTTGGGCGAGCACAGGGAGCGCGGAGCTGGCCATCGCGAGCAGGATGGCCAGGCACGCGCCGCGCACGGGCAACTCAGCCGCCCGGCGTCAGGGTGACGATCTAGCGCTCGGTCTCGCCCGAGGTGATCGTCACCGAGCGGGTCTCGCGGATGCTGAACTCGGTGTTCACG
>CAYZQM010000046.1:0-32160 GCA_964480175.1 uncultured Sandaracinaceae bacterium
GACGACCACCGTGTCGACCGGTGCGGGCCTGGGCGGGGTGATCAGCACCCGGCCCCTGAGGAGGTTGCCCAGCACGACGGGAGAAGGAGGTGTGACCTTCGGCATCGGGGGATCGTGCCTTGGGTGGGATCTCGGATCCAAGTACCCGACGAGGTCAGCGGACGCGGACTGCAAGCGGGCGCGGATTCGGGAACGGAAGAGGACTCGAGAGCGGGAGCGGACACGGACTCGGGAACCGAAGCGGACACTGGAGCGGTAGCGGACACCGAGACCGAGGCCGTGACGGAGGCCGAGGCCGCGCCTGCGCCCACTCCCTCGGTCACGGGAGCTCGAAGAGCAGCGCCTCGCCTTCACCTTTCAGGGTCAGCTCCGCCTCATCCGAGATCGCCGCGCCATCGCCCGTCTCGAGCGCCGCACCGTTCACTGCGAAGCTGCCGCGGGTGACCTGCACCCAGGCGTGACGACCGGGCGCGAGCGTGACCGTTGCGTCCTTGCGCAGCACCCAGATCTTGGCGTCCGCGTTCAGCGTGATGCTGCCCTCGGCGCCGTCGGGCGAGGCGACGAGGGTGAGCGCCGCGTCGCTGCCGAAGGTCTTCTGCTCGTAGCCGGGAGTGAGCCGGGGCGCCTTCGGCATCAGCCAGATCTGGAGGAAGTGGACCGGCTCGGTCTCGCTCGCGTTCATTTCGCTGTGCGCGACGCCCGTGCCCGCCGTCATGCGCTGCACGTCGCCGGGGCGGATGACCGATCCGTTCTTCATCGAGTCGCGGTGACCCAGCGAGCCCTCGAGCACGTACGAGAGGATCTCCATGTCGCGGTGCGGGTGGGTGGGGAAGCCCTCGCCGGGCGCGACGCGGTCCTCGTTGATGACGCGGAGGTTGCGGAAGCCCACGTGCTCGGGGTCGTAGTAGTTGGCGAACGAGAACGTGTGGTGGGAGTCCAGCCAGCCGTGCTCGGCGTGGCCGCGATCCTCGGAGCGACGAACGGTGATCATGTCTTGCTCTCTTTCTTCGGGCGCTGTGGCTCCCGAACGAGGCTCAACCTAGCTGCCACTGCCATCGCGTAAACAGGCATAATCGTGATGCGTACCATCTCGTCGGGCGATGGTACGCTGCGCCATGCTCGACGCGTTGACCCTGGATCAGCTGCGCCTGCTCGACGCCGTCGCGCGTGAGGGGAGTTTCTCGGCGGCGGCGCGCAAGCTCCGCCGGGTGCAGTCGGCGGTGAGCTCGGGGATCGCGAACCTCGAGGCGCAGCTCGACATGCCGCTCTTCGTGCGGGGGCGTCGTGAGGCCAAGCTCACCGTCGCGGGCGCGCGCCTGCTCGAGCAGGCGCGGCGTGCGCTCGACGAGATCGACGGGATGCGCGCGCTGGCCGAGGCGCTCAAGGGCGGGCTCGAGCCTCGGGTGACCTTGGTGGTCGACACGCTCTTCGATGTCGAGCGGCTCTGCGCGTTGTGCAGCGCGTTCGTCGCGCGCTTTCCCTCGGTCGATCTGCGCCTCGACACGGACACGCTCTCCGCCGTGACCGAGCGCCTCCTCGAGGGGCGCGCGAGCCTCGGGGTCGTGGCGGCCCCCGCGCTCGATCGGCGCCTGCGGGCGCGCGCGATGGGATCGGTGCGCCTGGTGCCGGTCGCGAGCGCGCGCCATCCGCTCGCTGCGGTGCGGGGCGCGATCGACGACCGCCGGCTGCAGGAGCACGTGCAGATCGTGCTCACCGAGCGCGGTCACTCGCAGGTTTCGGATCAAGCGGTCGGCACAGGGCGCACGTGGCGCATCGCCGATCTGACCACGAAGCACACGCTCCTTCGCGCGGGGTTGGGGTGGGGCAACCTGCCCGAGCACCTCGCGAAGGCCGATCTGGCTGCGGGGAGGTTGAAGCGGTTGCGTCTTCGCTCGATCGCGCGCGACGCCGGGCTGGTGCCGCTGTATGCGGCCCATCTCGGCGAGCAGCCGCTGGGCCCCGCGCACCGGTGGCTGCTCGACGAGCTCGCGACGCGTTCGGGCTGACCGAGTCCCAGTCCGCGACCGAGACTGCTCATGCCGGTCCGTGGTCGGCGGCAGGACGCTCGTGCCCCTGGGGAGCGAAGGTGTCTCGCCGCGGACCGTCCGTCAGCGGGTCCAGAGACCCGCGAGCAGCCCGAGGGTGATGCCTACCGTGGCGATGCCGCCGAAGACGCGGACGAACGCTCGCTGCGTGCGGAGCGCGCGGATGTTCGCGATGGCTTCGTCGAGCTGGGCGCGTCCACCCTCGCTCACCTCGCGCGTGTGACGGTACGCGGCGAGCCCTAGCGAGCGCACCAAGTTGTCGGTGCCGCAGTACGCGCAGCGCAGCACGATCGCCTCGGCGCGCGGGGTCAGCGGCGCGCCGCACTGGCGGCACAGCACCAGCGCCGGACGCGCGGGATCGCGTCGCGCGCTGAAGGTGAGCTCGAGGCGCGTCAGGGGCGACCAGTAGGCGAGCATCTCGAGCACGACCTGCAGGGCCGGCATGCCCAGCGGGCGCCACCGTCGCCCAGAGCGCGACGCACCCCAGCACCAGGACGGGCAGCGCTGCGACGGTCGCGATCGGCAGCCAGCGTGGCAGCGGTCGCGGCAGCGTGGCCCACATGCGCTCTCCCTCGGCGAGCGCCGCCGTGCCCTCGGTGAGCCGCTCGTAGAGATCGACGTGCAACACCGGAAGCTCGACCGCCGCGCCGCAGTGGGCACAGCGGGTGGGGCTGCTCGCCGCGAGCGGGACGGGCGCCCCGCAGCTCGGGCAGATCACTGGGCTCGTCACCGGGCTCGTCACCGGTCAGCCGACGAGGACCTGCGGGAGCTGGCCCCGGGTGAGGAGTGAGGCTTGCTCCATCATCGTGCTGCCGATCAACACGAGCACGAGCGAGCTGTTCGCGTCACCAACCAGCGCGGACACCTGCGTGCCGACGGGGAGGGCGCGCGTGCCGAGCACCGCGAGGTTCGGCCCCGCGACGTCGACCTGCACCACGCAGCCGTGGCCTCGCGGCTCGATCACCGTGCCCGCCACCACGCGGCCCGTTCGGTACAGGTGGGCGTAGCGGTTCGCCAGCCAGAGCATCACGCCGGGGATGGGCGCGAGCAGCGCCGACATCGCCGTGCCCATCGCGAGCGGGTAGATCGGCGACCAGTCGTCCATCCCGACGTACGAGATGGGCGTCGCGAGGATGATGCAGCCCAGCACCGTCGCGACGACGCCGACGCGGGCGTTGCGGAGCGGCTCCGCGAGCTGAGGGGCCTGCGCGAGATTGCGGGGAGGGTCGCCCGCGTGCATCGACGGAGGGGCCTGCATCGGCGAGGAACCAGCAGCGTGCATGGCCTCTCAGCGCCTGTCGGCGGCCGCGCGGTCGAGCGCCTCTTGGACCATCTTGCTGTGCTCGGCGGGGTTGGCCCAGCGGCGCTGGCCGTACTCGGGCAAGAGGTGGATCGGATCGAAGTAGAGGAAGTGCTTCCCCGGCTTCACCGACGGCGCCATGTAGACGCTGATGCCCGTCTCGCGGTCGTAGTGCTCGTAGCTGTGCACCCCGCGCTTGCCGCCGCCGCCAGGCGCATCGACCACGAACGTCGGCGTGTTGAAGCCTGCCGTCGTGCCCCGCACCGCCTTCTCCAGCGCCGACGCGGTCTCCACCGTGGTCCGCAGCTCTTCGACCCCCTTCACCAGGTCGTGCACGTAGACGTAGTACGGCTGCACGTTCACGTACGCGAGCCGCTTCACCAGGAGCTGCATGCTCTCGACGCCGTCGTTCACCCCGCGCTGCAGCACCGACTGGTTGCGCACCACCACGCCCTCGCTGTGCAGGCGATCCATCGCGCGCTTCGTGATCGCGGTGATCTCGTTGGGGTGGTTGAAGTGGGTGTGCAGCACGACGTCCTTGGCCATCGTGCGGCCGCGCTTCACGACCTCGACCAGCGCGCCGAACCAGTCGTCGTCGGTGAGGATCTTCTGCGGCATCACCGCAGGGCCCTTCGTCGCGAAGCGCATGCGCCGCACGTGCGGGATGTCGAGGAGGCGATTGCCGATCTCGCGCACCTGATCGGCGCGCAGGTTGTACGAGTCACCGCCCGAGATGACGATGTCCTCGAGCTCGGGGCGCGAGGCGATGTAGCCGAAGATCACCTCCCAGCGATCCTTGTTCGCCTTCAGCGACACCTTCTCGAGCTCGGCCTGATCGACGTCGGGCCCGACCGCGTAGCTCCGGGTGCAGAAGCGGCAGTACACGGGGCAGGTGTCGAGCGCCAAGAAGAGCGCCTTGTCGACGTAGCGGTGGGTCAGGCCGGGCACCGGGGCGTCGGCCTGCTCGTTCAGCGAGTCGAAGCGCAGCTGCGGGTGATCGGGCAGCGCGGTCGACGAGAGCGGGACGAACTGACGGCGCAGGGGATCCTCGTAGGGGCGATCCCAGTCGATGAGCGCCAAGAGATACGGCGAGACCCGCACCGCCATCGGCGCCGATCCGAAGCCGCGCTTGGCGTCGTCGATGAACTCCTCGGAGACCAGCCCCTGCAGCGCGGCGAGCAGCTTGTCGACCTTGGTGATCGAGTGCTTCATCTGCCACTTGTGGTCGAGGAACTCGGCCTCGCTCACGCCCGCGTACGCGGGGATGCGGCGCCAGAAGTCGCCCTCGAGCAGGTTGCGGTGGGCGAGGGCAGAAGGATCGACGGGCGGGCGGACCGGCCGCTCGGAGGACAGTACGTTCAGCTGCATGGGGCTCTCTTCGGTGGGCGCCGTCCCTGGGAGGGCGCGAAAGCGGGATGGTCGGGATAGCACGGACGCCGCGATACGTCCGCGGGTGCGTCCCGCGTGCGCCCTCCGTGCGTTGCTGCGCCGACGCCTTCCGAGTAGGTTGGCGCCCCTCATGAGCCGGCCCCGTCTTGCTTGGATTCTGTTGGCGCTGATGGCGCCCTGCGCCGCGTCGTCCGCAGGCTGCGTTCAGGTCTTTCCGCCCGACCCACCGCCGGGCACGCTGCTCTTTCCGATCACCATGACGCTGGTGCCCTCGCCCACGCCGGGCGACCCCGCGCCGTTTCTCTTGGTGGCCAACGCGGACTACGACGCGCGCTTTCGCCAGGGGACGCTGCAGAGCTTCGATCTCGATCTCGTCGCGGCCGCCGTCGATGGGTGCACCGATCGTCCTTGTGTCGACACCAACACCCTCGGCTACCTCACCGACGAGGTGCAGATCGGGCCGCACGCGAGCGACATCGCGCTCTCGCCGCGCGGCGATCGGGCCTACCTCTCCATCCGCAGCGAGAGCGATCTGACCTGGATCGACATCGATCCGGTGACGGGCGACCTCGACTGCGGCGCGCCCGAGGCGCAGCCCGGAGAGATCGAAGACTGCATCGCCTTGCGTCGCACCACGCCGGTGGCGAGCGACTGCGCGCGCGACGATCTGACGCTCGAGGGCGACGTCGTCGCGGTGCTCGCGGGCGCGGTCGAGGAGCTCACCGGCGACGCGGCCGACGCGGGCCTCGACTGGACGATGCTCGTGCACCGGAGCGGGCGCGCCAGCCTCTTCGTCGACGTGCTCAACGGCGGCACGCCGGTGCCCACGCTGGTGCACGTGCTCACCGGCATCAACACCGACGCGACGAACGCGGCGTTCGATCCCCGGCACAACCTCGTGTGGATGACCACGACGCTCGCGCCGGTCTCCGCGGTGCCGCCGCGGATCGCGCGCGCCGAGGTCGCGCTGATCGGCGTCGCCTACAACCGCAGCCAGCCGACGTGCTCGTCGGCGTTCTCGGCGGGGGCGGTCAGCCTGCGCGGGCTGGACTCGGGGCTGGACGCGCGCGACGTGGTGTTCTCGGCCGACGGCCGCTACGCCTACGTGCTCTCGCGCGCCCCCGAGGCGTTCATCACGCTGGACACCGAGGGCATGCCGCTGATCGCGCCGGCGTCGCTCATCGCCGACGTGACCACGGTCGCGTCCGATCCCGCGCGCGCCACGATCGGCAGCGTCGATGGCCGCGAGATGGTGATGGCCACGTCGTTCAGCGTCGGCACCGTGTCGATCATGGACGCGCGCACCCGCGAGATGCTGACGCCGGTGCATGGATTTCAGGGCCCACAGGACGTGAAGATCGACGAGGTGCGGGGCTTGGCGTACGTCGCCGACTTCCGTGACTCCGTGCTGCGCGTCATCGATCTGAGGCCCATCGCCCGCGGCGCTCCTCCGGAGCTCGCGCTTCAGATCGGTACCGTCACTCCCGTGCGGACGCTCTGAATGAGGATCAATATGGCTCTCCGTCCCTGCGCGTTGGGCGTGCTGCTCGCGCTCGCCGCCTGCAACGCGAACCCGAACATCTCGCCGCCGCGCGCGTTCAACCGCCCCGGTCGCATCGCGTTCGTCTGCTTCGACACCACCGTCGCCGACGTCCCCGTCGCGGTCCCGCTCACCGAGTGCCGTCCGACGGATCTCGACCAGAACAACCAGGGCCTGCAGACCTATCCGACCAACCGGACGCTGCACGCGCTGGTGACGCAGACGACCCGGGGTGAGGTCGCGGCCGTCGATCTGAACAACCGGGTGATCCTCGACAGCGACGTGCGCATCCCGGGCGCGACGTTCGTCCCGGTGGGCGAGCTGCCGACCGACATCGTCGTGCCGCCCATGAACCCCGCGTGCGCTTGGGTGGTGAGCGGCGGGCGTCACACGCTCAGCTCGATCCCCACGCCGCGCTTTCGTCCCGAGCACGATCGCAACGTCGCGGAGGTCGTGAGCGAGGTGCGCCTGCCGGGGCGACCCAGCGAGATGATGCTGTCGCCCGACGAGCGCACCCTCTGGATCGCGCTGCCCGATCTGGGCGCCGTCGCGCGCGTCGCGATCGATCCCGTGACCTGCGTCGCGGGCGCGCCCGACGTCATCGAGCTCGCGGTCGACGTGCCGGACGGGGTCGTCGCGGAGCCGGACACCGATCTGCGCCGCGTGTGCGTCGACGAGGTGCTCGACGACCCGAGCTACGTGGCGCCGCCCGCGACGATCTTGCCGCGCGGCTACACCGCGGCGAGCCCCGAGGCGCGGCCCGGCGCGCTCGAGATCGACGTCGACGTCGACGGGGATCACATGGGCACCGAGGCGGTGCTGCTCGTCGCCGACGCGAACCTGCCGCTGGTGCACCGCATCGACATGGCGACCGGCACCGAGCTGCCCGCGCTGAACGTCGGCGCGCCGGTGCACGATCTGGCGCTCACGCCGTGGGTGCCCGACAACGACTACGCCGAGGGCGCGGGCACGCCGCTCGTCACCTCGCGCTACCTCTACGCGATCGACGCGGACGATCACACGGTGATGGCGATCGCCTACGGCGCGCCCAGCGAGGCCGGCTTCGGCGCGGTGCTCCCGATCGACGGCGAGTTCGCGACGCGCCCCGATCGCATGCCGCTGCCCGACGGGGCCGAGGCCCTCGACGTGATCACCCCGGGCTTCCTCACCGCGTCCGATCCGCGGATCGCCGGCACGACGACCGATCGGTACCTGGGCCTCTGCACCGCGTCCGATGGACGCAACCCGGCGCCCGCGCCCGCCACGCTGCGCGGCGTCTTCTTGGCGACCGCGATGTTCAACGGGCACATCCGCATCTCCGACGTCTACGACCTCGACGCGCCCTGCCGAGGCTCGGGCTGCGGCGGCATCACCCAAGATCTCAACGCGTACGTTCGGCGTCACCGCCTTCGCGCCGGCGTCTCGCTCACCCAGCTGCCCACGCTCTTCGACGGCGGACCGCGCGTCGATGCACGGAACGGCTCCCAGGTGCGCGTGGGGGAGGACGGCAGCGCGGCCCCCGAGCCCTCGCTGACCGATCTGGGCACCTGCCCCGCGGGCATGGGCGCCATCTTCCCGTCGAACCGGCTCGATGGGGATCCTTCGCTCATCTGCACCCAGCTCGATCCCTTCTCGGCGGCGGTCGAGGTGTGGACCGCCGGCTGGCAGGGGCCGCTGCTCTTCACCAACGGCGCCGACGGCAACTTCGGTCCCGGCGAAGACGGCGAGACCGTGCTCGAGAGCACCGTCGACTTCTGCGCGCGCGGCGTGCTCGGGAGCACGGAGGCGCAGGCGGTGCCCGCGGGCGAGCCCGAGGCCGGCTACACGGGCGATCTCTTGGCGATCACCACCGCGATCGACTTGGAGACGCTCGAGATGGACGCGGGGTGCCGCGACGTGCTCGGCATCAACAGCGCGGGCGAGACCCAGCCCCCGATCTTGGTGCCCATCCTGCGGGCCTACTCGCACGCCCCCGATCTCGCGGGCAGCTACCGTGGTCGCCTCGTGCTGGCGAGCGACGCGCCCATCATCGACGACGAGACGGGCCTGCCGCGCGAAGCGGTGACCCTGGCGGACGCGCTCCGCTGCCTGGGCGACGAGCTGGTGTCCTTCGACGTGCGCTCGCACCGCGCGTACACGGTCGCGGGCAGCCGGACCGGCGTGCTGCATCGGGTGATCGAGGGGACCGACGGCCTCTGCACCGTCGACACCTCGGCGAACCCGCTCCGCACCCACCGCGCGTTCTTGGGCGAGCCCTTCGCGAACACCCGCGTCGCGTTCCGGCTCGCGATCGAAGGCGAGGGCGCCGCCGCGCCGCGAGGCGGTTCGGTGCTGCGCTTCCGCATCGGCATCGTGAGCGCGAGCGCGACCTCCGCGGCCGACGCGCAGCTGCTCGCCCCGCTCAGCTTCGTGAACACGACGACGTCGTCCACGTTCCTCGTGCTGCCCTCGGACGTGATCTGGAGCGACATGCTCCAGCGCATCTTCATCATCGAGCCGCAGCGCCGCGGCCTGATCGAGCTGGACACCCCGACCTACGCGATCGTGTCCGGCACCCGCTTGGAGTAGCGAGCGTGGCGCGGCCCAGCGAGACCGAGGGCAGCTCCCGCAGCGGCAAGGGCGAGAGCTCGCCCGCGATGAAGCAGTTCTTCCGCTGCAAGGCGGAGCAGCCCGACGCGCTGCTCTTCTTTCGGATGGGCGACTTTTACGAGCTCTTCTTCGAAGACGCGGTGATCGCGAGCAAGGCGCTCGATCTCACGCTGACGTCGCGGAGCAAGACGACCGGCGGCGAAGAGATCCCGATGGCGGGCGTGCCGCACCACGCGGCGGCGGGCTACCTCGCGCGCCTGCTCGAGCAGGGCTTCAAGGTCGCGCTCTGCGAGCAGATGGCCGATCCCAAGACGGTGAAGGGCGTGGTGCCCCGCGAGGTGGTGCGGGTGGTGACGCCCGGCCTCGCGCTCGATCCCGACGCGCTCGACGCGCGCATCGACAACCTCGTGGTGGCGGTGGTGGCGCACGAGGGCGCCTTCGGCCTGGCGGCGCTCGAGCTCTCGCGCTCCGAGGTGCGCGGCTGTGTGGTGACGAGCGAGGCGCACGCGCTGGGCGAGCTCTTGCGGCTCGATCCTCGCGAGGTGGTGCTCGATCCGTCGAGCGCCGCGCTGGCCGATCCGATCGGCAAGGCGCTGCCGCGTGCCCGGGTCGAGCGGCTCCGCGCCGCCGCGCTCCCGACGTCGCCCGATCCCGAGATCATCGACGCCGCCCACGCGCCGCCGGTGTTGCAGCACGCGACGCAGCGAGCGGTCGACTACGCGCGCGCCTCGCAGCCCAAGGCCTCGCTGAGCCTCGGGCAGCTGACCACCTACGATCCCAGCCACGCGCTCGGTCTCGACGACGTCGCGGTGCGCAACCTCGAGCTGGTGCGCACGCTCTCCGGCGATCGGGTGGGCTCGCTGCTTCATCTCCTGGACGCGACCGAGACGCCGATGGGCGCGCGCACGTTGCGGCGTCGCTTGCTCGCGCCGCTCGCGGAGAGCGCGGCGATCCAGCGCCGGCTCGATCGGGTGGAGGCGCTGGTCGAGGATCCGATCTTGCGCGGCGCGCTGCGCAAGGCGCTGAGCGACGTCGGGGATCTCGAGCGCCTCGCGACGCGCGCGGAGCTGGGCATCGCGACGCCGCTCGATCTCGGCGCGCTGCGCGCGGGGCTCTCGGCGGCCGGCGAGGTGCAGGCGCTCTGCGCCGATGCGCCGAGCAGCCTCGCGGCCGAGCACCCGCTCCGCAGCCTCGAGGTCGCGGACTCGGCGTCCGACGTCGCCGGCGACATCGAGCGCACCCTCGTCGATCAGCCGCCGTTCCTGTCGAACCAAGGCGGCGTGGTGCGCGACGGAGTGGATCCCGCGCTCGACGAGCTGCGGCAGATCGGCAGCCGCAGCAAGGATCTCTTGCTCGAGCTCGAGGCCCGCGAGCGCAACGCCTCGAAGATCGCGTCGCTCAAGATCCGCTTCACCAAGGTCTTCGGCTACTACGTGGAGATCACCCGGCCGAACCTGCACCTCGTGCCGCCCCACTTTCGGCGCAAGCAGACCGTGGCGAACGGCGAGCGCTTCACCACCGACGCGCTCGACGAGCTGGCCGACAAGATCCTCCACGCCGAAGAGCGGGCGCGCGCGCTCGAGCAGGAAATCTTCGAGTCGCTCCGCAAGCGCGTGGGCGCGGCGGCGGCGCGCTTGAGGCGCTGGGCGCGTCTGCTGAGCGACGTGGACGTGGACGCCGCGCTCGCGGAGGTCGCGCAGCGTCGAGGTTACGTGCGCCCCGAGATCACGGAGCAGCCGGTGCTGGAGCTGGTCGGCGCGCGCCACCCCGTCGTCGAGACCCTCGCCGCCGCCGGCACCTTCGTGCCCAACGACCTGAGCCTGGACGCCGCGGGCGAGCGCCTCGCGGTGATCACGGGGCCGAACATGGCGGGCAAGTCGACCTCAATACGGCAGGTCGCGCTCACCGTAATCCTCGCGCAGATAGAGAGCTTCGTGCCGGCCGAGCGCGCGCGCATCGGCCTCTGCGATCGCATCTACACCCGGGTCGGCGCGAGCGACAACCTCTCGCGCGGCGAGAGCACCTTCATGGTCGAGATGCGCGAGACGGCGGCGCTGCTCTCGGGCGCCAGCACCCGGAGCCTCGTGGTGCTCGACGAGATAGGGAGGGGCACCAGCACCTACGACGGTCTCTCGATCGCGTGGGCGGTCGCCGAGCACCTGGTGGATGCGGTGAAGTGCCGCGCGCTCTTCGCGACGCACTACCACGAGCTCTGTGAGCTCGAGGCGCAGCGACCCTCGCTCGTGGTCAACTACAACGTGACCGCGCGGGAGAAGGACGGAGACATCGTGTTCCTCCATCGCTTGCTCCGCGGTCCGAGCCACCGGAGCTACGGCATCGCGGTCGCGCGGCTCGCGGGGATCCCGGCGCCGGTGCTGGCGCGGGCCAAGGCGCTGCTCGATCGGCTCGAGACCACACCGCGGGGCGCGTCGTCGACCGCGCGCGCCGAGCGGCCGCAGCTCAGCCTGCCGCTCGCCTCCGAGGTCGCCTCGCAATCGTCACCCAGCCTCCAGCCGCCGCCGGATCCCCTGCGCGAGGCGCTCGCGGAGCTCGATCCGAACCAGATGACCCCGCTGGAGGCGATCAACGCCCTCGCGAAGCTCAAAGCGCTCTAGCCTCGTCACGGTGTAGGATGACCCCGATGCGCTCGCTCCTTCGAGGATGCTCCCTGCTCTCGCTGCTGCTTCTGCTGGTGATCGGGGGCTGCGCCGATCGGACCAACATCCTCATCGAGGTCACCTCGACGGACCTCACGATCCCGAGCGACATCGACTCGCTGACCATCGAGGTCCGCACCCAGTTCGGGGTGATGTTCCGCGAGGACTACCCGGTGCGCACCACGTGGCCCCACTCGCTCGCGGTCGTGCCGCCGCCCCTCGAGGCCTCGGGCGACGTGCGCATCGACGTCACCGGCAACCTCGCGGGCGTGCCAGTCACGCGGCGCGTGGCGTCGACGAGCTGGATCGCGGGCGGGACCCGGCGGGTGACGGTCGTCTTGACCCGCTCGTGCCTGAACGTGCTGTGTGGCGATGGCCTCGACTGCGTGAACGGCCGCTGCTGCCTCGGGGCCGCGTGCAGCGACGCGGACGCGGGGGTCGATGCGGGGATGATCGACGGAGGCGCGCTGCCCGACGTGCCCGGCGGCTTCGATGCGGGGATCGACGCGCCGATGAGCATGGACGACGGAGGCCTGGACGCAGGCATCGATGCGGGCTTCGACGGGGGCCGCGACGCGGGCATGGACGCCGGCATGGACGCCGGCAGCGCGCCCGACGCGCCGATCACCGGGCCCATCCCGTTGATCTTCAGCGAGTACGTCGAAGGGAGCTCGAACAACAAGGCCGTCGAGATCCGCAACGCGGGCGCCGCGAGCTTCGATCTCGCCGCCGGGAGCTGCTCGGTGATCGTCTACTCGAACGGATCGTTCACCGCGAGCCGCACCATCCCGCTCACGGGGACGCTGGCTCCCGGCGCCGTGCAGGTGCTGTGTCACGCGTCGGCCGGCAGCGAGCTCGCGCCACGCTGCGACGCGCTCGCGTCGCCTCCGCTCGACTTCAACGGCGACGACGCGGTCTCGCTCGAGTGCGGCGGGACGACGATCGACGTGATCGGTCAGATCGGCTTCCGTCCCACCACCGAGTGGGGCTCCGGCCTGACGTCGACGGCGGACAACACGCTGCGGCGGCGCTGCGGCGCGAGCCCCGACACCAACGGCAGCGACGCGTTCGATCCTGCGAGCGAGTGGGCAGGGTTCGCGACGGACACGTTCGATGGCCTGAGGATGCCGGCCTGCACGCCGTGATCGGTCGCTGAAGGAGCGCTCACCGCATCGGTGGGCGACATCGTCTCGTCGGACGTCGGGGCCTACTTCGTCGTCCGCTCCGCGTCCTCGACGTCCTTGCGCACCCCTTCCGGAACCGTCGGTGTGCCCACGCTGGTCGCCAGCTCGTCGGTCGTGATCCGCTGGCCGATGAGCGGCTTGTGGCGCTCCGCGAGGCCCGTCTGCGCGAGCGCATCCGCCAGCGCGCGCCCCGTGGCCAGGCGATCGCTCGGCTGCCGCTCGAGCGCGTGGCGCACCACGTCGGCGAGCGCCTCCGGCACCTCCGGCCTCAGTTCGCGCACCTGCCGCGCTGGCAGCGCGAGGCGCGCGAGCAAGAGCGCCCGCGCGTCCTCGGCGGCGAAGGGCAGCTCGCCGGTCAGCATCTGGAAGAGCACGACGCCGAGCGCGTACACGTCGGCCGCGCCCGTCGCGGGCTCGCCCATCAAGAGCTCGGGCGCGAGGTACTGCGGGGTGCCGACGACGCCCGTCTCGGTCAGCCCCTGCAGCGCGCCGTCGACCCGCGCGATCCCGAAGTCGAGCACCTTGGCGTGATCCGCCTCGTCGCCTGCGTGGGTGACGAAGATGTTCTCCGGCTTGATGTCGCGGTGCACGATCCCGCGCGCGTGCGCCTCCGCGAGCGCCCTCGCGACTTGGAGGCCGAGCCACGCGGCGCGCTCCACCGTCAGCGGCGCTTCGCGTCGCACGAGCTGCGCGAGCGTCTCGCCCTGGAGCAGCTCCATCGCGTAGTACGAGAGCCCCTCCTCCGTCGCGCCGAAGTCGAAGACCCGCACCGTGTTCGGGTGGGTGAGCTCGATGGTGGCCCGCACCTCGCGCTCGAAGCGGGCGACGGCGACCGCGTCCTGGCGATCGGTACGCAGGATCTTGAGCGCGACCTCGCGCTTGAGCGTCTCGTCCCACGCCGACCACACCTCGCCCATGCCGCCGCGGCCGATGCGCTTGCGCACCCGGTAGCGCCCGATCGATCGCGACTCGAAGACCTCTTTGCGGATGGCCCAGAGCCAGTGCGCGGCCAGCACCAGCACGCCGACGGTCGCGCCGTGGATCGACACGGCGGTCGCGAGGCGCACGAGCGCGCGCGGAGCGAGCATCGCGGGATCGCCCGAGGCGAGCGCCCAGCCGAGATAGAGCGTGGGGAACACGAGCGTCGCGAACGTCCCGGTCCACAGCGCGCGGCGGTAGTGCTGCGGCACGAAGGGGTAGCCGCACGCCACGAGCAAGAGCCCCGGCACGTACGGGCTGTCGAGCATGCCCGTCACCATGACGGAGAGCGCCATCGCGCCGGTGAGCAGGACCGGCGCCACCATCACCCACGCATCGAGCTCGGCGGGCGTGATCTCGCGGCGCCTCGTTCGCAGCGACGCGATCATCAGGATCGGCGTCACCGCGAGGCGGATGCCCAGGATGGCCTCGATGTTCCACTCGGGATCGACCGCGAGGAAGAGGAAGTCGAGCGCCGCGAAGCAGGGCACCAGCACCGCCGCGATGGCGTACGCGATCGACATGCGTCGCCGGTTCGTCTGCAGCTCCTCGTTCGCCGCGACGCGGAGCATCGCGTCGAGCACCCGCTCCTTGGCGCGATCGGGCGACGAGCCGGGCGTCATCGTCGGCGTGGTGCCCACGCTCCGGCCCGGCCCCGTGCTCACGCGCCGGCCCCGCGACGAAAGGAGCGCGCCGTCGTTCGAGCCTGCATGCGGAGCGAAGCGTGCCTGCTTTTTTGGCCGCTTGCTTCCTTGAACGACGCGTGGGGTCGAGGGAAGTTGGCGCCGCCGCCTTTGCGTTCTCGTCCTCCGATGCGCCGCGCATGCGCTCTGCTCACGCTCTCGTTGCTCGGCTGCGGCGCGCCGCGGCGCCTGCCCGACTATTCCGAGCTCCTGCAGGCGGGCGTGGTCCCCGAGGAGGAAGCGCAGCGGGTGATCGCGTACCTCGAGCCCGCGGGCCTGCGCGTGGTCGCGCGCGTCGAGGTGGGCGGCGCGATCGCGCTCGGCTTTCATCGCGCGCGCGACGATCATCGGGCCATCCGCGTGGTCACGCGCGACGGAGTGTCGCTCTCGCTCGACTCGCACGCGGAAGACGGAGTGACGCCCAGCGCGGGGGCGGTCGAGCTCGACGTCGATCGCTCGGGGCACGATCTCGACGGCGATCACCAGCTCGACATCGTGGTCACCCGCGCCGAGCCGCACCGCACGTGCCTGCTCGTGATCGACGTGAGCGAGGACGCGCGCCTCACGCCGCTTCGGGTCGATGCGACCGACCTGCCGCCCGGCGTGTGCCTCGAGGCGCTCGAGGATCTGACGGGCGACGGCACCGTCGAGGCGCTCGTCGGCATCTACGCGCCCGAGCTCGCGCAGCATCGCTGGCCGCGCGCGCCGCTGCCGCTCGAGCGCGACGAGGCCGGCGTCTACCGGCGCACGCCCCCGGCCGTCTCGTTCCTCGAGGGCGCGGCGGCCGCGATCGACGTCGCGCTCGCGCGCGCCCGACACGCGGAGGACCCGACCGAGTGCCTCACGCTCGCGATCGAGCGGGCGCTCCTCTTGACCGCCGCAGGACAGAGCGTCGAGCGACAGCTCGCGGTCTTCGACGACGCCGTGGGCTCGACCGTGTGGCCCGAGGCGATGACGGCCGAGGTCGAGCGGGCGCGCGCGGCGATCGCCCGAGGCCTTCATCCGACGGGCGCGAGCAACTTCTGATCGCCTCGTTCGATAGCGCGCGCCCATGTGGAAGCCGATGCTCCGGGGCCTGCTCGATCTCCTCGCGCCGCCGACTTGTCCTGCGTGTGACCTCGCGAGCGAACGGGTGCATCGCTTCTGTGAGGGCTGCGCCCCGCTGCTCGAGCGCACCGAAGGAGGCCACGCGACGCTCGCCGCGTTCGTCTACGGGGGCCCGCTCGCCGACGCGATCCGCCGCTACAAGTACGGGCCACAGCCCGAGCTCGTCCACGCGCTCGCGCCGCTGCTCGTCGCCGCGCTCCGCCCGCTCGCGTCGCGCTTCGACGCGATCACGTTCGTGCCGCTGCACGGGCGGAGGCTGAGGGCGCGCGGCTTCGATCAGACCGGGCTGCTCGCGTACGCCGCGGCGCGCGCGCTGGGCGTGCCCGCGCGGCGGCTCTTGTCGCGGGCTCGCCACACCGAAGTCCAAGCGTCGCTCGGGCGCGGCGCCCGGCGGAACAACGTCGATCGCGCGTTCCTTCTCCGCGACACCGCGAAGCGCCCGAGCGAGCGCAGGGTGCTCTTGCTGGACGACGTGCGCACCACGGGCGCGACGCTGACCGACGCGAGCCGCGCGCTCGGCGAAGCCGAGCTCGAGGTCTTCCCTTATGCGTTGGCTTTGGCGGAGCCCGGTGAAGACAGTCCTGGCTCTTAGGCCGCTGGGGCCTTCTTCGCTGCGCTTGGCCTTCTCGCTGCTTGCGCTGCGCTTGGCCTTCTCGCTGCGCTTGCTTGCTCTGCGCTTGGCCTTCTCGCTGCGCTTGGCCTTCTCGCTGCGCTCGGCCTTCTGCTGCGCTTGGCTTTGTGAAAACCAGTCCGCTGCGCGGGGCGAGTATTTGTCGCGCGGTGCGTAGGGGACGGTTGCGGAGAGCGGGGCCGGGGTGAGGGTTCCTCCCTCGGTCAGCATCGGAACTCGAACACCCTTGCTCGAGCTTCGCTACCTCGTAGGTCGTTCCGACGCGTTCTACTCGGAACCCCCACCCCGGCCCCTTGCTGCACGGTCACTACAGAGCACCGCGCTTTGGGGGGAGAGAAGTGAGAGATCAGGTGGCGGTCGGGCGTGCGCTGCTCGTCGAGTGGGTCGTGGGTGGACGCGACCGTCGTGAACGTGAACTTGAACGTGGTCGTGGTCGTGAACGGCCTCTTCTCTCCTCCGTCCGACAACGCCGGCCCCTCGCGCCCCGGTCGCGACAGCTCCGCGCCTCAGGGGCGAAGAAGTGAGCGATCGGGATGGGTCTCGACGAGCGCCGCTCGTCGAGGGACCGTGGTGATCGCGGGCGTGAACGGGGGTCGAGGCCGATGTTCGATTGCCCGCCTCCTGGTCACTTGCAGACCCGCGCCCGTGCCCGCGCCCGCGCCCGTGCCCGCTCTGAGCTCTGCGCGGGCTGAATGACGAGCGCGATCCGATCTCCGCGAGCGCCGCGCCCGCGCCCGCGCCCGCTCTGAGCTCCGTGCGGACTGAATGACGAGCGCGATCCGATCCCCGCGTGCCGGCGCCCGAGCCCGTGCGCGATCGCTGCTCTGCCCTGATCGACGATCAGCGGCCTGGCTCTCGAGCGAGCGGCGAGCGGATCAGATGCCGAGGTATTCCAGCGCCTCCGCCTCGTCGACGAATACCTCGACTGGTAGCACCCGCTCGCGGTTCATTCGCTTCACCTGCAGCGAGCCCACCACCGTTCGGACCAGCGCCGCGCGCTTGGCGAAGCCCTCGAAGAGCTCGCGTCCGTGGGTCTGCACGACCTGCTCGAATGCCGCGTCGTTGCGTCCGACCGCGGCGCGCACGTCGGACAAGAGCACCAGCTCGTGCCGCGGGCGGGGCAGACTCACCGCGCCGATCGCGCGGAACATCGCCTCCGCGTCGCCCACGCTGGGGAACGGCACGCCGCTGCGCGTGTAGCGCACGAGGCCGCGCGCTGCGTCTAGCTCTAGGCGACCGTACTCCGACTGGTAGAGGACCTGATACGACCCCGAAGCGAGCGCGCTCATCGCCGGCTCATGGTGCCTCGGCGGAGGACGGCAAGGGGAGGGCGGGTGACATTGCGTGAAGCGCCGCGTCCGTGGACGGCGCGACGCATCCGCCTCGCTCCGGGACACGCGACCGCGCTGCGCGTGGTAGACCCCGCTCCCCGTGGCCCCCAAGGACAAGACCCTCGAGAAGCCCATCGCGCGCAACGCGAAGGCGACGGTGCGCTACGAGATCGAGGAGAAGCTCGAGGTCGGCGTCGTGCTCAAGGGCTCCGAGGTGAAGAGCCTCCGCATGGGCCGCTGTGATCTCGAGGGGAGCTTCGCGCTCTTCGAGGGCAACGAGCTCTTCCTCAAGAACGCGTTCATCGCGCCCTACGAGCAGGCCGGCACCTTCGGTCACGAGCCCAAGCGCTCGCGCAAGCTGCTGCTGCACGCGGGGCAGATCGAGAAGTGGCGAGGTCGGGCCACCCTGCGCGGCCTGACGATCGTGCCCATGCGCATGTACTTCAAAGGCAGCCACGTGAAGCTCGAGATCGGCCTCGGTCGCGGCAAGAAGACCAGCGACGATCGGGAGAAGAAGAAGGAAGCGGTCGAGATGAAGGAGGCGCGCGCCGCCGTCGCCGCAGCGAGGCGTCGATGAGCGCGCCGCTGTCCGTCGAGGTCTCCGGGGTGGCAGGGACGTGGGACGCGCTCGCCGGCGAGGTGGTGACCTTCACGCTCCCGCGCGCCTTCGCGCCGGGGACGCCGATGCGCATCGAGGCCCGCTGGCGTGACGCCGATGGCCACGAGCGCTCGATCGGCACCGGCGCCAAGGCGATCAACAGCCGGAAGATCGGCGAGGCGTTCGAGGTGCGCGCGAAGCTGCACGGCCTGACCCGCGAGCAGCGCACCCACGCCGAAGCGTACTTCGCACGCTGATCACTCGATCTGGTGCTCCCTCGAGATCGAGAGAACGAGCGATCGAGAGGTCGAGAGATCGAGAGATCGAGAGATCGAGTGACTCGAATCCGTGGATGCCCCCATCCGCCCGGTCCTCGGCGCTGCGCGCCTGCGGGCGGGCTGTTCCCCCAAATCGTCGCTTCGCTCCTCAGGGGGAACGCCGGCCGAAGATCAGCCCGCACGTCGTCGTGCGGCCCGCGGTCGTGGTTCGCGCGGGCGGTCACGGTCTCCGTCTCGGTCGCGGCCACGCAGCGACTCGCTCACGTCGCGCACAGAAAGTCGTCGCCTTCGTTCCGGTCGTCTGCCAGCAGCGCTGCGCGGATCTGATCCCTCGCGCCGCGCGCGCCCACCAAGACCACCACGAAGTCCTCCGCCGTCAGCTCGCCTTGCGCGATGATCGGGGCGCCGCGACAGACGCCGCCGATGCGCCTCGGATCGATCTCCACGAAGCGCTCGAAGCGGACGCCATGGGCCTCGAGCGCGCGCGCGTTCTTGCGCGCGACCGGGCCTGCGCCCCAGCACGTCAGCCGCCGCCCTTCTGCACGTCGCGCGAGGAGGCGAGGCGCCAGGTGCATCGCGCGCAGCGCTCGGTGCGCGTCCTCGCCGTAGCGCGGATCCGAGAACGTCGCGCGCCCAGCGCGGTGTCGCCAGCGCAGCACGCTCGCCTCGACCTTGGCGGCGCCGAGGCCCGCGCCCGCGAAGCGCAGCCAGAGATCCCAGTCCTCCGCGAACGGCCCTGCGCGGTAGCCGCCCACCGCATCGAGGCTCGCCGCGCGCAGCAGCACCGACGGATGGCACAAGGTCGCTTCGACGAACGCGTCCCTCGCGTGATCCTCCGGCGTGACGAGCCCGTTCTGCCACGCGACGTAGCGGACGAGGCCCTCGCCCAGCGGACCATCGTCGGAGAACGCCTCGATCGGGCCGCCCACCACCGCGAGCGATGGCTCGCGCTCGAGCCGCTCCAGCTGCGCGGCGAAGCGTCCGGGCAAGCTCACGTCGTCTCCATCCATGCGCCCGAGGAACGCGGCGCGCGCTTCCCGCCGCCCGAGCTCCAGCGCAGCCGCGATCCCGTGGCCTCCGCTCGAGAGCACCCGCACCCGCAAATCGTCGAACGACAGCGCGATCTCTTGCGACCGATCGCTCGAGGCGTCGTCGATCGCCAGCAGCTCGAGCTCGACGTCGCGCTCGCTCAGGATCGATCTCATCGCTTCCTCGAGCGTCGCTTCGACGTCGCGGAACGGCAGCAGCACCGAGACGCGCGGGGTCGTCACGGGGTGCGGAGCAGCGCGTCGATGCTGGCGCGCACGTAGCGCGCCGCGAGCGCGAGCGTGCGCTGCTGCTCCTCGTCGCTGCCGAGCGGCGGCGCCACCTCGACGCAGTCGGCGGCGATCAGGCCCACCTCGCGCCCGATGCGATCGATCAGCGCGAGCAGCCACTCGGGATCGAGCCCGTCGGGCTCGGGGGTGCCCGTCGAGGGCGCGAAGCGCACGTCGGTGCCGTCGATGTCGTTCGACAGGTACACGCCGCTCACCTGTAGCGAGCGCAGGTGCGCCATCACCTCGTCCGCGGTCTCGGCGGGCCGTGGCAAGTAGCTGTCCGGCCAGAACTGCTTCACGCCGAGGCTCGACTCCCAGTGCGCCCGATCGTGGCGCGAGGCGCGCACCCCGAGCTGCACCAGCTTGCCGCCGCGTCCGAGCAGCTCGTTCGCGTGGTAGCTCCAGGTCGCGAAGCAGTACTTGATGCCCAAGCGCTCGGGCAACAGATCCGTGTGCGCGTCGGGCTGCACGATCGCGAACGGCGCGCTCGCGCGGCGATGCAGCGCGGCGGTCACGGGCCACGCGACGGAGTGATCGCCGCCGAGCACCATCGGCTTGGCGTTGGGCGCGAGCGCGAGCAAGAGATCGAGCGCGCGCTCTTCGATCGAGAGCGGCGAGACCGGCAGCCCAGAGCGGACGCCGACCGCGACCTTGGGATAGAGCGCGCGCTGCGCGCGGGTGCGCTGGGTGCGGCTCAGCATGTCGTCGTGCAAGAGCTGGGGGACGACGAAGACGTCGCCGACGTCGATCACCCCGAGCGAGGCCGCGCGCTCGGGCCACTCGGGATCGGCCTCCAGCATCGCGGTGCGGATCGCGGCGGGCGCCAGGCTCGCGCCGCGCCGGAAGCCCGCGCCGATGTCGCTCGGCACCCCGAGCAGCAGCACCTTGGCGTCGGCGAGCCGCTCGAGCCGCTCGGCGAAACGCCGCTGCACCTCGGCTTCATCCGCCGCGCCGTAGAGCCGCCGCTGCAGCGCCCGCTGCGCATCGAGCCCCGTCGACACCAGGTAGAGCCCGCCGCCCGCGGGGCGGAGCAAGTGGGTCAGCTCCTCGATCGGCGTCATCCGTGCGGTCTACCACACGATCCCACGCGCTCCCGCGGGCGCGCACTCAGCCTCGCGGTCAGCCTCGCGCTCCGCCTCGAAAGGGAGCCGAGGCTCAGGCCGAGGCGCGGCCCAGCGCGCGTGCGAGCAAGCTGCCTTCGTCCGGACGCAGCTTGGTGCCCCAGCCCATCCGCAGCTTCACGCCGCGCCACTCGATCGAGCGCGAGACGGCGGCGTAGGGCCACACGCCGAGCATCAGCACGTCCTTGAGCGGACCGAGCAGCATCCCCACCACCCCCATGTCGCGGCCGCGAACGGCGCGCAGCGCGACGCGGTCGAGCACCATCTTGCCCACCACGATGCCGACCGCCGCGATCACCACGCCGGGCTCGAAGGGCGCGTGCCTCGCTTCGACGGCGGCGGCGAGGATCGCGGCGAGCGCGAACGCGACCGGGTTGGCGAACAGATCCGCGATGAACGCGGGCACGTGCAGCACCGCGCGCATCTTCAGCCACCGACCGTGGCGGCTCATGAAGCGCTCGATGCTCACGTCCTGGTTGAGGTTCTCCGCGACCGTCGACGAGAGCAGCACGTTCTTGCCCGCCGCTTGGAACGCGCGGCCCAAGAGATAGTCCTCGGCGAGCACGTCGCGCACCGACTCGAGGCCGCCGAGCGCCTCGAGCTCCGAGCGCCGGAAGAGCATGGACTTGCCGATCACGCAGGGCACCCCGAAGAAGCGCAGCGCGAAGCACACCGAAGGGACGATCATCGCGCCGAGCTGGAGGTTCTCGAGGCGCGCGCCGACCGAGCCCTCGCCCACGCCGACCACCAGGCTCGAGAGCAGGTGCCCGCCATCGCCCTCGAGCTCGCTCACGACGCGGGTGAGGTAGTCGGGGCGGGCCCGCACGTTGGCGTCCGACTGGAGCACCAGATCGTGCTTGGCCGCGCGCATCGCGCCGCGGAGGTTGGCGACCTTGGGGTTGAGGCCGAAGTCGGGATCCGAGATCGCAAAGCGCACGGTGCGCTCGGGGTGCCGTGCCGCGACCTTCCGCGCGACGCGCAGCGCGGGATCGTCCTCGTCGGTGCTGGAGAAGACGATCTCGAAGGGCGCCGGGTAGTCCTGCAGGAAGAACGTCTCGAGGTTCTCCTCGAGGTGCTCTTCGAGGCCCTTGAGCGGCTTGAGGATCGACACCGGCGGCAGCGCGCCCTCGGGCACCGGGATCCGACGCCGCACGTGCAGCGCGACCGCGAGCACGCCCAACGCGAAGAAGGACAGCGCGAAGGTCGCGAGCGAGAGGAGGGTGAACGAGAGGGTCATCGACTACGGAGCGTGCACGCCCAATGAAACGGCACCGGGGCGCGAACGGGGCGGACTATGGCACCCAGGTGAGCGATGCCGCAATTGATGGCTGGTGCGATTCCGTGGCCGCTCGTAGCCTCGCTCGATGCGGTGGACGCTCGCGGCGCTGTGCTTGGGTGGATGCGTGTGCTTTCGGGTGGACACCACCGCGCCCCCTTTTCCTCAGGAAGCCCACCTCACCGTGCGGCGGTCCACCGGTCCGGACGTCGAGCCCTTCGGCCGCTGCGGCGGCTTCGCGAGCGCGCTCGGACCCGACTTCTGCGCGTCGTGGGCGGGCGGCATTCACGACGGGGAAGGCGGCGCGTCAGCGTCGTATCCGCCGCAGCTCTCGAGCTACGGCTACGTGCTCGGGTTCGACGCCGAGCGCGGCCAGCTCTGCCGCGAGTTCGGCGATGAGTTCGGCGACGAGCACGGGTGCATCCGCCGCGACGTGATCTGCGCGAGCTCGGGCGAGATCGTCATCACCGATGGCGGCGCCTCGGTGGTCGCCGACTTCCCGGACGGCGGCCACGTCGAGGCCGCGTGGCGCTTTCCATCGAGCACGAGCGACGCGGGTCCCTGACGCGCGCTCGATGATGTCAGGGCGTGAAGAGCGCGCAGCTGCCGGGGGTGGGCGTGGCGAGATCCGTCCAGCTGCCATCCATCGCGCGCGCGATCGAGTGGCCCGCCGCGACGTCGACGACGTGGGCGCTCGCGGGCGCGGTGCCGCTCGCATCCAGCAGGCCTGCCATGTTCGCGGTGCCGTAGAGCACGGCGTCGACGGGCACGGTGGCGTCGGTGATCGAGGCGGCCGTCCCATAGAGCAGCGCGACGCCCGACGCCGAGCCCGAGGTGCCGTTGTGGAAGTCGGGCGTGAAGTTGCTCGTCACCGTGCACGCCGCGCCGCCGCAGTCGGGGCCGCCGACGATCACGCAGCCGCCCGCGGGGATCTCGATCGCCGGCAGCTGCGCCACCGAGTAGCGGTAGCTCGTGGAGCCGTTGCCGATCACGTAGCAAGCGAGCGGGACCGATCCGCTGCCCGCGTTGCGCAGCTCGACCCACTCGCGGCCATCGTCCGCGCCGGTGGAGTCGTAGAGGACCTCGCTCAGGATGAGGCTGCGGCTCGCCACCGCGCCCATGCAGGGCGCGCTCGCGCAGCAGTCGAGATCGGAGCAGTCGATGGCGCCGTCCCCGTCGTCGTCCAGGCCGTTGCCGCACGTCACGTCGTCGCGCTCGCTCGGCCCGATGACGACGTCGGACGCCATGCGCGGCTCGAGCTGGTGCTCGAACTGGTAGCTGACGACGCCGACCACGCGCGCGAGGTGATCGCCCACCGTCACGCTCGGGCGATACACGTCGTCGTCGATGAACACGTCGCCCGTGACCGCGAAGCGACCGAACGCGCCAGGCGCGGAGATCACGTCGACGTCGCCGATCTCGACGAGCACGCCCTCCCACGGCTCGGCGCTGCTCGCGTCGCCGAGCTCACTCGCTGCGATCACGGTCGGCACGAGCGGCGTGCCCGGGCTCTGGCAGCTGAGCAGCCCGCTGCGGATCTCGGTGAGCGCGCCGGGATCGCCGCTGTCCGCGTACTCCTCGTACGTGCCCGCGACGAAGACCCGATCTCCGAGCGCGAGCGCCGCGCCGCAGGGCTCGAGATCGGGGATGTAGACGTGGATGCCCGCGTAGCGCGGGTCCGCTGCGTCGGGATCCTGGACGACGACGGTGCCCGTGTATCCAGCGCCCGTCATCTCAGCGAACGTGTCGATCGACGTCACCACGAGCGGTCCGCGCAGCGAGACGGCCACGCCCGACGCGGGCCCTGGGCGTCCGGGATCCTGGAGGTCCTGCACGCTCACGCGCGTGCCCACGCAGAAGCGCGAGCCCGCGCAGTCGGCGTCCGCGCAGTCGATCGAACCATCGCCATCGGAGTCGATCTCGTCCGCGCATCCCCACGCGCCCGAGCCGTCCTCGACGTCGCGCGGCGCGCCGAGCGTCACGTCGCTCATCGCGCGCGGCAAGATCGCCCAGCGCCCGAGCATGGAGTGGAACGCGCCGACGACGGTGACGAAGCGATCCCGCGCGGTGCCCGGGTGCGCGTACAGATCGTCGTCGATGGGCGGCCCGACGCGGAGGCTCTGGGTGCCGAAGCGATCGGGCTCGGTCGACGCTTCGACCGCGGCGAGCTGGATCACGACGCCCTCGTAGGTCTCGGCGGTCACGTCGTCGCCGAGCGACGCGGCGTCCGCGATCGGAACGGGGATCGGTGCGGGCCCGGTGCCGGTGCAGGCGACGGTGCCCGCGATCAGCTGCGTCACCGTGCGTCCGCTCGCGTCGCTCGGCACCGCGAACTCTTGGATGGTGCCCTCGACGTCGACGACGTCGCCGATGCGCAGCGTCGCGCTGCCCGCGCACGTGGTGTGAACCGGCATGTAGACGTGCACGCCCGAGAACGGCCCGCCCGCGGCGTCCGCGATCCACACGTCGCTCACGTTGCCCATGCCCGCGCCGTTCTCCTCGTACGCATCGACCGCGGCGACGACCGCGCCCTCGATGCGCACCCGCGCGCCCGGGAGCACGTGGCCTGCGGCGCCCTCGTCCTGAATCTGCCGCACCGTGACGGTGGTGATCGAAGTGGAGGCATCGTCGCTAGGCGCATCGACGGTGGGCGCATCGATCGGCGCGCTCGTGTCGCCCGCGGGCGTGTCCGTGCCGCCGGTGTCGCGCGGCTGGTTGCCGTCTGCGCAGCTGGACGCGGAGACGAGGGCGAGGAGAAGAGCGAAGCGGTAGGTCATGGCGGGCGCGGTCCTTACACAGCGGCGCGGTGCTGGCGACCCGACGGCGAGCTGGCTGGAGGATCGCGGGCTCGGGCTCGCGGGCTCGCGCGCGGCACCACTCACGGGGCGGGCTTGACCATCCGTGGCGTCGGGGAGAAGAGTTCGCGCCATGTCCAAGAACGACGTCTTCATCGTGTCCAGCGCTCGCACCCCCGTCGGCTCGTTCCAGGGAGCGCTCGCCGACGTCCCCGCCACCAAGCTCGGCGCCACCGCGATCACCGCGGCGCTCGCGCGCTCGGGGCTCGCCGCGGGCGACGTGCAGGAGACGTTCATGGGCAACGTGCTCAGCGCGGGCCTCGGTCAGGCGCCGGCGCGGCAGGCGGCGAAGGGCGCGGGCATCCCCGACAGCGTCCCCGCGACGACGGTCGGCAAGGTCTGCGGCTCGGGCCTGCAGGCGGTCATCTTGGGCGCGCGCTCGATCATGACCGACGACGCGAGCGTCGTGGTCGCGGGCGGGATGGAGTCGATGACGAACGCGCCCTACCTGCTCCCGCAGGCGCGCTCGGGGTTCCGCATGGGCCACGGCAAGGCGGTGGACTCGATGATCCACGACGGCCTGTGGGATCCCTACAAGGACATGCACATGGGCAACGCGGGTGAGCTCTGCGCCAAGGAGCATGCTTTCTCCCGCGAGGCGCAGGACGCGTTCGCGAAGCTCAGCTACGAGCGCGCGATCGCCGCGCAGCAGGGCGGACACTTCACGCGCGAGATCGTGCCGGTGGTGATCGAGGGACGCGCGGGCGCGGTCACCGTCGCCGACGACGAAGAGCCCAAGAAGGTGAAGTTCGACAAGATGCCGACGCTGCGCCCCGCCTTCCAGAAGGACGGGACGATCACCGCGGCGAACGCCTCGAAGATCAACGACGGCGCGTCGGCCACCATCCTCGCGAGCGGCGACGTGGTGAAGGCCCGCGGTCTCAAGCCCAGCGCGCGCATCGTCGGCTGGGGCGGTCACGCGCAGGCGCCCGAGTGGTTCACCACCGCGCCGGTCGGCGCGATCAAAGCCGCGCTCGCCAAGACCGGCCTGTCGATCGGCGACATTGATCTCTTCGAGATCAACGAGGCCTTCGCCGTCGTCGCGATGGTGACCGCGAAGGAGTGCGGCATCCCCGAGGAGAAGATCAACGTGCGCGGCGGCGCCATCGCGATCGGCCACCCGATCGGCGCGAGCGGCGCGCGCATCCTGACGACGCTGCTGCACGCGCTCGAGGACACCGGCAAGAAGAGGGGCCTCGCGACGCTCTGCATCGGCGGCGGCGAAGCGGTCGCCCTGATCGTCGAGCGCACCTGATCGCAGCGCGTAGTCGCTCATCGACCCGGCATTGGGTGTGGTGGACGGATCGAGGCCGGCGAGGGGGCCCTTCTTGGTGCGCGCGGCGATCGCCGTCGGGAAAGTCCGCCGAGACGAAGCTCGAACGGTGGAGCTTCGCCACGGCGGACCGTCCATGCGTCGCTCGCCGTGCTCCCTGCGAAGAGCCCCCACGCCGTCCCCTCGGGTCGCGGCGAGCGCCCAACTCCAAGGCGGAGGCGAGCTGTCGAGCGGCGGTCCTGCGTGACCCCATTTGAGCTCGTCCAGACCTCGGTGTCCGCTCGCCCCTCGTGGCCCCCATCTATCCGTCGTAGGTCCCCGAGCCGAAGCTGTGGGCTCCCGCGAGGCGGCGCCACGGAGCAACCGGGCGTTCGCGCGATCTCGGCCAGGAGCCGCTGCATGTCGCTCACCGTCGACCCCGGACGGAGTGGGCGCGCGCGGCCCTGTTTCCTGATCGAGGAGGCATCAGCCAGCGATGCGGGCGCGCGCGGCGTTCACCGCGTCCGCGAGCTCGGCGTCGTCACGCCACTCGGGGATCCCGATGTCGAGCCACGCCTCGGTCGCGTCGATGTGCGACGCCTCGGACACGTCGTTCTCGAGCACATCGAGGACGTAGTCCCGATCGATGTGGAGCTTGTCGACGTACGCGTCGAACGAGGCCGCGAGCTCGACGAAGCCCGACGCCCGCTCGCGCCCCGTCCACGCCGGCATCGAGTCCACGAACGCGACCACCTTGCCGCCGCCTTCCGGCGACAGATCGAGGTACGCGATCGAGCCGCCGCCGTCGCGCGCGAAGGGAAGGACCCCGGGCGGCGCGTTCATGTGGTTTCGCGCCGACGCGATCTCCTCGAGGAGGTTCTCTCGGTCGTCCGCATGCGCGGAGAAGATCCCGCCGAAGGCCATCGGCTCCGTGCGTCCCTTCGACGTCGGCACGTCGATCACGTACTCGATCGATCCCCCGCCCGCGACGCGGATGAAGTCCCGAAACGAGTCCGGCAACGTGGCGCCGAGCGCTTGCTCCACGGCGCGCAGCTCCTCGTCACTGGCCGGCGCCTTGGGGCGATCGATCGCGAGATGGCGATAGCGGGCGTAGGTCATGCGAGCGGCAGGGTGCCACGCGCACATCCGCGAAGTCGATGCCGCGGACACGCGCTGAGCAGATCGGAGAGCGCCGGGCCTTCGTAGTCGACGCGACGGCGTGGCGAGATCCGCGTAGCCGTTGTGTGGGATGCGAGGACGGATCGGGGCCGGCGAGGGGGGGCGCGGCGATCGCCGTCGAAAAGGTCCGAATGATCTGATCGGGGCCGGCGAGGGGGCCCTTCTTGGTGCGCGCGGCGACCGCCGTCGGGAAGGTCCGCCGCGCGAAGCTCGAACGAGCGCCGAACTCCAATGCGAGCGGCGTCGCCGAGTGGCAGTAGGTCTCGTGGCGAGCCGGGTCGCCGGGAACGCCGTCGATCGCGTGGCCGGCGTGCTGGTACCTTCTGTGCGTGTTGTCTTTCGGTTCGAGCCGCTGAGCGATGGGGCACGACGAGCACTTCTTGCGGCGGCTCGATCGGGTGGCGGATGATCACGTCGAGCTCGCGCTGACGCTCTATCGGGATCAGGAGCTGCTCGCGGAGGTGCTGTCGCGGGCGGCGCTGCCCGAGGGGACCGAGCGGCTCGCGATCTCGCTCGACGATCCGCGCGAGGGGCCGTTCGTGATCGTCACGCGTCGCGGTCGCTTCGTGACGTGCCTGGGCAAGGGGATGCGGATCGACGACAGCCCGCTGCCGCTGCTCACCAAAGCGCGCCTCGATGCGGCCGTGAGCAAGGTCGAGCGCATGCGCGAGCGCATCGCGCGCTCAGAACGCGCGCGCGAGGACGGCGGGCTGACCACCAGCGGCCGGGTCTTCGCGCGCATGCGCGAGCACGGGCTGATGGTCTCGCGCGAGGATGTCGAGCTCTTGCTCGAGGTCCGCCCGCTCATCGCGGGCGCGATGACCCAGGCGCTCTGGAGCAACTTCGAGTGCGTCGTCCGCGTTCGCTCCGAGGTGCTCTCGCTGCAGATGGATCGCCTCAAGGCCGCCGATCGCGACCTGGTGGAGACCTACGGCCGCGCCGCGTGGATCTACGGCCACATGATGGTCCTCTGCGATCATGAGGACGTCGCCGCCCAAGGGCGCGCGCTGCCGCCCGATCACTGGTGGGTCTACGCGATCGCCGCGGCGGAGCTCGGCACCGTCGCCCACACCGCGCGCGCGCTGTGGATGCTCGCGCGCCACGCCAAGGACGTGCTGCCGTACATCAAGAAGTCGGCGCACGACTCGAGCGTGCAGGTCGTGTTGCTCCGCGAGCTCGCGCTCGGCGTCACCGCGCTCGCATCCAACAAGGTCCGCGCGGAGGCGACCAAGGCGCTGCGCTCGCCGAGCCAACAGGCCCACACCGATCCGTACTACCGCGGCCTGGAGATGGTCGGCGTGCAGCTCGCCAACGCGGTGCGCGCCACGCTCGCCGACACCGCCGAGATCGATCGCGTCTCGCTCGAGACGGGCAAGCTCCTCGTGAGCGCGCTGCTCGACGGCATCGGGCAGCCGAGCGCGGAGCAGGTCGCTGCGATCCCCGATCCCGTCGCGCGCGCGCTGTGGCCCAACCTCGGGCTCTCGCTGCTCGGCGCGGAGCAGCCGGTCGAGCTCGAGCTCGCGTGTCAGCTCCCCTCCATCGCGCGGATGCAGCCCCAGGACCTCTATTTGCCCGAGGCCTACGTGCAGCGGCTGCCGCGCATGGACGTGGGCATCGTCGCCGACTTCATGCAGCGCCAAGCGCAGTTCTCGCTGCTGGGCGCGAAGCCCGCGCCGCAGGCCCGCGCGGCGCCCAAGGTCGGCCGCAACGATCCGTGCCCCTGCGGCAGCGGCAAGAAGTTCAAGCGCTGCTGCGGGGGGTGACGCGTCCCCCCGCGCAGCGTCGACGCGGGTTGACGCGGCCGCTGCGTTCGCGGCATCGTCTCGCCTGCCCGTGACCTCAGGGAAGGTCGGGGCCGGAGGGTACATGGCGGATCTTGGCGACCGGTTTCAGACCGGCATGCGGTGCGAGACCTCGGGGATCTACACGTTCGACGGCTACGTCGACGGACGCAACTGGCAGGAGCCGAGCGAGGCGGAGCGATCGATCCTCATCCGCACCGGCGAGCTCTTCCCGGTCGTCGAGGCGCTCAACAAGCCGTGCTGGCGGACGCTCACGTCGCGCGACGTGTGACGCCGCGGGTGTGCGCTCGCGCCGCGCCGGGGCTTGCCGCCACGGTACAGAGCGCGCTTTGTGCGTGACATCGCTTGGCACGGGACCTGAAGAGCACGAGCCCATGGACGCAGCCCTCCTCGCCAACGAACGCATCATCCTCTCGCAGCCCGCGCGCCTGCTCTTGGGCGTCGAGGCGCCCACCGACGCGCCCGCGCCCGCCATCGAGCCCTTCGGCGCCATGCGCGGCACCGCCGCCGCGCTCGCTCGGTTCATCCAAGGCCAGCCCATCGACGGTCAGCTCTACCTGACGAACTACCGCTTCTACTTCGAGTCGCACGGAGAGAACTGGGCGCAGGGCTCGTACAGCATCTTCCTGCCCACCATCGTGAGCGAGTACGAGCGCGACGGGATCCTCTCCGACGAGCTGCGCATCGAGTCGCAGTCGGCGAGCCACCGCTTCGTGGTGCGCAACGCCAAGGAGTTCGTCGACGCGCTCGAGGATCCCCAGCGCAAGCGGCCCGACGCGGAGGTCCTCCGCATCTACGCGCGCGCGGAGATGGATCGGGTGAGCGCGGGCGCCAAGCACCTCTGGCAGGGCGAGCACCCGAGCCCCGAGGTGCTCGCGGGCCTCGAGGGTGCGGTCGAGGGCAAGCAGGCGAACGCGCTCGCGGCGCTCGGCGTGCTGACCGCGCTCGAGCTCTTCGTCTAGCCTGCAGACCCGGCCGCAAGGCGAGCGGGCCCTGCGTTGCGCTGCGCGTGGGGCCCCAGCTTGCGTGGCTCGCATCGGCGCGACGGCCTCTGGGACGGGGCGGTCGCGTGCCGAATGAGTCGCCATTCATTTCTTGGCTAGGCCCGGAGCGACCGTTGCGCTATGCACTCGGTCCGCGGTTCGACCAGCGGCCCTCTGGCCCGACGAGTCGCGTGGTTTCCTTCAGACCTTTCCAAGCAAGGACGGCAAGCGAACATGACGGCGAAAGTGATCCGCAAGGTCGGTGTCCTGGGCTCGGGCGTGATGGGCAGCGGCATCGCCGCGCACATGGCGAACGCGGGCCTCGAGGTGATCCTCCTCGACATGCCCCCCAAGGATGCTCCCGCGGGGGCTCCGAAGGCGGCGCGCAACAAGGTGGCCGACGCGGCGCTCGCGGGCCTGCTCAAGGCGCGCCCCGCGCTGCTCTTCGCCAACGCGAACGCCAAGCTCATCGAGACCGGCAACTTCGAGGACGACCTGGGCCGCATGGCCGAGTGTGATCTCGTCGTCGAGGCGATCATCGAGCGCCTGGACATCAAGCAGTCGATGTTCGCCAAGCTCGAGGCGATCATCGGCGAGCACACCATCGTGGCCTCGAACACGTCGGGCCTGCGCATCCACGACATGATGGAGGGGCGCAAGAAGACCTTCAAAGACCAGTTCCTGGTCATGCACTTCTTCAACCCCGTCCGGTACATGAAGCTCCTCGAGCTCGTGGCCGGGCCGGAGACGGATCCCGCGACGATGGAGCGCGTCGCGCGCTTCGGTCGCGATCAGCTCGGTAAGGGCATCGTGTTCGGCAAGGACACCCCGAACTTCGTGGGGAACCGCATCGGGGTGCACTCGATGCTCACCACCATCCACGAGATGGTGAAGGCGGGCCTGACGCCCGAGGACGTCGACAACATCACCGGCACGCCCATGGGCCATCCCAAGAGCGCGTCGTTCCGCACCGCGGATATGGTGGGTCTCGACACCTTCGTGCACGTCGCCGACAACTGCGTGAAGTCCCTGCCCAACGACGAAGAGAAGGCGACCTTCGAGGTGCCCGGCTTCATCCGCCAGATGGTCGAGAAGAAGATCCTCGGCGACAAGACCAAGGGCGGCTTCTACAAGAAGACCAAGGAGGGCGTGCAGACGCTCGACTTCGCCAGCATGACCTACCGCGACAAGGGCGGGGACTCGGCGATCGCCAAGACCACCAAGGGCCTGAGCAAGATCGAGGATCCGGCCGAGCGCGTGAAGAAGCTGGTGGCCAGCGAGGGCAAGGTCGGCGAGTTCGCCTGGACCGTGCTGAGCAAGGCGCTCGCGTACGCCTCGCGTCGCATCGGAGAGATCACCGACGACGTCGCGGCCGTCGATGACGCGATGAAGTGGGGATACAACTGGGAGCTCGGCCCGTTCGAGACCTGGGACGCGCTCGGCTTCGCCGAGACGGTCGACCGGATGAAGAAGGACGGCATCGCGCTGCCCGCGAGCATCGAGAAGATGCGCGCCTCGGGCGCCAAGGGCTTCTATCGCGAGGACGGCGCGGTCTACGACCTGAGCAAGGGCGACTACGTCGCCAAGGCCAAGGACCCGCGCGAGTACCCGATCGAGAAGGCCCGCAAGGGCGCGGCGGTGCTCAAGAACGGCAGCGCGGAGGCCTACGACCTCGGCGATGGCGTGCTGGGTGTGACCTTCACCAGCAAGGCCAACAGCATCGACCCCGAGGTCATCCAGATGCTGCACGACGCGACGGCCAAGGCCGAGGAGTCGTTCGGCTCGATGCTCATCGCGAACACCGGCGAGCACTTCTGCGTCGGCGCCAACCTCTTCGGCGTGGTGGTCGCGGCGCAGGGCGGCCAGTGGGACGAGCTGCGCAAGATGATCAAGGGCTACCAGCAGGCGACGCAGCGCATGAAGTACGCGCGCGTGCCGGTGGTCGCCGCGCCCTACGGCATGACGCTCGGCGGGGGCCTCGAGCTCTGCTTCGGGTGTGACGCGGTGCAGGCGTCCGCCGAGACGTACGCGGGCCTCGTCGAGGTCGGTGTCGGTCTCATCCCCGG
>CAYZQM010000047.1:0-18455 GCA_964480175.1 uncultured Sandaracinaceae bacterium
TACGCGATGGAGTTCTTCATCGCCTGGTACTCGGGCAACCCCTACGAGCGCTTCTGCTTCTTGAACCGCGCGTTCGGCCCCTACTGGTGGGCGTACTGGTCGATGATCACCTGCAACGTCCTGGTCCCCCAGACGTTCTGGTTCCGCGCGGCGCGCACCAGCATCCCCTGGATGTTCATCGCGTCGATCCTGATCAACATCGGCATGTGGTTCGAGCGCTTCGTCATCATCGTGACGACGCTGCACCGCGACTACCTCCCCTCGAGCTGGGGCATGTTCAGCCCGACGATCGTCGACGTCCTGATCTACCTGGGCTCGATGGGTCTGTTCATGACCCTCTTCCTCCTCTTCATCCGGTGGATCCCGATGATCGCCATCGCCGAGGTGAAGATGGTGCTGCCCCAGGCCAACCCGCACCACGGTGAGGACCACCATGGCGAGGGGCACGACGATCACCACGAGGAGCGCGAAGCCGCGCTCGCGACGAAGGAGGCCTGAGCACCATGGCCCACCACGACGATCACCACGACGCCAAGAGCGACGTCGGCTCGAGCGAGCCGAAGTCCAAGCGCCCGATCCTCTACCTCGCCGAGTTCGAGACCCCGGCCGACGTGATGCACGCGGCGGAGAAGGTGCGCGACGCCGGCTACTCCCGCTGGGACGTCCACACGCCGTTCCCGGTGCACGGGATGGACAAGGCCATGGGCCTGCCCGACTCGGTCATGGGCTGGATCGTGCTCGCCTGCGGCCTCACCGGCGTCACCGCCGCGTTCCTCCTGATGTGGTTCACGAACGGCTACGACTACCCGCTCATCATCGGCGGCAAGCCGGGCTTCGCCCTGCCCTCGATGGTGCCGGTCATGTTCGAGCTCACCATCCTGCTCTCCGCGTTCGGTGCGGTGCTCGGGATGCTCGGGGTGAACCAGCTCCCGCGCCATCACCACCCGGTCTTCTACTCGGAGCGCTTCGAGCGCTGCACCGACGACCGCTTCTTCATCTCGATCGAGGCGGGCGACACCAAGTTCGATCTCGACACGACCCGCGCGCTCCTCGAGAAGTGCCACCCCTCTCACCTCGAGCTCATCCAGGAGGAGGTCTGATGTCCAGCCTTCTTTGGCGCTCGGCCCTGGTCCCGACCCTCGCCTCGGTCGTCGCTCTGGCGAGCGGCTGCCGCGGCGGCACGTCGACGGAGCCGCCGATCGTCCCCTTCCGCGGCATGCACGAGATGCCGCGCTACGACGTGCAGGAGTACGCCCACTACTTCGAGGATCACCGCACCATGCGGCCGATCGTCGAGGGCACGCTCCCGCGCGAGGCGAGCGAGGACCTCGCCATCGCCGAGGGTCTCGACGAGCGTGGTGAGTACGTCGCGACGATCCCCCAGGCGGTGATCGACGACGCGGGCGGCATGGGCGATATGCTGGCCCGCGGTGAGAACCGCTTCGGCATCTACTGCGCGCCCTGCCACGGCCTCGCGGGCGATGGCCGCGGCATGGTCAGCCGCCGCGCCGAGCGCCTCGGCGCGACCTTCGCGGCGGCCGACCTCGCCGACCCTCAGTTCCTGCACGTGCCCGACGGGCGCATCTACCTGACGATCACCAACGGCGTCCGCACGATGCCGGCGTACCGGTCGCAGATCCCGACGGCGGACCGCTGGGCGATCGTCGCGTACGTGCGCGCGCTGCAGCTGCACGCCGCGAGCCCCACCGAGGCCGCGATCGACGCGGACGGCGACGGCATCCAGGCGTGGGCCGACCGCTGCCTCGATCAGGCCGAGGACATGGACGGCTTCGAGGACACCGACGGCTGCCCCGAGGACGACAACGACAACGACGGGCTCGCGGACGGGGTCGACGCGTGCCCCTCGGCGCCTGCGCCGGCCGGGAGCAACGGCTGCCCGACGTACATCCGCGTCGATCCGACCGCGATCGTCGCGCTGCAGCCGGTCCGCTTCGCGACCGGCTCGACCACGCTGGTGGGGGCCTCGACCGCCGTGCTCACCGAGCTCCGCGCGACGCTCCTCGCGAACCCGACCCTGACGGTCAGCGTCGAGGGTCACACCGACGACGCGGGCGTCGCCGAGGCGAACCAGACGCTCAGTGAGCGCCGCGCCCAGGCGGTCGTCGACTGGCTCGTCGATCACGACGTCGCGCCCTGGCGCTTGAGCGCCGTCGGACACGGCAGCAGCCGCCCGATCGCAGACAACCTCACGCCCGCAGGTCGCGCCACCAACCGGCGCATCGAGTTCCGGACCCACACGGGGAGCGGGAGCTGAACATGGCTTCGAAGACGGATAGCAAGAAGGCGAAGGCCAAGGCGGAGACGTACCGCGTCCCCGCGGGCGCGCGCTGGACCAGCGGCTGGAAGATCGCGGCGGCCTTCGCGGCGATCGGCATTCTCGGCAGCGTGCTCGCGGCGAGCTCCGATCCCCGGCGCTTCGCGTTCTCGTGGCTCTTCGCGTTCATGGCGGGTCTCGCGATCGCGCTCGGGTCGCTCTTCTTGGTGGTGCTCCAGCACCTCACCAAGGCGGGCTGGAGCGTGACCATCCGCCGCCCGATGGAGTTCTTCGCGGCGGGCCTGCCGCTCTTCGCGGTCCTCTTCGTCCCGGTCTGGCTCGGGATGGATCACCTCTATCCCTGGGTGGAGCTCGCGCGTCAGCACGCGCTCGATGCCGAGATGGGGATCGAGGAAGGCGACGCGCCCGCGCACCACGACGAGGCCGGCGAGGGCGAGGAGCACTCGGCCGCCCCCTTCTGGGACGTCGACTCGGCGTTCGCCCAGGATCACGGCGAGCACGGTGAGGGTGAGCACGCGGGCGAGCACCACTCGCGCGAGCACGAGGCCCACCACGCGCTCGTCGAGGCCAAGCTCAGCTACCTCAACCCGACGCGCTTCAGCATCTTCGCGCTGGGCTACTTCGTGATCTGGAGCTTGCTCTCCATCTACTACTTCCGGACCTCCACCGCGCAGGACCAGAAGAAGGACCTGGACTCCACCAAGCGCATGAACGGCTGGGCGCCGATCTCGATCATGGTGCTCGCGCTGAGCCTCACGTTCGCGGCGTTCGACTGGATGATGTCGCTCGAGCCCGCCTGGTACTCGACGATCTTCGGCGTGCAGTACTTCGCCGTCAGCATGGTCTCGAGCCTCGCGTCGCTCGTCGTCATCCTCTACTCGTTGCGCGCGTCGGGACTCATCGGCAACGCGGTACACGTCGAGCACTTCCACGACGTCGGCAAGCTGCTCTTCGGCTTCCTGGTGTTCTGGGCGTACGTGACGTTCTCCCAGTTCTTCCTGATCTGGTACGCGGGCATCCCCGAAGAGGCGACCTACTACCACCTCCGCGGAAGCGAGGGCTGGTGGACCTTCTCGGTCTTCCTCCTCGTGGCCCACTTCATCCTGCCGTTCTTCTTCCTCATCTCGAGGAACGTGAAGCGCAACATCCCGTGGGTGACCTTCGGCGCCGCATGGCTGCTCGTGATGCACGTGATGGAGTGCTACTGGCTCGTGATGCCGTACGCGTCCGAGAACGGCGCGTTCGACGTCCAGTGGATGGACTTCGCGGCGCTCTTCGCGGTGCTCGGCACCTACCTCGCGGCCGTCCTCTTCTTGGCGACCCGCTTCCCGCTGATCCCGATCGGTGACCCCCGCCTGCCGCGCGGCCTGCACCACGAGGTGGTTTGATGTCGAACATCGATGACGATCCCGGCGCACCGTCCGACCGCGTACGCGCGGACGGAAGCCAACCGCGCAACCAGCTGATCGCGATGTACTCGCTGCTCGCGGTCTCGGCGCTCTTCGGCGTGAAGTTCGCCGCGGACGCCTACCTCGAGCACAACACCACGGCCGTCCGGCACGGGCACCTCGAGACCAGCGTCGCAGAGGACGCGCTCGCCGCGTACCGCGACGAGGCGCGCGTCTCGCTCGCGGGCGGTGAGATGCCGATCGAAGAGGCGGTCTCCGCGCTCGCCGATCGGGGCCGCGCAGCGTTCGTGCAGATCCGACCGACCGCCGACGACAGCGACGCGGCGCGCCTCGGCTGGGCGACGCTCCCCGCCGCGACCCCCGAAGCGGCACCGCACGCCACCCGCACGGTCTTCACGCTCTCGCCCAGCGAGATGCCGCCCGAGGACGACGCCGCCGCCGTTGCGCCCGCTGCGCCGACGCGTCCGACCCGCCCTGCGCCCGCGCCCCCCGAGTGAACGAACCCACCTGATGATCCGCACCCTCACCCTGATGCTCGTGCTCGCGCTGCCTTCGATGGCCAGCGCGCAGGCGGGCATTCGTCCGGCCATCGCGCCGGGCACCGGGGGTGAGGAGATGTTGCTCCGAGGGGTCGGGGTCGACGAGCACCTCGACGCGGCCGTGCCCGCGGACGCGATGTTCCTCGATCACGAGGGGCACGCGGTCCGGCTCGGCGACATCGTGGACGGCAGCCGTCCCGTGCTCCTCAACTTCGTCTACTACGACTGCGCCATCATCTGCGAGAACGCGCTCAACGGGATCGCCGAGACCCTCGGAGCGCAGCCGTGGACCGTGGGCATCGAGTACGACGTGATCACGGTCAGCATGAACCCGCGGGATCTGCCGGAGACGGCGGCGCTCGCGCGAGGTCGGGTGCTCGCGCGCTATCCGCGCGCGGAGGCCGAGCAGGGCTGGCACTTCCTCACGGGCACCGAGCCCGAGATCCGCAGGCTCACCGACGCCGTCGGCTACAACTACCGCTGGGACGACGCGACCCAGCAGTTCGCCCACCCCGCGGTGGTGGTGCTCCTGCAGCGTTCGGGGCGCGTCGCACGTTATCTCTACGGGCTCGAGCTCGCGTCGAACGACGTGCGCCTGGGCCTCATCGAGGCAGCCGGTGATCGCACGCTCGCAAGCGCGGGCACCAGCGTGGTCGACGGGATCGTCGATCGCGCGCTGCTCTTCTGCTTCCGCTGGGATCAGAGCGAGAGCCGCTACGTGCTCTACGCCTGGAACCTGATGCGCGCAGGCGGCGCGCTCACCGCGCTGATCTTGGGCAGCGTCCTCTTCATGTACTGGCGTCGCGAGCGTCGTCGCGATCGCAGCGCCAAGTCCGGCCCCACTGCTTCTGCTACCCCCGCGCTGGCCTCGGGCCGCGCCGACTGACGACACTCTCGCTCGGCCAGCTCTGGGCCGAGGCTCCTCGAGGAACACGATGGACGAATTCCTGCCCTCCAGTCAGCTCCCCCCCGCGCTCTCCACCTGGGCCGCGGGCGTGGACGACATCTTCTATTTCATCTTCTGGACGAGCGTCGTCTTCTTCGTCGGCATCGTCGGCGCGATGGTCTTCTTCATGTGGAAGTACCGTCGGCGTCCCGGCGTGAAGGCCGAGCCGGTGGGTCACCACAACGCGCTCGAGCTCTTCTGGACGTTCTCGCCGCTGATCCTCCTCTTCTACATGTTCCACTGGGGCTACACCCACTACATCGAGGGCGCGGTCGCCCCGGACGATGCGATCAACGTTCGGGTGCGCGGTCGGCAGTGGGCGTGGTCCTTCGAGCACGCGAATGGCGTGAGCGAGGACAACGAGGTTCACGTCCCGGCGGGCGTGCCGGTGCGCTTCATCCTCTCGTCCGAGGACGTACTCCACTCGTTCTTCATCCCCGACTTCCGGGTGAAGCGCGACGCGGTCCCCGGCATGTTCACCTCGATCTGGTTCAACGCGCTCGAGCGCCCCGACATCGATCTGGGCGACACCTCCACCCCCGACGGCAACCGCGAGTGGTACCGCGCGCAGGTCTACTGCACCGAGTACTGCGGCGCGTCGGGCTCGTGGGAGACCAACTCGGGCCACGCGACCATGTACGCCGAGATCGCGGTACAGCGCCGCGAAGACTACGAGGCGTTCCTCGGGATGGATCGTCCGGTCCTGTGCGCCGACGGCGTCGGGATCGCGGGCACCGACTGCCCCCTGTCGGAGGGTGGCGAGGCCCTCTTCACGAGGAAGGGCTGCACGGCCTGTCACCAGCGCGATAGCGCGGGCCCCGACCTCGCGGGCCCCAACTTCTACGGCCCGCTCTGGGGCCGCAGCGAGTCCCTCACCGACGGCACCACCGTCACCGTGGACGAGGAGTACGTCCGCGATTCCATCGTTCACCCCCGGGCCCGCGTGGTCTCGGGCTACGAGCCCGTCATGCCGTCCATCCGCATGAGCGAGCCGGAGCTCGACGCGCTCGTTGCTTACCTAGAGACGCTCTGAGGAACGCCCATGGCTACCAGCACCACCGGTAACCCCGCTGATCATCCCTCCGGCAGCACGCATGCCGAAGAGCCGAGCTACATCTTCGCCAAGCCGGGCTTGATGAGCTGGGCGACGACGCTCGATCACAAGCGCATCGGCCTCATGTACCTGGCGAGCATCCTCGCGATGTTCTTCCTCGGTGGCGTGATGGCGATCCTGGTGCGCACCGAGCTGCTCACGCCTGGCCGCACCATCATGGATCCGGACACCTACAACCGGGTGTTCACGCTGCACGGCGCGATCATGGTGTTCCTCTTCATCATCCCGTCGGTTCCGGCGGCGCTGGGGAACATCTTCCTGCCCCTGATGATCGGCGCCAAGGACGTCAGCTTCCCCCGGCTGAACCTGATGTCCTTCTACATCTACGTGCTCGGCGCGTGCTTCGGCATCTACTCGATCGTCACGAACGCGGTCGACACCGGCTGGACCTTCTACACGCCCTACAGCTCGCGGACCGACACCGCCGTGCTGACGATGACCACCGCGGTCTTCATCCTCGGCTTCAGCTCGATCCTCACGGGCGTGAACTTCATCGCCACGATCCACTCGCTGCGCGCGCCGGGTCTGCACTGGCGCCGCCTGCCGCTCTTCGTCTGGGGCATGTACTCGACGAGCGTGATCCAGGTGCTCGCGACGCCCGTGCTCGCGATCACGCTGTTTCTCCTGTTGATGGAGAACATCCTCACGCTCGGCATCTTCAACCCGACGCTCGGCGGCGACCCGGTGCTCTTCCAGCACTTCTTCTGGTTCTACTCGCACCCCGCCGTCTACATCATGATCCTGCCGGGCATGGCGATCGTGAACGAGATCATCGCCACCTTCAGCCGGCGCAAGATCTTCGGGTACATGTTCGTCGCGATGAGCTCGATCTCGCTCGCGCTGCTCGGCTTCCTCGTGTGGGGCCACCACATGTTCGTGGCCGGCATGAGCGAGTACGCGACCCTGGTCTTCTCGGCGCTGACGTTCCTCGTCGCGATCCCCTCGGGCGTGAAGGTCTTCAACTGGACCGCGACGCTCTACAAGGGGTCGATCAGCTTCGAGTCGCCGATGCTCTACGGCCTCGCGTTCATCGTGCTCTTCACCATCGGCGGCCTGACCGGGCTCTTCCTCGGCACGCTCGCGGTCGACGTCCACCTGCACGACACCTACTTCGTCGTCGCGCACTTCCACTACGTCATGGTCGGCGGCACCGTGTTCGGCTTCCTCGGCGGCCTGCACTACTGGTGGCCGAAGATGTTCGGCAAGCTCTACGACGAGACCCAGGCGCGCATCGCGTTCGTCCTGGTGTTCATCGGCTTCAACCTGACCTTCTTCCCGCAGTTCCTGCTCGGCTCCCACGGGATGCCGCGCCGCTACTACGACTACCTGCCCCACTTCCAGGACCTGCACGTCGTCTCGAGCATCGGTGCGTACACCCTGCTCCTCGGCTTCCTGGTCATGGGCTTCATGTTCATCCGCTCGCTCACCTCGGGGAAGAAGTCGCCGCAGAACCCCTGGGGCTCGGCGGGCTACGAGTGGCAGACGGCGTCGCCCCCCATCGAGCACAACTTCCACCACCAGCCGGTGATGGAGCGCGGCCCCTACGACTACCACCTCGCGACCGAGGCGGAGCTCTTCGAGGGCTACGAGCACGAGCGCACCGGCGCGGCGCTCTTCGATCACGATCACGGGCACACCTCCCACGCGGCGCCCGCGCACGACGACGAGAAGGGCAAGTTCGCAGGCAAGGCGACCGGTGAGCCGGTCGACGCCGTGAGCGACCAAGAGGAAGACGCGCCCGCCAAGAAGGCCGCCAAGGAAGAGGAAGAGTGATGGCCCACGCCGACGCCAATCGCCCCAGCTGGTTCCAGCATCACTTCACCAGCCCCATCCAGCAGTTCGAGTCCGCCAAGCTCGGGATGTGGCTCTTCCTCGCGCAGGAGGTGCTCTTCTTCAGCGGCCTCTTCGTGGCGTACGGCGTGGTTCGCGTCGCCTACCCGGAGGCGTTCGCCGCAGGTGCCGCGCAGCTCGACTGGGTGATGGGCGGCCTGAACACCATCGTGCTGCTCTTCTCTTCGCTGACGGCCGCGCTCGCGGTGCGCTACGCGCAGCTCGGCGACAGGAAGATGGTCTCGAACATGCTGTACGTGACCATCGCGTGCGCGTTCGGCTTCCTCATCATCAAGTACTTCGAGTACTCGGCGAAGTTCGAGCACGGCCTCTTGCCGGGTGAGTACTGGCACCCCCACCTCACCCACGCGACCGAGCTCCTGCCCGCGCACACCCACGTCTTCTTCGGCATCTACTTCATGCTGACCGGCCTGCACGGCGTGCACGTCATCATCGGCATCGGCGTGCTCGCGTGGATCGCGGTGCGCAACAACCGCGGCGAGTTCAACGCCGAGTACTGGACCCCCGTCGATCTGGCCGCGCTCTACTGGCATCTCGTCGACCTGGTCTGGATCTTCCTCTTCCCGCTCCTCTACCTGATCTGAGGCCCACGATGTCGACCCACGCCGACCCCAGCTACCGCGACGGACACGCGACCGACGACCCGGCCGACGAGCGCGTCCACGTTCACGTCCACCCGGTCTCGTTCTACGTGAAGATCTTCCTCGCCCTCGCGGGGCTGACGATCTTCACCGTCGCGAGCTCGCGCCTCGACATCGACGGCTTCATCTCGCCGGGCACGCTGCGCGGCGCCGGGGTGTTCAACCTGGTGCTCGCGATGATCATCGCCGGCATCAAGGCGTCGCTCGTCGTGACGTTCTTCATGCACCTCAAGGACGACAACCGCTTCAACGCGCTCGTCTTCGTCGGCTCGGTGCTCTTCGCGGGCGTCTTCCTCGCGTACACCCTGAACGACACCAACCACCGCAACGACGGCGACCGCTTCCATGGCCTGCACGTGCTGCCCTCGACGGGTGAGCGCGCGCCGGGTGGCGTCGATCATCAGTTCACCTTCGAGGAGCCCGAGGCGGGCATCGAGCGCACCGAAGAGTTCGTGCCCCACGGCGCAGGCCACGAGGGCGGCGAGGCGCACGAGGGCGGCGAGGCGCACGAGGGTGGCGAGGCGCACGAGGGTGGCGAGGCGCACGACGAAGCGCCGGCCGAAGAAGGTCACTAGCCGCGTGCGCGGCGTGCCCAGGTCGGGGGCGCGCGCGATGCGATCGGTCGTCGGCCTCTCCGTAGCCGGGCTGCTCGTGCTCGCCGGTTGTCCGCGCCTTCCGCGCGAGCGCGTCGAGACGATCGCAGAGCGGCCCTACCCGAGCTGCGCCGACGGCGACGCGCCGGCGACCGTCGCGGCGGTCGCTCGCGATCTGCGCGCCGGGCCCGTGATGCGCGACGACACCGTCGTCGAGCACTACGAGCTCGCCGCGCGCGGCTGCCACGTCGTGTTCTCGATGCGCCAAGAGTGGGCGATGGGCGCGACCGACATGGAGATCGTGTTCGACCGCGAGCTCAACCCCATCCGCGTCTGGCGTCGCGCCACCGCGCCCGGTCCGCAGCCCGTCGCGCGGAGGACGGAGATCCGCCGCTACGACCTGCGCGGCGAGCGCGTCGAGATGCTCGAGCGCTCGGGGGACGGAACGGAGAGTCGCTACCTCATCGGCACCGGCATTCCGCGCGTCGTCCTCGGCGCGGGCCGCGGAATCGTGACGGCGTGGCTGCGGCGCTCGCACCTCGAGGTCGGCGGACGCGTCCGCGAGCCCGTGCTCGACATCCGCGAGACGCCCGAGCGGGTGCGCGACGTGACGCTGATGCGGCTCGACGATCGCGACGATCCGGTGCTCGGGCGCGTCCGCGTCTACACGATCTTTGGGCGCGAGCCGATCTTCGCCGACGACACCGACGCGGTGGTGGGCGATCTGATGGGGCTCTTGCCCGCCGACCGGGTGCGCACGCCGCCGCCGCCGCCGCTCACGAGCGACGGTCCGCCCAACCCGCGCGTGCCCTGACAACCCGCTCGCACCGCGATACAGCACGCGCGTGACCCAGCGGCATCACGCGCTCGCCATCCTCTTCGGCGCGCTCGCCCTCATCGCGCTCTCTGGATGCGGGCCCATCGGCGATCAGCTCGATGCGGGTCGTGACGCCCGGCAGACGCTGGACGCCACCGCGCTCGACGACGCTGCCTCGCTCGACGCGTTCGCGAGCGACACGGGCGAGGGTGGCTCACTCGACGACGTTTCTGACGTCGATGCGGGACGCTCGCGCATCGACGAGCTCGTCGCGCTGTTCTCCGCGAGCCCGTTGGACGAGGACGCGATCGACGCGCTCGTTCACGACGTCGCGTGGAACGAGGGCTGGCCGTTGCACGAGGGGACGCGCTGGCTGTTTGTGACCGAGTACGACGATTTGGCCGCGACCCTGCACCTCACGGGCTCGTTCAACGGCTGGAGCACGAGCGCGCACCCTGCGATGCGATCGGGGATGCACCACTGGGTCGTGCTCGACGACTCGGCGTTCGCCGTTCCTGCCGAGGGCGCGATGTACAAGTGGCTCACGCCCTCGGGCGACTACCGCGCGCCGCCGGAGGCGACCGCGTACGGCTTCGACTCGTTCGGTCGCTTCGGGTACGTGCGCCCCGATCCGGCCACGGCTCACTTCGAGCAGTTCCCCGCCTTCGCCTCCAGCCACTTGGCGCTGCCCCGCACCTTCCGCGCGCACTTGCCTGCGGGCTTCGTCCCGCGCTCGTCGTCGGCCACCTCTGCGCGCACCTTGCTCCTGCACGACGGTCAGAACGTCTTCGGCCCCGAAGGGCCCTTCGGCGGCTGGCGCGTCGAGACCGCGCTGGGTGATCCGGCGTTCGCCGACGTCGTCGCGCTCGCGATCGACAACGCCGCCGATCGCATGGACGCGTACACCCACGTCGCGGACTCGGTCGGCGGCAGCACGGTCGGGGGACGCGCCGACGACTACCTCGCGCTGATCGAAGACGAGGCGCTGCCGTTCTTCCGCGCGCGCTACGGCGTCACCGCGAGCGGCGACTCGCTCGCGATGATGGGCTCCTCGCTCGGCGGCCTCGTCACGATCTACGCGGCGGCCACACGCCCGGCGCTCTTCGGGTGCGGCGCGGCGCTCTCGCCCACCCTCGGTTGGGGATCGTTCGCCTCGGGCGCCAGCGAGTCGCTCATCACGCGGTGGCCCAGCGAGGTCGGCCACGGCAGCACCGCGCTCTACCTCGACTCGGGTGGCGGCGGCGTGTGCGTCGACGCTGACGGCGACGGCGTCGAGGACGACGGAAGCGGCTCGGACAACTACTGCGTCACGGCGCAGTTCCGCGACGTGCTCGCGTCGGAGGGCTACGCGTTCGGCGTCGATCTCAGCCACTGGCACGAGCCGGGCGCGGGCCACGACGAAGCAGCTTGGGCCGCGCGCGTCCCGCGTGCGCTGGCCGCGTGCGCGTCGCTCGGATGGGACGCGCCGTGAGCGCGCTCGACACCATCGCACCCAACCTCTACCCTCGCTCGCCCATGCGCGATCGGATCTCATGAGCCGCGACGAGGTCAGCCAGCGCGCGCGCAGCGCGAGCTCCGGCCGCGACGAGCGCCGGCCTTCGTGGCCGCACGAGATGGCGGGCGAGCCGGGCGGCCTCGACGAAGAGTTCCTCTATCACCTGTCGCGCGGCAGCGAGTTCCTGATCGCGAACCAAGTGGTGCAGGCCAAGGAGGAGCTCGAGCGCGCGCTCGCGTTCCACCCGCTCGATGCGCGGAGCCAAGACCTCCTCGCGTCGGTGTACTTCCGGCTCGGGGTGTATCCGCGCGCGATCGAGATCTGGACGAACCTCGTGCAGACCCACGGTGAAGACGTCGCGCTGCGGGTGAACCTGGGCTTGGCGCTGCTCAAGACCGCGCAGCCCGATCAAGCGCTCGGCCACCTCGCGCGCGCGGTCGCCAAGGATCCGAGCCACGAGCGCGCGTGGCGCTACGTCGGTCTGGCCGAGTGGCGCGTGGGCAACCTCGATCGCGCACGCGAGGCGTTCCTACGTGGCGGACAGGCGTCGATGGCGCGCCGCATGGAGGAGATGCTCGGCTCGAGCGTCGGGCAAGTCGGGGCACAGGACGCCGCGCCGTACATCGAGTCGACGAGGCTCTCGCTCAGCCCGCCCGCGCTGGGCATCGGCCCGGATGCCGAGCCCGCCGCGGCGCCCATCGTGCTCTTGGACGACGATCCTCCCGCAGCGTCGGCCCAAGAGAGCGCGCGCCGCAGCCTCGCGCCTGCGCCGCTCCCGTCGATGCCGCCCGCGGATCTGATGCCCGAGGTGCACGCGCCTGCGAGCCGTGTCTCGAGCCCACCGGGCGCGCTCATGGTGAGCGGCGAGGGCGAGGAGCGCTTCGCGCTCACCCACGATGGGACCCTCGTCTTGCGCCCGCGTCGCCCGATCCTCGCCCGGCAGCGCGGGCTCCGCGCGCTCGTCGGGAGCCTGCCTGGCGAGCCCAGCCCCATCGCGCCCTTCGATGGTGGCGAGCACCCGCTCTACCGCTTCGCTGGGCAGCGCGTCCTCTACTTCACGCCCTCCTTCGCCGCGAGCAGCGGTGGCGGGGAGGGCGCCCGCTTCGAGCTCCTTCGGCTCGAGGGCGAGTCGTTCGTGGTGCGCGCCGACGCGCTCTTCGCGTTCGACGAGCAGCTCGCGATCGAGCGGACGCCGCGGGCCGCAGCGCTCGGCGAGCATCCGTCGGTCGAGCTGAAGGGCAGCGGCCTGTGCGCGCTCTCCGTGCCGCGCAGCGTCGTCAAGCTCTCGGTGCAGGCGAGTGACGAGGTCCGCGTCGAGCTCGACGCGCTGATCGGCTTCACGGGGCCGCTCTTCCTCGGCGAGCGGGACGGCCGATGGGTGACGCTCCGCGGTGAGGGCGTGGTCTTCTTCGTATGACGGAGCAACCCGAGGGACGTCCGAGCGCGGAGGTCCGCGCGGCGCGGCGGCGCAGCATCCGCGAAGACGCGGTGAACCTGCCGAACCTCCTGACGATGCTCCGCATCGTCCTGATCCCCGTCGCGCTCTTCCTGATCATCGACGGCACGCCGCGCTCGACCTTCTTGGCGGCCATGGTCTACGCCGTCAGCGCGATCACCGACTTCTTGGACGGCTGGCTGGCGCGGCGCATGGGCCTGACGTCGGTGCTCGGCAAGTTCCTCGATCCGCTCGCCGACAAGCTGCTCGTGATCTCGTCGCTCGTCGCGATGGTCGCGATGGGTCACGTGCCCGCGTGGGCCGTGATCCTGATCGTCGCGCGCGAGCTGTCCATCACCAGCCTCCGGGTGATCGCGATGAGCGAGGGCGTGCAGATCGCCGCGTCGCAGGGCGGCAAGGAGAAGGCCGCGCTGCAGATGGTCGCGGTGTGGATGCTGATGCTCCATCACACCTACCACCTCGACTTCGGCTTCTTCGCGGTGGAGACGAGCTTCAACGCGGTGGGCTTGGTGCTGCTGTACCTGAGCCTCTTCTTCGCGATCACCAGCGCGGGTGAGTACTTCAAGCTCTTCGTCGATGCGGTTGAGCTGAAGGAACAGCGCAGCGGCGACTGATGCGCTCCTCCGCGTACGCTCGCGCTGAACTCGCAGAACGCCGTTGCGCATCGGGGGCTTTTTCCCCGAGAGTGCAGGGTCCGTGATCGACGAGCCTGCTTTCATCCGGCGCGTGCGCGAGTGGTTGGGCCAGGTCTCCTCCAGCCCCGAGGAGATCGAGCGCATCCTGACCGAGGCGACCGTCGACTGGGCGGGCCGCGACCTCTCGACGTCGAGCGAGCAGCTGGCGTTCGTGGACGGTCCTCTCGCGGGCGCGGTGAGCCGCGCGCTCTCGCCGCAGGATGCGCTGCGCGCGCTGCGCACCATCGGCTCGGCTGCGGCGCTCGAGGCTGCAGGTCGCGACGCGGCGCAGCCCGGATCGATCAGCGATCGCACGACGCCGGTGTACGCGGTCGACGATCGGGTGACGGGCCCGGTGCCCGTCGCGACCGATCGTCAGGTGCCCGTGCTGGTGATCGCGCAGTCCGACGCCACGGCCAACCGCCTCAGCGTGTTGCTCGGCGACGAGCGCGCGCGGGTCGAGGTCGCGTCCGACAAGCTCACGTTCGTCGCAGGGCTCGCCGAGCACCCGAAGGTCGTGGTGATCGACGCGACGGATCCCACTGCGCTCAGCACGGAGCAGATCCTCTCGTTCGTCCCGCGCAGCTTGCCGCACGCGTTCTGGGTCGTGTGGGGCAAGGATCGCGAGCTCGGCGGAGAGCTCGAAGCGCGCCTGCGCACGGTGCCGCAGCCGCAAGTGCACTTGAGCGAAGCGGACGGTCTGGGGCCGATGCTCGACGTGGTGCTCTCGCGCCGCGCCTGAAGCGACCACGTCTGATCGCGGCTTGGCACGGACGCTGCTCAACACCGCGTGGTGCGCGCACGTTGGCATGAACTGGCACGAACCACGCGCGGTCGTGTGGCGGCGAATGCGCTCGTTCGAGGCGTCTTCGCCTCGATCATCGCGCTCTCGCTGACGTGGGTCGCTGCGACGTGCAGCGCCCAAGCGCGGACCGCGCTGTCGAGCCCGAGCGTCGCACACGACGCGCACGTGACGCGCCCCGAGAGCGCGCCCACCGAAGCGCGCGACGCAGTGACCCGCGAGGGCCGAGGTCGCGCGCTCTCGTCGCCGTGGACGCCGAGGTCCTTGCTCGGTGAGTTCGATCTGGAGATCACGGCGGGCACCGTCTGCCCGCTCGCGCTCGGGATCGGGGTGCGCGTCGGCCACCAGAGCGGGGTGTTCCTCGACGTGTGGGCCGGTGGCGTTCCGTCGGCGTACAGCTCGCTCGCGGGCGAAGCGGCTGCGGCGTACGGCGTCGGCGCGGGGCCGAGGGGTCTGCTCGAGGGCGTGCTCGACGGCGCGGGGCTCGTGCGGATCGGGGTGGGCGTTCGTCCGATCCGCGACCTCGGGCTCGAGCTCGCGCTCGGCTACTCGCTGTTGCACGGCGCACCGACGCTGCCGCGCGCCACGCTCGAGGCCGCGACCGGGCAGTCGCTGCGGCCCGCGCCGGATCGCATCGGCGTGATGCTGACGGTGCACGCGATCCACCTCGAGCTCGGCTACGGCCTGGTGCTCTTCGATCATCTGCTGCTGCGCGCGACGGTCGGTGCTGCGCTCGCCGTCGGCGCCGACTTCCGCGTGGGCGTGCCGGACTCGATGCGCATGCCGGACGGTCCGATCGAAGAGGCCGAGCGTGACATCGCCGGCGGGATCGGCGGACGCGTGTTCATGCCGACCGCGCGCCTCGAGGCCGGCGTGCACTTCTGAGCGGCGCTCCGAGCGGTGCTTGTGAACCGTGCTTCTGGGTGGCGCTTCGGTGTAGGCGCGCGCGCAGCGTCTCAGCTCTCGCCGCGGAGTTGCCGCAGGTAGCTGTCGTAGCGATCGGCCGAGAGCGCGCCTCGCTCGTGTGCCGCTCGCACCGCGCAGCCCGGCTCCGACTGGTGGAGACAGTCGCCGAACTGACAGTCGGGCGAGAGCGCGCGCAGCTCGGGGAAGCAGTCGCCGAGCGCGCGCGGTGGCAGCTCGAACGGCGCGAGCTCCCGGATGCCCGGGGTGTCGGCGATCGACGCGCCGCCCACGCGGAAGATCCGCGCGACGCGCGTCGTGTGCCCGCCTTTGTTCACCGCGTTCAGGCCGCCGACCGCGACATCCACGCTGGGGTCGAGCGCGTTGAGCAGCGAGCTCTTGCCGGCGCCCGAGGGACCGACGAACGCCGCGAGCTGGCCGTCGAGCCGAGCGCGCAGCTCGGGGATGCCGCGTCCCGTCTGCGCGCTCGTCGCCAAGATCGGGTAGCCAGCGACCCGCCGCGCCTCGAGCGCGGCGCGGTGGGCTTCGAGCGCGCTCTCGTCGTCGACCTTCGTGATCACGATGAGCGCCTCGATTCGGTTCCACTCCGCGATCACCAAGAAGCGATCGATGAGCCGGGGCCTCAGCGGCGGGTCGGTCGCCGCCGCGCAGATCACCACGACGTCGAGGTTCGCGGCGAGGACGTCTTCGATCGGTCGCCGTGACCCGGGCTGCAAGCGGGAGAACGCGGAGCGACGGGGGAGCACCTCCTCGATCGTGCCCTCGGTCACCGCGCCGTCGCGCTCGGCACCCGGAGTGACCCGCACCCGATCGCCGATCACCGCGAGATCGGTGACCCGCCGGCCTTGCTTCAGCCGGCCCCGCAGCCGGCAGGTCAACAGACCCCGCTCGGTCTCCACCTCCCAGAAGCTGCTGCGCGCGCAGGCCACACGTCCTTCCAACATCGGGCCCAGGCTGCACCGGCTGGGGCGCGCGACAAGGGCCTTTCGCCTGGCCACCCCGATCGGCTAGGCTCGCCCGCGATGAAGTCCAAAGCTGTCCTCGCTGCCGCTGGCGCCGCCATCGTGGGGCTGGTGATGCTCTTCTTGTACATGGAACGCTTCGAGGCCGAGGCCTCGGGCGGGGCGCCCGTGCAGGTGCTCATCGCCACGCAGGACATCCCGCTCGGAACGTCGCTGAGCGAGGCGATGGTCGCGGTGCACGAGATCCCCACGTCCTACATCGAGGACCGCCACGTGCTGGCGGCGGACAACGATCGCGTGATGGGCGTGCGCGTCGTGAGCGGCGTGCGCGCCGGCGAGTCGCTGCTCTGGACCGACCTCGCGACGACGTCGGACACCTCGCGGGATCTGTCGGGCCTGGTCCGCGCGGGTATGCGCGCGATCACCATCGAGGCGGACGCGACCGCGAGCTTCGGCGGTCTGGTTCGCGCCGGTGACCGGGTCGACGTGCTGATCACCCTCGATCGCCGGGTCGCGGAGGGTCGCGCCTCCACCAGCCCCGACGGCTCGGTCGAGCGCGTGACGGTGCCGCTCCTGCAGAACCTGCTCGTGCTGGCCGCGGGCCAGAACATGGGCGCGCCCATCCGGTCCACCTCCGGCACCGCGAGCGGCAACAGCAACATCGCGCAGGTGACGCTGAGCGCCACGCTCGAGCAGGCGCAGCTCTTGGCGTTCGCCACCCAGCGCGGTCGGCTCACGCTGATCATGCGCAACCCCGAGGACATCGCGGTGCTCGACGGGCTCGGCGAGACCACCACGGCCGACATCATCGAGGAGGAGCGCCGCGCGGCGATCGTGCGCACCCGTCCTCGCACGCCGGCGACCACCGCCCCCACGACGGGTCCGGCGCCCGTGAACCTGAACTCCCCTCGCTGATCGCTCCTCGAGGCTCACGCCTCGCGAGCCGATGCGCTCCTCTCTGCAGTTTCCACCTCGGTCCACGCTCCCACGGGTTGCTCCATGAAGATCACCAACGGCCTTCTCTCCACGCTCTTCGCTTCGGTCCTCGTCGTGGGTCCGGCGCTCCTCTTCGGGGGCGTGGCGGAAGCCCAACGCCGCGCGGACAGCGAGTCGCTCGAGATGGAGGTCGGTGACCAGGTCACCATCCCCGGCGCGGACGTCGCGAGCTACTCCGAAGGTACGGAAGGGATCGTCTCGGTCCGCTACGACGAGCGCTCGACGAACTTCGTGCTCGCGGCGCAGCGCCCCGGCGTCACCTCGCTCCTGCTCATCTACACGGATGGTCGGCAGGTCCGCTACCGCATCACCGTCCTCGATCCCGAGCGCTCGGTGACCGCGACGGGCGGCGTGCCCGTGCGCGAGAACATCCGCTTGGACATGTACTTCCTGCAGCTGCAGGACAGCTACTCGCACGCGCTCGGCATCGGCTGGCCCGCCTCGTTCGGCGGCGGCGAGGGCACCGTGAACCTCATCGCGAGCCCGCCCGCGGATCCGACCATCTCGATCAACGCGGCCATCACCCAGCTCCTGCCGCGGCTGGATCTCGCGATGAGCTCGGGCTGGGGTCGCATCATGCGTCAGGCGATGCTGGTGACCGCGAACGGCGAGGAAGCGACGATCGACGCAGGTGGTGAGGTGAACTTCCAGATCGCGACCGGCTTCTCGGTCAACATCCGGACCATCACCTTCGGCTCGATCCTCACCGTCACGCCCCGCTTCGACTCGAGCAGCCGGCGCATCGACCTCACCATCTCCGCGGACGTATCGGAGCTGACCGCGCCGTTCCAGTCGGGCGGGCCCCCGGGCCGCACGCGCACCACGGTCACCACGCTCGTGAACATGGAGCTCGGTGAGTCGCTGGTGCTCGGCGGGCTCGTCGCCCGCGCGACCGAAGAGGCGCAGGGTGGTCTGCCGGGTCTCTCGCAGATCCCGATCC
>CAYZQM010000047.1:18465-24272 GCA_964480175.1 uncultured Sandaracinaceae bacterium
GAGAACTACCTCTTCATCGTCCCGACGGTCGTGGAGTCGGTGCCGCGCGCCGACGCCGATCGCATCACCGAGGTCCTCGACCTCTACCGCAACTACGGCTCGATCGGTGGACGCGGCCTGAACGACATCGAGCTGATCGAGCCCTCGCCGCCCGGCTTCGAATGAGCGACCTGCGCGCGACACCCCACGTACGAACGCGCAGACGCGCGCCCAGCCCACACGGAGCCTGATCGGTGCCGCTCTACCTCGCCATCGAGCTCGCCGACGGAACGGTCGAGCAGCTCACGGTCGAAGCGCAGGGGGCGGTCACGATCGGACGCGACCCCGCGTGCCACGTCGTGCTGCCCTCGCCCGACGTCTCGCGTCGCCACCTCTCGGTCGAGGCCGCACAAGGCGGCCTCTTCATCGTCACCGACAGCTCGGCGAACGGGACGATGGTCGGCAACCAGCGCGTGCGCGGGACCAGCGTGCAGGTGCCCGCGCAGACGCCGATGAAAGTCGGACCGTATGTGATCCGGCCGATCCTCGCGCCGGGCAGCGCCGTCCCGATGGCGGCGCCGGGTGCGTACGCCGGCGGCAGCGCCGCGCCGTACCAGCAAGCGCCGACCGCGGGCTATCCCGCGCAGCCCGGTGCTTCGATGGGCGGCGGCGCGATGGCTGCGGTGCCCGGCAGCTACGGCAACACGTTCCAGGGCGGCCCTCAGCAGCAGCAGCCGCCGTTCGGCGCCTACCAGCAGCCACCGGCGCTCGCGAAGGGCCCGCTCAGCAACAACCAGCTGAATCAAGGCGCACCGCCGCAGGCGCCGCCGGCCGCCAAGCCCGCGCCCAAGAGCGAGCTGAGCCCCTACGACGTCTCGGGCACCGCGATGGTGCCGGTCGAGGTGCGCAAGCGGATCCATCGGGTGCTCCTCGAGAACCTCGATCTCGCGTCGCTCGACCGGAACAAGATGGACGACAAGGCGATGCGCCCGAAGGTGCGCACCGCGCTCCGACGCATCGTCACCGAGTTCTCCGCCGATCTCCCGACGGGCACCGATCCCGCGGCGCTCATCGACGAGATCTCCGACGAGGCCCTCGGCCTCGGTCCGCTCGAGCGCCTGCTCGCCGACGATCTCGTCTCCGAGATCATGGTCGTCCACCCGACCTGCATCTACGTCGAGCGCAAGGGCAAGATCAGCCTCACCGCGCTTCGCTTCACCGACGACGAGGCGGTGCGCGCCGTCATCGAGCGCATCGTCACCCCGCTCGGTCGCCGCATCGACGAGTCGACGCCGCTCGTCGACGCGCGCCTCAAGGACGGCTCCCGGGTCAACGCGATCATCAAGCCGCTCGCGATCAAGGGCTCGTGCATCACGATCCGGAAGTTCGCCAAGACCCCGCTCACGATGAGCAACTTGGTGGGCTTCGGGGCCATGACCGAGCAGATGAGCAAGTTCATCACCCGCACGGTCAAGGCGCGGAAGAACATCGTCATCTCGGGCGGCACCGGCTCGGGCAAGACCACGCTGCTCAACGTGCTCAGCTCCGCGATCCCCGAGGACGAGCGCGTCGTGACGATCGAGGACGCCGCCGAGCTGCAGCTCAAGCAGCCGCACGTCGTGTCGCTCGAGACGCGCCCCGCGAACATGGAGGGCCGCGGTGAGTACACGATCCGCGACCTGGTGAAGAACGCCCTCCGGATGCGCCCCGACCGCATCATCGTCGGCGAGTGCCGCGGCGGCGAGGCGCTCGACATGCTGCAGGCGATGAACACGGGCCACGAGGGCTCGATGACCACCACCCACGCCAACAGCCCGCGCGAGGCCGTCTCCCGTCTCGAGACGCTCTGCCTGATGGCCGGCCTCGATCTGCCGGCGCGCGCGATCCGCGAGCAGATCGCGACGTCGGTCGACGTGATCATGCAGCAGACCCGCTTCTCCGACGGATCGCGTCGGGTCACCTCGATCTCGGAGATCGTCGGCCTCGACGACGACGGGGATCTCGAGCTCTACGAGATCTTCGGCTACCTCCGCAGTGGCACGGGCCCCAACGGCAAGGTGCTCGGCGAGCACCGCGCGACCGGCTACCTTCCTTCGTTCTTGGACGAGTTCATCACCGGCGGCCTCATCACCGACGGAGACTACATATGACCGGAGCGAGCGGCGGAACGTTGGTGTACGGCTACCTCGGCGCCGTCCTCTTGATGGTCGGCGCGGTGGTCGCGATCTACTTGCTCATCACCGACCCCACGAGCTTCGTGCGGGTCTACTGGGCCAAGTACGTGGCTGCGCTCGATGCGGAGGTGCGCTTTCAGCTCTGGAAGACGAGCGGCAAGGACATCGGTCGAGCGCAGCTCGCCGCCTTCTTCGGGATGCCGATCTTCGCCTTCCTCATGGATGACAGCTTCTACGCGGTCTTCATGATCCCGATTGCGATCGTCCCGTGGTTCTGGCTGCAGAACAAGCACGCGGAGCGGGTGACGGCGCTCGAGATCCTCCTCGACTCGTGGCTCCTGCTCTTGGCCAACGCGCTGAAGGCCGCGCCCTCGCTCGGCGAGGCGATCTCGTCGTCGGCGCGCTTGATCCGGCCGCCCTTCTCCGACGAGGTCGATCTCGTCATCAAGGAGATGAAGCTCGGCACGCCGCTCGATCAGGCGGTGCTCAACATGTCGCGTCGGGTCGACTCCCGCGTGGTCTCGAGCTCGCTCGCGACGATCCTGGTCGGTCGTCAGACCGGCGGTGATCTGCCCGAGATCCTCGAGAAGAGCGCGGCGACCCTGCGCGAGATGCAGCGCCTCGAGGGCGTCGTTCGCACCAAGACCGCCGAGGGCAAGATGCAGGCGGTCGTGCTCGCGGCGATCCCCTTCGTGCTGCTCTTCATGATCCACCAGGTGGACAACCAGTGGCTGCGTCCGCTCGTCGAGACCACCACCGGCTACATCATCATCGCGGTCGCCACGACGCTCTGGTTCGTGGCGATCATCCTGGCGCGTCGAATCCTCACCGTGGACGTCTGACATGCAGGCCGAGCTCTACCGGTACTTGGCGATGGCGATGGTGGCAGGCGGCCTCGGGCTCGGCGTGTTCACGCTCGGCAGCAACCGCCCCGAGGACTCCCCGCGCCTGGGCTCGCGCGGTCTGAAGCGGCAGCGCGCGCTCGACGAGGCGGGGAGCTTCGCGCAGATGGAGCCGCTGGTCCGGATGATCGCGGGCTGGGTCGCGGATCAGCGGCGCAAGGTCGACGAGCTGCTCAAGCACGCGGGCGACTACCTCGGCCTCACCGCCAACGAGTTCTTCGCGATGTCGGCGGTCGGCTTCATCATCGGCGGCCTCATCACCCTCGTCGGCCTGACCGTCCTCGATGGCCCCGCGATCCTCTTCATGGTCGGCGGCGCGCTCGGCGCGGCGACCCCCTACTTCAACGTCACCGGCGAGCGTGACCGGCGCTTCAAGGAAGTGAACCGCTCGCTGCCGGGCGCGATCGATCTCGCGTCGCTGTGCATGGGCGCCGGCCTCGACTTCCCGGGCGCGGTCCGACAGATCGTGGAGAAGGCGGGCAACCGCAACGACGCGCTCGTGGAGGAGTTCGAGCGCATTCTGCAGGAGCTCGAGCTCGGCCGAACCCGGCGCCAAGCGCTGGAGAACTTCGCCGACCGCGCGCTCACCGAAGCCGTCCGCGACTTCGTCGGCGCGGTCGTGCAAGCCGAGGAGAAGGGCAACCCGCTCGCCGAGGTCCTCCGCATCCAGGCGACCATGCTGCGCATGCGCCGCAGCGTCATGGCAGAAGAGGCCGCCGCGCGCGCCGCGCTCCTCATGATGGGCCCCCTCATGCTGATCTTCGGCGCCATCATCCTCTGCCTCCTCGGCCCGTTCTTCGTCCAGACCATGCAGGCCGGCCTCATCTGATCGTCCCCGTCCCCGAGACTTGAGAAGCACCGAATATGGAAGCCTACGTCGAGATCATTCGTGAGGACGGCACCCTCGAGCGCACGCGCATCGAGGGCGAGCAGATCACGGTCGGTCGCGCCGCCACGGCCGGGATCTCCGTGCCCGACGCCCGCGATCTCGAGCCCGAGCACATGCTGATCGCGCCGCGCGGCGACGGATGCTGGGTCGCGATCGCGCAGGGCGCGAAGGTGGGCGCGAAGGTCGGCGGTCAGCCGTTCCAGCACGGCATGGTCGCGTGGGGCGCCGAGCTCGAGATCGGCAACCTGCGCCTGCGCCTCACGGACAAGGCGCCGCAGGACGCCAAGAAGGGCGGCGCGCAGGTCTCGCCCGTGGTGATCATCGGCGCGGTCGGCGCGGTGCTCGTGGTGCTCTGGGCGCTGAGCGGCGATGCAGGCACGTCGCTCGAGACCGAAGCGCCCGAGGCGTTCGTGCTGTTTCAAGAGGCCATCGCCTGCCCCGCGACGGGCGCGGTCGCCGAGCACCACGCGAACGAAGACGCCGCCGCGGGCCTCGCGCGCAGCGAGCGCTACCCGTTCGATCCGGGCGACGGCGTCGAGTCCGTGCACCTCTACCGCGTCGCGCAAGCCTGCTACGCGAGCATGGGCATGACCGCGGCGGCGGCCGACATGCAGCGCGAGGCCGACTACATGCAGCAGCGCATCGAGGAAGACTACCGGACCCACCGGGTGCGTCTCGATCGGGCGATCGAGCACGGCAACTACGAGGACGCCCTCCTCGAGGCGCGCTCCATCCTCGCGATGATCTCCGAGGTCGGCGCGGATCATCCCTACGTCGCCTGGCTCACCCGCCTGCAACGCCAGCTCGAGCTCGAGCTCACCGCGCCAGGCGAATGATGCCCGGTTGGTCTTCGCCTCGAGCGCAGCACGCGCTGATCGTCGTGGCGGTGCTCGCGGCGGGTCCCTTCATCGCGAGCCTCGCGGGGTGCGGCGCGCGCCAGAGCGGGCCGCCTCCGGGCGACGCGCTCGATCAGATCGAGGCCGCGCAGCTCTTTCGCTACGGCAACATGCTCGCCGAGTCGGGCGACTCGATCCGCGCCGAGCAGTACCTCTCCGCGGCGATGGAGCGCGGCTACCCCGACACCGAGGTGCTGCCGCGCCTGCTCGAGGTGTGCATCAGCGCGTCGCGTCTGTCGGCGGCGCTCAGCTACGCGGAGCCCTACCTCGAGCGCCATCAGGAAGAGTGGCCGCTGCGCCTCTTGGTCGCGTCGCTGCAGATGTCGTTGAACCAGAACGCGCTGGCGCGAACCAACATCGAGCGCGTGCTCGAGACCGTGCCCGACGAAGCGGAGCCGCACTACTTGATGGGCGTCCTTCTGCGCGACCGCTACACCGACACCGACGCGTCCAACGCCGAGTTCCGTCGCTACCTCGAGCTCGCGCCCGGGGGCAACCACGCGGGCGAGGCGCGCCTGTCGATCGAGGGCCGCTACGTCGCTGCGCGCGAGGCGTCGGCGACGCCGAGCGCGCCCGAGGTTCCGGCGCGCGAGCCCGAGTCCGAGCCGGCGCCCGCGGGTCCGGTCCGCCTGCCCCCGCACGAAGACCCCGACACCTGACGAGCGAGACCCATGCCGATTCCCAGAGACGTATTCGAGCAATCGCTCCTCAAGTTCTTCGAGCCGATCAAGCCCTTCCTCGACGACCCGTCCGTGAGCGAGGTGATGATCAACGGCTACGACACGATCTACGTCGAGCGCAAAGGCAAGCTCGCGCTGACCGGGGCCAAGTTCGCGTCCAAGGACGCGCTGATCGCCGCGCTGAGGAACCTGGCGCAGTTCATCGGCAAGCCGGTCGACGAGTTCAGGCCGATCCTCGAGGGGCGCCTGCCCGACGGGAGCCGCGTCGAGGCGGTGCTGCCGCCCGC
>CAYZQM010000047.1:24282-32046 GCA_964480175.1 uncultured Sandaracinaceae bacterium
GTTGGTGGTGGACATCGAGGCGCGGCCGCAAACGCTGCCGCCCGCTGCGCCCGACGGTCCGTGCGTCGCCATCCGCCGCTTCTTCCGCGAGACGCTCACGGTCGAGAAGCTGGTCAGCTTCGGCTCGTTCACCTCCGAGGCCGCCGAGTTCCTCCGCTCCGTCGTCATCGTCAAAGAGAACACGATCGTCGCGGGCGGCACCGGCTCGGGCAAGACGTCGCTCCTCAACGCGTTGACGGGCTTCATCCCCGACGACGAGCGCGTCGTCATCATCGAGGACAACAAAGAGGTGCAGCCGCAGCAGCCGCACCTGGTGCAGCTCGAGGCGAGGCCGCCCGACTCGCGAGGACGCGGCGAGGTCTCCATCCGCCACCTCTTCAAGGCCACGCTGCGGATGCGGCCCGATCGGATCGTCGTCGGCGAGATCCGGAGCGGTGAGGCCGTCGATCTGGTGCAGGCGATGACCTCCGGTCACGGCGGCTGCATGGCGACGGTTCACGCGACGTACCCGAGCGACACGATGAACCGCCTCGAGACCATGTGCCTCATGAGCGACATCGAGATCCCGCTCTCGGCCCTCCGCGCGCAGATCGCGAGCGCCGTCGACATCATCGTGCAGACCTCGCGTCTGCGCGACGGCTCGCGCTGCGTGACCCACATCGCCGAGGTGCAGGGCTACACGCCCGAGGGCGGCTACCACCTCGAGAACGTCTTCGTGCGCCGCTACCACGGCGAGGACGACAAGGGTCGCGTGCTCTCGACCTTCGAGCCCACGGGCTTCATCCCCAAGTGCCTCGAGACCTTGCGCGGCCATGGCCTGGACATCCCGCCCATCATCTACCAGGCGGCGCAGCAGCGAGAGGCCCAAGGGCTCGCGCCGTACTCCAGCCACCGCGACGAAGGTGGCGGCGGTGGCGGCGGTCACTGATCGGCGCTCACCAATCTGCGCTCGCGCCCAAGGAAACCCCGCCGATCCCGTCCCACCTGCCCGGTCGCGCCGCGATCGGCGACCGCGATCGCTTGAAGGTCGCGATCGAGTCTCGGTTCAGGTAACGTAGGCCGCTCTGCCGGGCCCTTGCTCGGCGAGACACGAGGACGAGTGCAGGCGTTCGGTCAGGCAGGCGTAGCTCCCGCAGCATGGGCCCGGATCCAGCTGGTCCGCGGACAGTCGAACGGCGCGGTGTGGCAGATCGACTCGAACTACCCCCAGGCGCGGCTCTCCATCGGGAGCGACGCAGCGGCCGGGTGGCCGATCAATGCGTTCGGGGTGCAGCCCAACCACTTCGAGATCTACTGGGACGGCGGGACGCTGTACCTCGCGGACACCCTCCGCGTGGGCGGCGTCACCCTCAACGGCAAGCCGCTCGGGGCCGAGTGGGTGCAGGTCCGGGGGCGCGGCGAGGTGGTGTTCGGCCAAGCCTCGATGAGCATCGAGACCAGCGACGCCAACGCGCGCCCCATCCAGAACGAGCCCTCGATCGCCAAGCGCGTCTCGGTGACCCCGGACGGGGGCACGCAGGAGATCATGGCCGAGGCGACCCGCGTCGCCGATCCGAGCTGGTCGGACGCCGACGCGCTCGCCGCCGAGAGCACACGCATCGGCGACGAGACCATGATCCCCTCGATGATGGGCGCGCCTTCGCTCGGTGGACCCGCCGCGCCTTCGCTCGGTGGAGGAGCTCCGTCGCAGCGTCCTCCTCCGCCACCTCCGGGAGGCGCGCGCCCGCGGCTCGGCGGGAGCCCAGGTGGAGGTGGTGGCCTGCGCGAGCAAGCGCCGACGCTGATGGCGGGGCTCTCCGCGCCGCAAGAGGCGACGCGCATGGTGTCGCTCGACGACGTGCCGGCATCGCCGGGCGCGGGCGCGCCTTCCTTCGGTGCGCCGCCTGGTGGCTTCGGTGGACCGCCGCCTCCCGCGTTCCCGTCGGCGCCAGGCATGGGCCCGCCTTCGATGGGTGGCCCCGGCGGGTTCGCGCCCACGACGCCCCCGAACCCGCCCGCTGGGGGCTTCGCGATGCCGGGGCCTCCGGGCGGCTCGGCTACTGGAGGGTTCGCGCCGCCGCCGGTCGCCGCACCGGCCAACGCCGGAGCGTCGGTCAAGGACGCGCTCGCGAAGGTGCCGCGTCGCACGCTGGTGATGGGCGCGGGCGCTGCCGTCGTCGCGCTGCTCGCGCTGCTGCTCTTGATGCCGAGCGGCGAGGGCGATCCGCCGCCGCCCGGTCCGCTCGCGCCGCCCTACGTGCCCGGTGCGGCTGCGGTCCCCGCGCCCGGCGTCGCTCCAGGGGTGCCTCCGACGACGGTGGGCGCGGTGCCTCCGACGACCGTGCCTCCGACGACGGTGCCTCCGACGACCGTGCCTCCGACGACGGTGCCTCCGACGACGGTGCCTCCGACGACGGTGCCTCCCACCGCGACGACGCCACCAGCGGCTGCGGGAACACCGCCTGTCATCGATCCCAGCGTCCCGACCGACGATCGACGCGCCGCGGACCTCGCGATCGCGGGGCGCTTCGCGGAGGCCCTGCCTCTCTACCAGGCGCTGGCGCTCGCCCACCCCGATCAGCCCGAGTACGGGATGATGGTGCGGATGCTGGAGCGGCGCATCGAGGCCGCGAACTGCATCAACGGCATCTTGCCCGATGGCAGACCATGCACCGCAGGAGGCTACTGATGAAGCGAACGCACCTCGCACTCACCCTCGGCGTCTTGTTGCTCGCGTGCGGCGAAGAGGAAGTGGCGCCCACCTATCCGGTGACGTTCCAGGCGTCGTCCGATCCCGGCGTCGCGCTCGCGGGCGTCGAGGTCAGCGCGAACGGCGGCCCGATCGGCTCGACCGCCGCCGACGGCAGCCTCCGCGTCGAGCTGCGCGGCACGGAAGGCAGCTCGGTCGCCGTGAGCGCGACCTGCCCCTCGGGCTATCGCCCGGCCGAGGCCATCTCGCCGCTCATCCTCCGCCGCGTCACCGATCTGGCGACCGGAAGCACCGCCGCGCTGCAGGTCAGCATCACCTGCCGTCCGGCCAGCCGGCACGGGGTCATCATCGTGCGCGCGGGCGGCGAGGGTCCCCGCGAGGGCATCCCGGTCTTGATCGACGGCCGCGAAGTGGCGCGTACGGATCGCAGTGGCGTCGCGCACGTCGCGGTCGACATGAGCCCCGGCGACGCGTTCCAGGTGCAGCTCGCGACCGCCACCGTCGCGCCGATGCTGCGGCCCACCGATCCCTCGATGCCCTTCACGTTCCCCGATCGCGATGAGCTCTTCATCTTCGATCGCCCGTTCGACACCGAGGAGCCTCCGCCTCCGCCCCGCCGCACCCGGCGTCGCCGGGTCGAGGCGCCTGCGCCCACCGGCCCGCGCATCCCGACGCGCCTCGGCCGTCGCTGAGCGATCCGAACGCGGCCCGTGCAGAACGCTCGAGGCTCCGTCGGCGTAGCCATCGCGCTCGCCCTCTCGATCGGGTGCGGCGCGGCTCGAGCCGCGCCTTCGCCCCCGCCCCGCGAGCTGCCCCTCGCGGCCGTCGACCCGGTGAGCGAGCCGGTCGTCGAGCACGCCGACGCGGTCGAGGTACCCGCGCCCGTCGCTGACGACACGAGTGACGCGGGCGAGGCCAGCGCGCCGACGTCGCGTGTGGTGCGCATCGGCGCGAGCGGCGATCTGCTCGCGCACATCCGCGTGCTCGCGTCCGCCGACGCCCACGGGGGCTTCGAGCACGTGCTCGGCCCGCTCCGCGCGGCGATCCACGACGACGAGCTCGCGTTCCTCAACCTCGAGACCCCACTCTCGCTCGAGCGCCCCGTCTCGTCCGGCTCGCCGCCCGTCCTCGGAGCGCCGCCCGAGGTCGCGCAGGTGCTCGCGGCGATCGGGATCGACGTCGTGTCGGTCGCCAACAACCACGCGTGGGATCAGCACTCGATCGGGGCCGGCCGCACGCTCGAGGCCCTCGCGGGCGCCCACGTGACCGCGATCGGAGCCGCCGAGGATCTCCCCGGCGCCTTCGCGCCGCGCGTCGTCCTCACCGCCGACGGAACCCGGGTCGCTTTCGTGGGCATCACCGAGCGGGTGAACGGGGGACCGGGACCGCTCGGGCCCAGCACCCTGATCGCGCGGTGGGCAGACGACGCGTCGGTCCAGCGAGCGCTCGAGCAGGCGCGCGCCGAAGCGGACCTGGTGGTCGTCTCGATCCACTGGAGCCACGACTTCCGCGCGACGCCGATGCGGACGCAGCGCGAGCGCGCGCAGTGGCTCGTCGATCACGGCGCCGACGTGATCCTGGGCCACGGGCCCCACGTGCTCCAAGAGGTCGAGCGCCTCACGTCCCCTCGCGGGGAGGCGGTCTGCGCGTACTCGCTCGGCAACCTCGTCTCCAACCAGGGCTTTCGCTACGTGCGGGGCAGGCACGCCGCGCGCGGCGCCCACATCGCGACGTGGCTCTCGACCTCGCGCGACGGAGTGTGGCTGCGCATCGAGGCGCGCATCGAAGAAGGACGGGTGACGATCGCGCCGATCACGGGCGTGCCGCTCTTCACGTACAACAACTTCCCCGAGCGCGAGCGCGATCGGCATGCGCCCGAAGACGTGCGGATCCAGCTGCTCGACGACGTCGCCGACCCGCTCCTGCGCGCAGAGCGGTGGGAGATCATCGGCGCGACACTGGGGCGACATGTCACCCTGGAATCGACGGCGGACCCGTAGCCAACGCGTCGTCCGTATGCGCATCATCCGGCGATGCCGGTACTCACGTCACGATGGTCGGCGCCGGGGGTGGTCGTCTCGACGCTCGAAGGGCGCATCCACGCAGCGGACATCGACGCGCTCGTCGAGGGCTTTCGATCCGTCGCGGGCTCGCGCGCGCCATCGGGACGCAAGGTGCCGTGGGTCGTGCGCGGCGAGAAGGTCTCGGGCTATCACCGCGACGCCATCGAGCGCGCGATCACGCTCTTCTCGGCGCTGGTGCGGGAGTCGCTCGTCGATCGGCTCGTCGCGGTGCTCCCCGTGCCGACGGTCCGCATGGGGGCGACCGTGGTGTCGATGGGCATGCGCGCCGCGGGCTACCCGCTCGAGCTCGTGGTCGTGGCCTCCGAAGCCGAGGTCGAAGAGAACCTGAGCTGAGCGAGCCCGTCGATGGACGGGGCCCGAGCGAACGTGAGATCGTCGCGGGATGCACGTAGCGGATCGATCCCGGTCGCCGAAGTGGGCGCTCATGCAACGCATCCTCGCTCGCCCTGCCGCGCTCGCTCTGATCGCGACCGTCCTGATGTCGTGCGGCGCTGCCGCCGAGGATCGCGGCACGACCCCCACCGAAGCCGACGCGCACGTCGAGCCGGTGCCTCCGGAGCGGCCCTGGGCCGAACTGTCGACGGACGAGCGTCGAGCGCACATGGCGCGCCACGTGGTGCCGGTGATGAGCGAGCTCTTCGCCGAGTACGATCCGGAGCGCTTCGCCGACGTCTCGTGTGGTACCTGCCACGGAGAAGGCGCGCGCGAGCGCGGCTTCGCGATGCCCAACCCGGATCTGCCGACGCTCTACCCCACCGGCAGCATCGGTCAGGTGCAGACCGTCGAGCGCTTCCCCGAGGGCGCGCGCTTCATGTTCAGCCGGGTGATGCCCGCGATGCAGACGCTGCTCGGCGCCGAGACGTACGACCCGGCGACGGGCGAGGGGTTCAGCTGCTACGCGTGCCATCCCCGCGGGGCGGACGACGATCCGCTCTCGGCGCCCGCCTCGCGCGCGTCGCTCGATCACCCCGCAGCGTTCTGATCGCGCGCGTGCGGCTCAGACCGCGCGGCCCCAGCGCTTGGGCTTGGCGCGCGCTGCGGCCTGCTCGCGCTTCCACATCTTCTCGTGCACGGCGGCGTGCCGCTTGGCGGTGACCTCGGGGGAAGGCTTGCGCCCCGGCAGCGCGGCTTGTTCGTCGTGGTGCTCGTCGACCATCGGGGCGCGCTCGCCGAGCTCGAAGATGGTGAGCTCGCGTCGACCGCGCTCGCCGAGGCGGATGGGCATCACGGCCGCGCCGATCCCCGCGCCGACGTACACCGCGCCCGGCACGCTGACGTCGAGCTTCCGGGTGCCGTAGAGGCCATGCACGTACTTGTGTCCCACGAGCCGTCCCATCGCGAGCTCGTGCAGCCGCGCGAGCGTCACTTGCCCCGCGTGGGTGTGGCCCGCGAGCACCATCGGCACGCCCGCGCTCCACATCGCGTCTGCTTCCTCGGCGATGTGCGAGAGGCCGATCGTCGCGACCCGCGGATCGATCCCCGCGAGCGCCTTTCGGCGATCGGCGTGCCCGGTGTACGCGTCGTCGAGCCCCACGATCTGGATGCGCTCGCCGCGGATCGTGCGCGTGGTGTTCTGGTTCTTGAGCACCTCGACGTCGGCGCGCTTCAGCGCGTGGGTCACCTCGTCGGCGCCCGACCAGTAGTCGTGGTTGCCCAGCACGCCGATGGTGGGCGCTTCGATCTGGCTCAGCACAGAGACGAGCTGATCGAGGTAGAGCTGCGAGTGGCACACGAAGTCGCCGGTGATGACCACCAGGTCGGGGCGCTGATCGTTGAGGAGCGCGACCGCCGCGCGCTGCACCGCGAGCGGCGTGACCCGCCCGAAGTGCAGATCGGTGAGGTGGCCGACCCGCAGATGGCCGAGCTGCTGCTCGTAGAGCTCGTGGCCTCGAAAGCGGCGCAGCTCGATGCTGGGATCCTTGCGCTTTCGTGGAGGGAGATCGGAGAGATGCACGAGGGTGCCAACCATAGCCCGTGGAGCGCGCGCTGACCCGCGTCATCCGCGCTACGCCCCACGCTCGATCTGTCGTCGCGCTCTGCGATAGCATCCGCGCACCATGCTCTCCTTCAGTCGGGACCCGCAGATCGCCGAGCGACAGATGCAGGCGATCATCTTCTCGCTCACCACGTTCGGTCACATCGACGGCGACTTCGACGAGTCGGAGCGCGCGTTCGTGCGCGAGTACATCGGCAAGCTCGTCGCGCAGCGGGTCAAGACCGGGCTGCCCGACGCCGATCCCGCGACCGCGGCCGATCTCGTGGGGCGCTTCACCAAGCACTTCCTCGAGACGTTCGAGAACATCGAGCGCTACGTCGCGGACACGATGAGCGAGCCGGTGAGCAAGGACGAGAGCCGCGACGCGTTCGTGCACGCGAAGCTGAAGCTGCGCTGCTTCGAGCTCTTCAAGGGCTTCGACCGCGGTAGCCAAGAGGCGCTGCTCGAGACTGTCGACGAGTTCATCATGGCGGACGGTCACCTCCATCCCGCGGAGACGAAGTTCCGTTCCGAGCTCGCCGCGCTGCTCGACGTGCAAGACACCGGCGCGGAGATCGCGGTCGAGCTGGACAGCGACGTGGAGACAGCGCCCGTACGCCTCTCCCAAGAAGCCGTGCTGCGTCCGGCCCAAGCCGACCACGCGTTCTTCAAGAAGTTCGAGCACCACTACTCGAGCGATCTGGGTCGCATGCAGAAGCAGATCGACGCCGACCTGGCGCTCGTCGATCAGTACCTCGAGGTGCTCGCCAAGCAGAAGGCCGCGGGCGCCGGCAAGCTGAGCGGCAAGAAGACCGTCGCCGATCTCCAGGGCATGGGCACGTTCCTCGACGGGCACACCTACGTCGCCGACGCCTCGCACCCCGCGGGCACCGAGCTCGTCGTGCTGGGCGATCTGCACGGCTGCTACTCGTGCCTGAAGGCGGCGGTGATGCAGACCGACTTCTTCGCCAAGGTCGAGGCGTTCCGCAAGGACCCGAGCAAGCATCCAAAGCCGC
>CAYZQM010000048.1:0-1583 GCA_964480175.1 uncultured Sandaracinaceae bacterium
CGTTGCTCGTCGGTCGCTTGCGCCCGGCAAACTCCCTCCTCGCGCCTAGACTGCGTGGCTCCGGCGCGCCCTCGGTGCTGACGCGGTTGTTCTTGCGCGGGCCCCGAACCCGCGGCAATCGCCGTCGCCGCGACGTTTGGTGTCGTCGCCGGGAGGGGAAGGGCGGTAGCGTCGCGGGGTGCGACGGGACGAGCTCGCCACCACCGAGAAGGACGCCTTCGGCTCGCTGAACCGGATGGTGCGGCCGGTGACCGGCGCGCCTTCGCTGCTCGATGGCCTCCCAAGCGAATGGCAGGCGGACGCGGTGAATCGGCTCACGGTGCTGACCGGCACGGGCGTGGTGCTGTGCGTGCTCGGCTTCGGCTTCTCGCTCTTGCGGCAGCCCAACCTCGGGGTGCGCGCGGGGACCGAGCGCCCGGTGTGGGTGCTGGGCGCGGGGCTGATGCTCTCGCTGATCGGCTTCGCCCTCGCTCGTGCGCGGCGCTTGCCCGACGCGCGGCTGCTCGACGCCGGCCTCGGGTACCTGGTGCTCAGCAGCCTGCTCGCGAGCATCTACACCCACGCGCTGCCGTACGCGGCGTCCGACGTCGTGCGCGGCGTCTCGCCCATCGTCCCCGCCGTGCTGGTGATGGCGATCTTCATCCCCAACCAGCCCAAGCGGATGACGATCGCCGCGCTGCTCGCGGCGCTGATGGATCCGCTGGGCTTGGTGATCAGCATCGCGATGGGCCGACCTTCGCCGCCCTGGAACCTGTGGCTCTGGCTCTTCATGCCGACCGCGCTCAGCGTGCCGATGGCCGCCGCGGCCTCGCTGCTCCTGAACCGGATCGCCAAGACCGTGCGACAGCTGCGCGCGATGGGGAACTACCAGCTCCTCGACCGACTGGGCGCGGGCGGGATGGGCGAGGTGTGGCGCGCCGAGCACCGGAGCCTCAAGCGACCTGCGGCGGTGAAGCTGGTGCGGCCCGAACTGCTCGGCGCGACCGACGAGAAGTCGAAGCACGAGGTGCACGCGCGCTTCGCCCGCGAGGCGCAGGCGACTGCGAGCCTCACGTCGCCGCACGTGGTCGAGGTCTACGACTTCGGCGTCGCCGACGACGGTTCCGTCTACTACGTGATGGAGCTGCTCGAGGGGCTCGACATGGAGACGCTGATCCGCGCGAGCGGCGCGCTGCCGCCCGAGCGTGCGGCGTTCTTGCTGCGGCAGCTCCTGCTCGCGCTGCGCGACGCACACGACAACGGCTTGGTGCATCGCGACGTGAAGCCCGCGAACATGCTGGTCGCGACGCGCGGCGGGATGCACGACTTCGTGAAGCTCCTGGACTTCGGGCTGGTGCGCCCGATCGACGCCGCGAAGTCCGACGACGCGCCGCTGACGCTCGCGGGCGCCATCGCGGGCACGCCGGGCTACCTCGCGCCCGAGGCCGCGGAGGGACGCGAGGTGGATGGGCGCGCGGATCTCTATGCGGTGGGCTGCATCGCGTACCGCTTGCTCGCGGGGCGCGACGTGTTCGAGAGCACCAACGCGTTCGGGCTGATCGTGCAGCACGCCACCTCGACGCCGGAGCCTCTGAGCGACGTCG
>CAYZQM010000048.1:1593-10885 GCA_964480175.1 uncultured Sandaracinaceae bacterium
CCGCGCTCGCGAGCTGGGTGCACCGCGCGCTCGAGAAGCCGCTCGATGCGCGCTGGCAGAGCGCGGCGGAGATGATCGACGCGCTGGACGCGATGGGCCTGGCCTCCGGCTGGTCGAACCAGAAGGCCGAAGACGCGTGGTCCGAGCTCGGCGATCCGAGCCGCGCCGCAGAGGGCGTCGCGCCCACCCTCGCCGCATCGTGATGCGGCAGCTCGCGATCGTGCTGATGCTCGTCGGCTGCGGGGATACCGCGCCGTCCACCGAGCCGGCGCCCGCCAGCGCACCTGCGCCGCTGGAGCGGCCGATCGAGATCGGCTGGGACCACGTCCCGACGGCGCCGAGCGCGGCCGCTCTGGCAGCGGACGTGGACGCGATGCGCATCCACGGCCACGCGCTGGGTGCGGACGAGGTCGAAGCGCGGCGCGTCTACGAAGGATCGGCCGTCGCGTTCGAGCGCGCAGCCGCGACGTACCCAGATCACCTCGAAGCGCGCTTTCACCACGCCTGCGCGCTCGCGCGGCTCGAGCGCCACGACGAGGCCATCGCGATCCTCTCGCGCGTGCTCGCCGCCGACCTGCCCACGTACGGTCCCCGGCTCGAGACCGAGCCCGATCTCGCCGCGCTCGCGCGCGATGAAGGCTATGCGCAGCTCCTCGCGCATCGCGAGGCGCTCGCCGAGCGCTACCTGCGCGCGCTCGACGAGGGAGTGCCCGTGGTGTGGGCTCCGCCGAGCGTCTCCATCGAGACGAGCGACGGCGCCGAGGCGAGGACCCGCAGCGTCCAGCAGGCGGGCGTGTGGCTCTCACGCGAGCGCCGCTTCGTGCCGATGGGTCCGACCCTGATCCGCACGGTCAGCACGATGCTCGAGGGCCTCGTGTTGAACGCGACGGTGCTCGATCCCCGCCACCGCGCCGTGCTCAGCTACGACGGCCTCGGGCAGTGGACGAGCATCGCGCGGCTGGGTGAGGGCGCGCTCGTCGTGTACGACGCGGCGACGGGCCGCGAGCGCGAGCGCATCACGTCGGCACCACCCGAGGCGATCGGCGCGATGCGCGTCGAGGCGCACGCCACGGACGCCGGTATCGCAGCCCGCTTTCTGCCGGGCCCGACGCATGGCGCGTTCGACGACGCGGCGCGCCCCTGCTTGCACATCAGCATGGACGCTGTCGACGTACTCATCGACGTGCCGGATCCTGTCGCGCCTCTGCCCGTCGGTCTCTCCCTCACGCCCCCAGTTCTGTAGCGCGTGTCGTAGGCGCAGGGCGGCCGCGCTCAATCTTTGCGGCGCATGCCCGCGCGCTGGAGGATCTTCTTGCCCACCGACGCCATGTGGACCTCGTCTGGGCCGTCGTAGATCCGCGCCGCTCGCTCGTGTCGCCACCAGTACGCCAAGGGCAGGTCATCGAGCAGGCCCGCGCCGCCGTGCAGCTGGATCGCCGCGTCGAGCACCTCGCCCAGCGCGCGCGCCGCGACCCACTTCACCATCGAGATCGACTCGCGCGCGGCGTGCTGACCCTCGCTGTCCATCTGATGCGCGCAGTCGAGCACCATCAAGCGCGCCCCCGCGATCGTCGCGCGCAGGTGCGCGAGCTGCGCCTGCACCGTGTGCTGGGTGCCCAGCGGCTTGCCCGGCCCGAGCTCGCGGCTGACCGCGCGCTGCACCGCCAGCTCGAACGCGCGCTCCATGATCCCGATCCAGCGCATCGCGTGGTGGATGCGCCCGGGCCCGAGGCGCTCCTGCGCGAGCAAGAACCCCGCGCCTTCTTCGCCGATGCGGTGGCTCTGCGGCACGCGCACGCCCTCGAGCCGCACCTCGCTGTGGCTCGCCCAGCCGCCGCCCGGCTCGCCCATCACCGGCAGGTGCCGGACGATCGTGAACCCCGGTGTGTCCATCGGCACGATGATCTGCGAGGCGCGCGCGTGCAGTGGCGCATCGGGATCGGTCACCGCCATCACGATGCAGAAGCTCGCGCCATCGGCGCCGGTGGTGAACCACTTGTGCCCGTTCAGGACGTAGTCGTCGCCGTCCTTGATCGCGCGCGTCGAGAGCCACACCGGGTTCGAGCCCGCGTGCTCGGGCTCCGTCATCCCGAAGCAGCTGCGGATCTCCCCGCGCGTCAGCGGTCCGAGGAAGCGCTCCTGTTGCTCCTTGCTGCCGAACGCATGCAAGAGCTCCATGTTGCCCACGTCCGGCGCCTGGCAGTTGAGCGCGTAGTGACCGAGCGGCGTGCGACCCAGCACCTCCGAGACGTGCGCGTAGTCCGTCAGCCCGAGGCCGGCGCCGCCGAGCGACGTCGGCAGGTACGGCGCCCAGAGGCCGAGCTCCTTGGCGCGCGCGCGCAGCTTCGTCAGCTCGGGGAGCATGGCGAGAAAGCCCTGGGCCAAGAGCTCGGCCTCGCGCGGGATCAGCTCGTCGTCGACGAACGCGCGCGCGCGATCGAGCAAGGGCTTGGCGACATCGGACGGTGCAAACGGTCGGGCCATCGCGGCATCGTACTCCGTCGCCCGCGCGATCCGGTCGCTCGAAGTGGGACACGTCGGCGAGCGGCGAGCGCTCGACCCCGTCTCTCCTCCTCGCGTACCGTCGGGCACCCATGACTGCCAGCAAGATGCGCAAGGCGCTGTCCGCGCACGTGATCGAACCCCTGGAGCTCGAAGGATTCGAGGGCGCATGGCCGCACTTCCGACGGGTGCACGCGGATCGCATCGATCTGTTGAGCTTCCAGCTCGACAAGCGAGGCGGTGGGTTCGTGGTGGAGGTGGCGAGCGCGCCGCCCAAGAAGATCCGCTCGCAGTTGGGCGATGCCGTGTCGGCCAAGCGCGTGAACGCGCAACACATGGCCAACCGATTCCGGCTCGCGCCTCGGCGAGGACAGCGCAACCACTGGTACCGCTACGAGGGGAGCACCGAGGCCGAGGACTTCTCCGCCGTCGCGTCGAAGGTCATGGCGCACCTCGCACGGATCGCGGCGCCCTTCTGGGCCGCCGGGCCGGACGTGCCGCGCCCCGCTCGCCGCGGGTGATCGCGAGCCCTCAGACGTGGGTGTGGAGGCGGACTTCCGTGCCGAGGTGGCCGGTCTCGTTGAAGACCTCGAGGTGCACCGTGCGCGGGCCGGTCTGCGTCGTGACCTCGAGCGCGGTGAACGTGTGGTGCGAGAAGCGCAGCCGGGTGATCGACGCGTTCTTGAGCGACCACATCAGATCGAGCGCGCGCTCGTCGGGCGCGCCGATCGCCTCGGCGACGATCGCGCCGATCGCGCCGCCGGAGGTGACCGCGACGAGCGTGCCCTCGTCGTCGCCTTCGATGAGCGTGCGGAGGAACGCGCCGGTGCGCGCCCGGAACGCGCTCCAGCTCTCGATCTCCTCGCCGTGCTCGAGCTCGCCGCGCGCCCAGCCCGTCAGCGCGACTTGGTACATGCGCCCGACCGCGCGGTACGCGTCGGGGCCGCCCTTCATCACCGCGCGGATCGCCTCGCCGAAGGGATGATCGCGCTCGGCGTAGAGCGGCGTGAGCTGCTTGACCAGCTGGACACCGTGGTGCTCGTCGAGCGCGGGCTCGAGCGTCTGGTCCACGAACGCGTTCGGCGCGCCGCGTCGCATGCCGGCGAGCGTCTGCGCGTGTCGCTTGCGGGGCCCGACGAGCACGCGGCTGCCGCTCGTCACGTGCGCGCCGAGGTGCGTGCCGAGGCGCTCGGCTTGTTGCTCGCCGATGGGGGAGAGCTGATCGTGTTCGTCGGCCAGCGCCGAGGCTTGGCCGTGCCGCAAGAGATAGAGCGTGGTCATGTGCCGGTGACGATGGAACGAACGGCGACGAGCAAGAAGTCGCCGAGCGGTACCACGACCGCTTCGCAGTAGACGACGCACGCGACGATGAGCGCGACGATCTGCGCGGCGCCGACGAGCCAGCGCGTGGTGCCGAAGGTCGCGAAGGTGTCGAACATGCGCATGAGGCGGCGGAGCTCGGGCTTGCCGCCGGGGCCCGGTCCGAAGAGCGCGTAGACCGGGACGTCGGGGGTGGCGGCCGCGGTGCTCGCGCCTTCCTTGCTGGCCGCCGAGAACGTCGCAGGGATGACGCCCGTCTCGTGCTCGATCGTCAGGCTCTGCGCCGCGCCGCGGATGCGCACGGGGAGCCAGCCGACCTCGCGCCCCTCGCGGATCGCCTGCGGGCTGCCCGCGCCGGGCAGCTTCGGCTTGCGGTGCGGGCCCGGCACGATCGGCAGGATGCCGCCGAGGCCGCGCGCGCCCGCGCCGATCATGCCGATCGATCCCGCGAGCCCGACGGACAGCATCCCCACCGCGAAGAAGCCGATCGCGAGCTGCCCGACGACGAACACCCCGCGCGCCATCTGGCCCAGCGCGAACACGCCGGTCGCGACCTGCCCGATGGCGATGAACCCAGTCGCCTCCTGGCCGATGGCGATGATCCCTTCCGCACGCTGACCCACCGAGATGAACTCGATCATGCGCGAGAGACTACACCAAGCGCGCCCGTCGCCGAACGCATGCCCGAGAAGGTACAAACCGTGGATGTCCACTCCGACGAGTTCCTCCATCGAAGCCCGGGTCGCGCGTGCCGCCGCCGCCGCGCTCGACGCGCAGGAGTACGTGAGCCCGATCGACGTGCTCCTGCACCTAGGGTGGCTGGCGCAGGCGCGGCTCGACGAGTGGCGCCACGGGCGGCTGCCCTTCCTCGAGGCGGGCATCCAGGTGAGCCCGAGCAAGCTCGCGCACGCGATGCGCCTGCTGCGGGAGTGGGCCGCGGCCGCGGCGCTGACGCCGTCCGACGCCGACTACGTGTCGCGCTCGGTGGCGAGGACACCGCTCCGGTTCTCCGAGTCGGGCGACGCCGAGCTCGAGCGCAGCTATCGCACCCACTGGCTCTCGCCGACGCTCAGCGATCGCAAGCGCAAGAAGATCGAAGCCAAGGCGTCGGCTCCGCCCGAGCTCGTCGCGATCGACGCCCGCAAGAAGTGGAGCTGCCACCGCTGCGGAGGCACGGGCGGCTTCTTCGTCATGGAGACGCCCGGCCCGGCGTGCCTCACGTGCCTCGGCTTCGGCGATCTCGTGTGGCTCCCCAGCGGCGATGCCCAGGTGACCCGCAAGGCCCGCGCGGCGAGCGCGCGCACCCTCGTCGTGGTGCGCTGGAGCCCCTCGAACAAGCGCTACCAGCGCATCGGCGCGCTCGTCGAGCCGCGCGCGCTCGCCGAGGCGCGCGGCGCCGATCGAGCGTAGGCGTCGAGCGCACAGCAGGCACCATGGGCCTCGTCTCGCTGAGGCCATTCCGGCTACCCTCTGCTCGACATGAGCTACGGGTCCACGACGTGTCCTCGCTGCAGCACCGCGCTGCCGGAGGGCGCTGGGTTCTGCAACTTGTGCGGCGCGCAGGTCGGTGCGGGTCCGCCACGGCAGCAGGCGTTCGGGGCGCAGCCTGCGTTCGGTGGCGCGCAGCCGTTCGCCGCGCCGACGTCGGCGCGACCGGGCTTCGTCGCGGCGGGGCGCGGCATGTCGGTGTGCCATCGCTGCGGGATCGTCGCGCCGACCAAGCGCTCGACCTGTGCGCGCTGTGAAGCGCCGATCGGGACCTCGCTCGAGGCGGTCCCCTTCGCGAGCGATGGATCACTCTGGGCCGAGGTCCGCTGCAAGATCACCTGCCGCCAGTGCGGCCAAGCCTCGGCGATCGACGAGCCCGAGCTCGACGGCACGATCACCTGCCCGCAGTGCAACGCGATGCAGGCCTTCGACACGAGCGCGTGGGAAGAGGCGTTCGCCTTCGCGCACGGCATCGTCGATCTCGCGGGCCCCGAGCCCGAAGGACGCTTCCCGACGCCGGGTCGGCCGCTCGGTGCGAGCAACCCGCACGCGTCGATCGGCGTGCAGCACACGTTCGGCGAGATCTCGCTCTCGGGCATGTCGATCGAGGGCGGGGTGCAGAAGACGCGCAACCTCCAGCTCGCTGCTTCGCCAGGGCATCCGCTTTGCAAGAAGTGCGGCTGCCCGCTCGCGGCGCAGGTCGGCGGCGACACGCTCGCCACGCGCTGCCCCGGCTGCGGCGACGGAGCGACGTACGCGCTCGACGCGCGCCTGCCTCGCCTCACGCCAGGCCTCGTGGGCGCCGCCGCCGAGGCGCTGCGCTCCGATCGCCGCGACGCGCGCTTGGATCAGACGAGCGCGGGCATGGTCATCAGCCTCAAGTGCCCGCAGTGCGGCGCGGGACTGAGCGTCATGCACGGCGCGCACTCCGTCGACTGCACCTACTGCAACACCAGCTGCCGCGTGCCGAGCCGGACGCTCTTGGCGCTCAAGAAGGGCGTGAGCGAGCCGTCGCCGTGGTGGGTGATGTTCCGCGGTCCTTCGCCCAAGCGCGCCGAGCTCGAGCGCGGCGAGGCGGACGACGACGCGCCGCAGGCGATCGACGTCGAGGCGCTGGTCCGCGAGGCGCAGAAGAAGGGCAAGCAGCGCCAGAAGCTCTCCGAGCTGATGAACAAGGGTGGGATCGAGGCCGCGCCGAGCGAGGAAGATCCCACCTCGAAGATCATCCGGTGGGCCGTGCACATCGCGGTGCCGCTCCTGGTGCTCGCGCTGGTCGTGCTCGTCGGCTACTGGAAGATCCTCGGCGCCTGGGCGCACGGAAACACCAGCTACGAGGCGCCCGCGGGCTATATCGCGCCATGACCTCTCCTCCGAGCGATCGCGGCGCCGCCATGCCCCCGCGTGACGAGACCGGCGCGTGCGTCGCGTGCCACAAGCCCGACGCCATCTGCGTCTGCGATCGCATCACGCCGCTGCCCACGCGCACCCGGCTGCTCATCCTGCAGCACCCCCAAGAAGACGACGTCGCGCTCGGCACGGCGCGCCTCCTCGCGCTGAGCCTGCCGAACGCCACGCTCAAGGTCGCGCTCTCGGTCCCTTCGCTCGAGGCGGCGCTCGAGGGCGTGCTCGATGCGTCGCGGATCGATCGCGGCAAGTGGGCGGTGCTCTTCACCAGCAAGCTCCCCAAGCCCGTGCCCGAGCTCGCCAAAGGGCAGGTGCTCGTGGTCGATCGCCACGGCGATCCGGTCCGCGCCAACGCGCTCAGCGCTGGCGGCCTCGATGGGATCGTGGTGCTCGACGGAACGTGGTCGCAGGCCAAGACGCTGTGGTGGCGCAACCCCTGGCTCCTCAAGCTGGGCCGCGTCCTGGTTCGTCCGAGCGAGCCGTCGATCTACGGCAAGCTCCGCAAGGCCCCGCGCGCCGAGTGGGTCTCGACGCTCGAGGCGGTGGCCGAGGTGCTGCCCGCGCTGGGCGAGCCCAAGGAGACGCGCGATCAGCTGCGGCGTCTGCTGCGCACGATGGTGCAGCGGGCCCGCGACGCGAAGGTGAAGGATCGCGTCGAGCGCGACGGCGGCCCGGACGCGTGAGCCCGGACGCATGAGCACAGCCGCGTGAGCACAGCCGCGTGAGCACGGCGGAGGACGTCGACGGCGGGCTGCTCGAGCGCGCGTGGCAAGCCGCACAGAAGCGCGCCCGCTCGCTCGACCCGACCACCCAGCGCGCGCGCGGCGTGGTGCACACTCCGCCTCCGCTCGCGCGCTACGTGGTGCGTCGCCTCGGCGCGCTCCTCGATCGACCGCTCGCGAGCCCGTCGATCACCTTCGTCGATCCCTCGATCGGCACGGGCATCTTTCCCGCGGCGCTCGCGGAGGCGGCGGGCGGAGCGCGCTTGATCGGCTTCGACGTCGACGCCGACGCGATCGACTCCGCGCGCGCGCTGCTCGCGCCGCTCTCGCCGACGTTGATCGAAGCGAGCCCGCTCGGCTCGCTCGTCCCGCACCCGGCGCTCGCGCCCGACGCGCCGGGGCCGCTCGTGGTGCTGGGCAACCCGCCGTGGGCGGGCAAGAGCCTCAGCCGCGGCGAGCCGCTCTCGGACGCGCTGGTCGCCGACTTCGATCGCGACGAGCACGGCGCGCCGCTCGGCGAGAAGAAGAAGGGCGTGCTCTCGGACGACTACGTGCGCTTCGTGCGCTGGGCGCTCGAGCTGGTGAGTCTGCGGCGCGAGGGCGGGGCGATCGCGCTCCTGACCAACGCGTCGTGGCTCGATGGGCCGGTGCATCGGGGCATGCGGCGGGTGCTGCTCGAGCGCCTCGCCGTGCTCGAGGTCCTCGATCTGGGCGGCTCGGCGCTCACCTCGCGGCCCAGAGGCGTGCGCGACGACAACTTGTTCCCCGTGCGGCCGGGCGCGGCGCTGGTGATCGGGATCCGCGAGGCCCGTGCGCGCGCCGTCCGCTTCGGCGTGCTGCGCGGGAGCCGCGATCAGAAGGTCGCAGCGCTCGAGGGCGACGCCGCGCTCACCGACGCCGTCACCCCCGTGCCTCCCCTCTTCCGCTTCGCGACGTCGGCGCCCGTGCCGCGCGCCTACCAAGAGGCGCCGAGCCTCGCCGAGTGGCTGCCGTTTCATCGCGAGGGGCTGCAGACCAACCGCGACGCGCTGGTGATCGATCGCGCACGAGACGTGCTGCGCGCTCGGCTGCGCTCGATCGCGGAGGGCGGCGTGCCGCTCGAGGCGCGCGCGCACTTCGATCCCGACGCCGCGCGCGCTGGGCTGCGCGCAGCGCTCGAGGCGGGTGGACCGCCGCTCTTGCCGCTCTCGTACCGTCCCTTCGACGATCGGCACTACGCGGCCTCGAGGGTGATGTGTCACCGCCCCCGCCCCGATCTGGCGCGCGCGATCGCGCAGAGCGAGCTGGTGCTGGTCAGCACCCGGCAGGATCGGGGGCGCATGCCGTTTCAGCACCTCGTGCTGACCCGCTTCATGCCCGACAACTGCCTGCTCTCGCTGCGGTCGTCGTGTCGGGCGCGCGGCTTTCCCTCCCACGATCCCGAGGGCGCGCCGAACGTGGGGCCTCAGATCGCGCGCGCGCTCCGCGATCGGCTCGGTCGGGAGCCGACGTCCGTGGAGGTGCTCCTCTGGCTCGCCGCGCACCTGGGCGCGCCGCGCTACGTGACCGCCTTCGACGAGGTGCTGCGGAGCGACTACCCGCGGGTGCCGCTCCCCAAGGACGCCGCGCACTTCGACCTCGCGGTCGCCGCAGCGGCGAACCTGCGCGACGCGTTCCTCTCGCCCCTTCCGAGCGAGGAGGCCGACGACGTCGCGTGGGTCGGGCACCATCGGGTCGGCGGCGCTGCGGCCACGCGCCTGAACGAAGCGCGGGCGCAGCTCGACACCGTGGTGCGAGAGTTCGTGTAGGATGCCCGCCATGCTTCGATCCGGGGCCGCTGCCCTCGTTCTCTCGCTCGCCCTCGTCTCCTGCGCTCC
>CAYZQM010000048.1:10895-31260 GCA_964480175.1 uncultured Sandaracinaceae bacterium
GTCGACGACGTCGCGGCTGCGGGCAACCCGATCCGCCTCTACGTGCTGCCTGCCGAGACGTACGCGTGCAACGGCGATGGGCGAGTGAGCCCCGATCAGGACGCCGACGACTTCCCCGACGCGATCGTCGACATCAGCCTCACCGTCGACACCGCCAGTGATCGCGCCACCGGCATGGCGAACGTCCCGGTCGGCAGCTGGACCGTGCTGGTGCGCGGCCGCGTCACCGACCCGGTGAGCATGGTGCCCAACCAGATCATCGCGACCGGCTGCGCCTCGGTGGAGAACCTCGAGAACGGCGAGACCCGCGAGGTCGGCATCACGCTGCAGCAGGTGACCGGCTCGGGGATCTGCGGTGATGGGATCCTCAGCCCCGACGAGCAGTGTGAGCCGCCGGGCAGCGCGCTCTGCGACGCCGCGTGCCAGACGATCCCTCAGGTGCTGAACAACGCGACGACGACCGGGCCGCAGGTCGCTCCGCGCTTCGCCGCGCGCTCGGGGCGCCGCACCGTCGCGATCTTCGACTCGAACCGCACCGATACCGTGCTGCGCCTGCTCGATCCCAGCGGCGCGAACATCACCTCACCCGGTGCGCTCGAGCGGGACGCCACGCTCGACTCGATCCTCGGCGCCGCGGGACCGCTCGCGGGCGTCCAGCTCGGCGGTGCCCCCGCGGTCTCGCCCGACGGGCGCTTGGCCATCCCGGTGGTCGACTTCGTCGTGCCGACCGACACCGACGTGCGGATGGTCTTCCTCAACGAGGATCGCACCACCATCGCCGGTGGCTCGGGCGTGCACCTCCGGATGACCCGCACGATGCACCAAGCCGCGCCGCGCGCGGCGTACGCCTCGAGCGGCAGCCTCTTGGTCGCGTTCGAGGACGCGGCGTCCGCGACGGGCTTGTCGGCGACGTTCTTCGCCGCGGGCAGCGTCGCGCCGAGCGGCGAAGCCGTGCCCGTCGGGAGCACCGGCGGGTCGCAGCCCGCGCTCGCCGGGCTCGAGAGCGGCTTCGTGCTCGCCTTCACCGCCGGCGGCGACGTGTTCTTTCAACGCTTCGCGGCTGACGGGACCGCGACGGACGCGACCCCGGTCGCGGTGCTCGAGAGCGCGACCGGCACCCAAGACCAGCCCGCGATCGCCGCGCTCGGGACGGGCACCTTCGCGGTGGCGTGGCGCGAGGGTGACGTGGCGTCGGGCGACGGCGCGGGCACCGCGATCCGCGCGCGTCTCTTCGGTGCCGATGGCGCGCCGCGCGGCGCGGCGTTCGTGGTGAACACCACGACCGCGGGCGATCAGATCACGCCGACCGTCGCCGCGGCCGACGGACGCTTTCTCTTCGCGTGGCAGAGCGGCGCCGAGGTCCGCGCCCGCGTCTTCGGGGAGAACGGCATGGGCCTCTTGAACCGCGAGCGCATGCCGACCGCGACCGACTTCCTCGTCGCCGGCGGCACCGCGACCGCGCCGACGACCTGCGCGGTCGACGGAGGCAGCTGGCTGATCGCGTGGAGCGTCCCGACGGACGGCGCGGGCGAGCTGCTCTATCGCCGCTACCCCCGCTGAACGCTTCGCGCGCCTCGCAGCTCAGCGCATCACGATGTGCTCGGGACGCACCGCGAGCGCGAGGCGATCGAGCATGTCGGCGATCCGGAAGCCGGGCCCCTGACGCCACTCGCCGTTCCACAGCGCGACCTTGCGGGTGAACGTCTCGCCGATGTCGAGCGCGAGCTCGAGCGCGGGGCGCGGCTCGTCCGGCATCCCCTGCGCGCGGAGCGGACGCAGCAGCCACACGCCCGACATGAGGAGCGTCTCGAGCAAGCCCTGCATGTGCATCGCCCCGATGTGGGTGCGGCGCGTCGAGGGGACGCTCTGCCCCGCGGGGCGCACGACGACGATCCGATCGCCGTTGCCGAAGATCTCCATCCGTGAGCTGCCGTGCACCGGAGAGTCGTACGCGGTCCAGCTCAGCACGAAGTTGCCGCGTCGATCGGGCTGATGGAGCAGCTGCTCGAGCGCGGTGACGAAGGGCAGGTGTCGCTCGTCGGTCGCGCCGCCGAGACGAAAGCGGATCCAGTCCTCGGCGAAGTCGAGCGCCGGTGCGGCGTGCGGCATGTCCTCGCGCGCGCGGGCGATCGCCTCGAGCCCCGCGGGACCGAGCAGCTCGAGCACCTCGAGCGCCTTCCAGCCCAAGAGCGTCTCGGGTCCCGCGCCGAGCACCCGCGTCACCCGCCGCGCCGCATACGCCGCGCCGCCTGCGCCCAGCTCGCGCAGGCGCTCGACGCCGCTCGCTTCGCCAGCGAGCACGAGCGCGTCGAGCGATGCCTCGAGCGTTGCGTCGATCCCCGCCTCGCGCAGCGACGCCGCGCGCTCCACCGTGAGCGTCGCGATGCCGGTGCTCACCGGCGCGCTCGGCGCATAGCCGCGCAGGCCGCCCATGCCGCGGACCGCTTCGTAGGCGAAGCAGATCGGGAACGCGCCCGCGCCACGGCGATCGAACGCGAAGCTCAAGTCCAGGCCCGTGGTGATCGACTCGCCGGGCGACAAGCGGGTGAAGGCGTCCGGCGGATGCAGGACGTTCACGTCGCCGAACGACACCCGCACCCAAGGCCTGTCCGGCTTGGGCGGCGAGACCCGCAGCGCACGGGGGTAGCTCGCCTTGAACCCGAAGACCCAGACCGGCACGGCGCCGTGGTTCTCGCACATCAGCTCGAGGGTGATGGGTCCACCGGCGGTGACCGCGCCGCTCGGCGGACGCACGCCGAAGCGCACGCCCTCCACCAACTCGCCGAAGCCGAACGCCGTCATCGCGCGGCGATGCTACGCGATCGCCGCCGGGCGCGCCCTTTCGTGACGCGTGCGATCAGGTCGCCGCCTTGGCCGGCGGGCGGATCATCCCGCTGATGGCGTGCACCGAGTCGTCGAGCACGTCGTCGACGCTGCGCACCCGGCCGTCGAGCACGCCCTCGAGCGCACCGATGAAGAGCGAGACGACCAGCATCGCGACGACGTCGGGTCGCGCCGCGCCCACCCGGCGCGCCTCCTCGACGACGATGTTGCGCGACAGGATCAAGATCTCCCCGAAGCGCTGCCCGAAGGGCGAGCGCACGTCGCGTCGATGCGCCAAGAAGATCCGCGCCATGCGCGGGTCCGCGAGCATCGCTTCGAGCACGCTCCGCAGCACCGAGCGCAGGGTGAAGGGCTCGCCATCGGGACGGGTGCGCGCAGCGCGCAGCATGTCGACGACGCGCTTGGCCATCTCCTCGGCGGCGACGCCGACGCCCTGCTCGACGTCGCTGAAGTGCACGTAGAACGTCGGCTGGGCCACGCCCGCGCGCTGGGTGATGCGCACCGTCGTGAGCGCGCCGGGTCCTTCCTCGTCCAAGAGCTCGACGATGGCCTGGAGCAGCCGCTGTCGGGTCCGCTCCTTCGCTTCTTTCCGCTGCGTCATGGGCTCACTTCGTTGGGGGTACGACACCGCACCGCGGTGCGGAGAGAGACGGCCGAAGGCGAGGGCGATCAGCGGCGGCGCCGCGTGACGAGCGCGCCGAGCAGCGCGAGGCCCGCGGCGATGCCGAGCGCCGAGGCCCGCGCGGTGCCGGGGGATGCGCTGCACGCGCCGGAGAACACGGTGCGCGTGATCGGATCGAAGCACTGGCTCTCTTCCGAGACCACGGCGTTGCCGACACCGTCGGTCGCCGCCAGCGTCAGGCAGATCGGCGTGCGCGCGTCTTCGGGCCCGATGAGCACGCCGAGGGTGATCTCTTCGCTCGCGTAGTTCCGGGTGCGCGCGACCACGCGCGGCGCGTCGAGACCGGCGCCGCGCGACAGATAGAGGAGGTACTCGATCGATCCCGGGGGACCATCGTCGGTCGCCGGCGAGAACGACACGGCGAGGCGGTAGCCTCCGTCGGGCAGATCGCACTGCGCGTCCACCCGCGTCGAGCTCGATCGCAACGCGCCCCCGAGGCGGGGCGGTGATCGATCGAAGCTGCGCCCGGTGCAGAACCCGAAGTCGAGCTCGATCTCGAGGCCGCCCGCGTGTCCTCGGTACTGCGTCCCTTCGAGCAGCGGCTCGTCGGGCAAGAAGTAGAGGCGGTCGCCATGCACTTGCACCAGGCCGGAGACGGGCGTGCCGGGGACGCACTCGGAGCCGCACGGTCCGCACCCCAGGAGCGAGATCAACGTCGTCGGATCCTCCCCGGGCCCCTCCGGTCCGAAGTAGCCGGGCGAGTACTCCACGTAGATCGGCGCATCGAGCGTGACCCCGGGCGCGGAGTCCGATGGGGTGACGACCATCGGTCCTCGGAGCGGGGGCTCGGGGCACTCCTGTGCGTGGGCCGCGGGAGCCAGCGTCGCGCTCAGGAGCGCGACGGCACACCCGAGCCAGCGCGATCGATCGAGGATCGAACTGAGGATCGAGGAGTCCCACCGGGACGTGCGCGGCTCCGCCACCGGGCGAGTATAGCGGCCCGCAGTCCGGCGTCGCGTTCGTGGTAGCGTGCGCTCGTGTCGTCGCCTGACCTCCGGGAGCTCTTGACGCGCGAAGGACTGCTCCCGGCCGGGCCGATCGACATCGACGCCGTGCTCGACGTGGCGCAGGTGGTCGACGCCAAGATCGTCGAAGAAGATCAGCTCGCGGATCTGCTGGCGCGCGAGGCCGGCTCGGTCGTCATCGATCTCGATCAAGGCACGCTGGAGACGGAAGCCGTCGCGCTGCTCACCCAGAGCCTCGCGCGCAAGAGCCTCGCGGTACCGGTCGCGCTCGAGCCCGGGGCCCAGGCGATCCAGGTCGCGTTCGCCAACCCCCTCGACACCGGGACGATGGCCGCGATCGCGGCGAGCACGGGGTGCGAAGTCCGGGCGCTGGTCGCGACGGTCACCGCCATCCGGCGCGCTCTCGATCGGGAGTACGGGCCCGAGCCCTCGCCGACCAAGGTGCTCGACACCCGCCGGAGCAGCCCGCCGCCGCCCGAGCGCAGCGACCCGCTGGCGACCGAGGTGAGCGGCGAGTTCGTGCCGCTCGATCGGGAGCGCGATCCCGACAGCACCGAGCAGCCGATCGCGTCGGAGTCGACCAAGCGCCTCGCCGAGCAGGGGCCCGCGACGCTGCCGCTCCATCGGCTGGAGTCCGAGGCGACGCTCGAGCTGCGCTTCGAGGCGCTGCTCTTGGCGCTGGTGGAGAAGGGCGCGATCGCGCGGAGCGACTACGCCGACGCGCTGCGGCGTCTCTTGCGAGCCCGCTGATCGGGAGGGTGACGCCTCGGCGTCAGGTTCTTTACGCCCGTGGATCCCGGTGTCGCGCTCGCGCTGCACGAAAGCGGCGGCGGACCTCGTGCGGGGGACTGGCCCCGAAGGTGCAAACGAAGCGGACGCGAGGTGCAGACGGTCTGGACCTCGTCGGCGGATGTGCGAGCCGATCCGACGTCTTGACACCCCGAAGGCTCGCGGGTATCCCAGCGCGTTCTTTTTTGGCTCGCGGCCGTGGTCGTGGGCGAGAGCAGTCCCGCGGCGCACCCGGAAGGCGTCGCTGAGCCCGGCCCAGTGGGTCGCTCACGTTGGGTCTGCACAGCTTGGCCGCCCACCCACTGCCGCCCCGGCAGCGGCTGAGCGGTCGTCGTTTCCCGGGCGGCCACGCCCCGAGGTTTGGAGGATCGAATGCGGAATCGTGCTTCTTATCTACTGCTCCTCGGAGCTCTCCCGCTGATGGCGTGTGACCCCCCCAACGTCATCATGGTCGACGTCACCCCAGGGACGGACACGGGTACTCCCCCTCCCGACGCCGGGATGCGTGACACCCCCGACGCATTCGTCACGCCCGCGACCTGCGGCGACAACGGCCAGGTCGGCGGTCACTGCCGCGCGCCCGACAACGCCTGCACTGCCGGCTACCCCTGCCAGGACGAGATCGTCCCCGGCGAGAGCGTCCGCAGCATCTTCGGCATCGAGCAGGGCGAGCCCGATCCCGCGAACCCCGGATACTTCCGCGAGGTCACGACCCCGAACCCCGCCAACGACATCCCGCTCGCGATCGCGACCGGTGGTCTCTGCACCGCGCAGTGCGACGGCCGCATCGGGCCCCCGACCATGGCCGGCGCCCCCGACCTCGACTGCACCGACTGCAGCTCCTGCAGCGCGACCATCGGCCAGCTCGGCCTCTTCGGCACCACGTCGATCTTCGGCACCATGGGCATGTACGGCGACAACACCGGCATGTGCCGCGCCGACTGCATCTTCAACCCCGCGACGAACGGCGGCTGCCCCTCCGGCTACACCTGCTCGGCGGGTGAGAACGTCTGCATCGAGGCGTGCAGCACCGACGCGGAGTGCCAGTTCGACCTCGAGCTGACCCGCCAGGGTCTCGCGGTCACCACGCTCGACCCCGCCAACGGCACCTGCAACGCCACGACGGGTCGTTGCGACTGGACCCCGACCGGCGAGCCCCACGTCGGCGACGTCTGCGAGTCGTCCCGTGACTGCGCGGCCGACGTCGGCCTCTGCCTCCGCGGCGGCACCTGCGCGGAGCTGCAGTGCAACGTGATGGGCAGCGACACCGAGGCCGGCACGTTCAACTGCGACCTCGAGGGCGGCACCCGCAACGGCATCTGCCTCGGCTTCGGCGGCAACAACGGCGCCATCTGCATCCAGGGCTGCAACGCGGCTGCGGACTGCAACCCCGGCAACACCTGCATCCCGCTCGGCACCACCGCGGGTCGCTTCATGGGCTACTGCCTCGGCATCTGCGACATCGAGCTGAACGATCCGGACGGCTCGGGCCCGCTCACCACCGACGACGACGAGATCTTCCTCTGCCAGGCGGCCGAGCGCTGCGACGTCGCGCCCTCGACGCCCGAGGAGCCGGATCCGAGCGGCACCTGCCGCGCGACCTGCACCGACGACGGCGACTGCGACGCGGGGCTCGACGAGCGCTGCGAGATGGTCGAGGGCACGACCCCGGCGTACGGCTTCTGCCGCGTGCCGGACCAGGTCTGCTCGCCCGACGGCGGCGACAGCGACTGCTACTTCGACCAGGTCTGTGACCTGCTCGGCGTCGAAGGCCGCCTCGGCCTCTGCGTCGATGCGTGTGCTGACGACGGCGACTGCGACGCAGGCGACGAGTGTCAGGTCGACCGCGGCGTCTGCCGCACCCCCTGCGACTCGGGCAACCCCTGCTCCGACATCGCGTTCACCTGCGTCGCCGGTCTGTGCGAGCAGGCATCCACCTGATCCGGAGCTGACATGTACATCGTCCTCTCGAGTGAGCCCCGTCGGGGCAAGCGCAACAAGACGGCGCGGCTTCGCGCGAAGCTCAAGGCGAAGAACCGCAAGCGGGTCAACGCCATGGCTCGCCGCCGCCGCTCCGCCAAGGGCGTGCCCAGCAAGCACTGAGCGATAGCCCGAGCCGAGCGTCCTGCTCGGCCACGTGACGAGGCCCGGAGACCGATTGGTCCCCGGGCCTTCGTCGTTCTCGCACCCGCGCGCTGATCTCGTCCGCGCCATCGTGCAGATGACGGAGCTGCGCGCTTCGTGCGACGCTCCGCGCCATGAACCTCCGCGCCGCCCTCGTGCTCGCCTCGGTCCTCGCGCTTCCCCTCGACGCGCACGCCGACATCGCGCCCCCCGGGCCCGGCGAGATCGAGTGCCCGCTCGGCGCGATCGGCACCGTGCCGACCGTGCGTCCCGACGCGCTCGATCCGCGCGGACGCCCCGTGCGAGCGTGGCCGTACTGTGCGCCGAGCACCTGCGCGTCGGACGCGGACTGCACCGAAGGTCGGGTCTGTTCGCCCGAAGAGATCGGGCTCTGCGTCGAGGACCACCCGGTCGAGGGCGGCGAGCCCGTCCGCAACGCGCGCGCCCGCGGCTGCGAGCCGGACAACAGCTGCTTGAACATCGAGTCCACCTGCGAGCGCGCGCGCCGCTGCGTTCCCCCCGCGGCGGCCCCCACGACACCGCCCGTCCCCGAGCCTCCGCCCGCGCCTGCGCCCGCGGCGGCCGAAACGGCGCCGAGCACCGAGTCCCCGGCGGCTGCGTCCGGCGGCTGTGCGTGCCACGCGAGCGAACGGCGGGTCCCCGGTGCTTCGCTGCTGCTCGCTCTGCTCCCGCTCGCGCTCGTCGCGCGCCGTCGCCGACGATGAGCGCAGCGCGCGGACCTCAGTCCGCGTCGTCGTCCGCCTTCGACCTCGGGGCCGCGCGCGCGAGCGGATGCGCGGTGTCGTAGACGGCCATCAGGCGATCGATGGTCACGTGGGTGTAGCGCTGGGTCGTCGAGAGGCTGGCGTGACCCAAGAGCTCTTGGATGCCGCGCAGATCGGCGCCCGCGTCGAGCAGGTGCGTCGCGCACGTGTGCCGCAGCGCGTGCGGATGCAGATCACCGCGACCCGCGCCGAGCGCGCCATAGCGGTGCACGATGTTCTGCACTTGGCGCACGGTGAGCTCCGTACCGCGCTGGCCGAGGAAGAGCTTGTCCGTCGCCTCCACCGCGCCGCGCCGCGCGTGCAGCGTCTCGCGCTCCTCGAGCCAGCGCACGAGCGCGTCCTTGGCAGGCCCGCCGAAAGGAGCGAGCCGCTCCTTGCCGCCCTTGCCCAGCACCCGAACCCGCTGCTGCATCAGATCGACCGCTTCCAGGCGCAGGCCCGCGAGCTCCGAGACCCGCAGCCCCGCGCCGTAGAGCAGCTCGAGCAACGCCGTGTCGCGGGCGCGCAGCGCGTCCTCGCGGTGCAGGTCCTCCGCGGGCGCCTCGACCACGCGGAACGCTTCGTCGACGGTGAGGAAGTGCGGGAGCGGTCGCGGCACCTTCGGCGTCTTGAGCTGCGCCGCGACGTTCGTCTTCACCTCACCTTGCCGCAGGAGATAGCGTCCGAAGGATCGCAGCGTGGAGATCTTGCGCGCGGTCGTCGCCGCCGCGGCTCCGTCGTGCACCTCCGCCAAGAACGCGCGCAGCGTCGCGAGCGAGAGCGCGCGCGCATCGAGCGGTAGGCCACGCCGCGCGAGGAACGCGCGCAGCTCGCCGAGCGGCCGCGCGTACGTCTCCACCGTGCTCGCGGGCGAGCGCTTCTCCTTGGCGAGCCAGCCCAAGAAGCGTCCGATCTGCCGATCGATCGGCGCGCCCTCGGTGCTCGGCAGCGCGGTGGGGCCCTTCATGCGCCCACCCTAGGAGAAGGAGCCGGCCCCTCGCGAGATTTCTGCGGCGGGCTACGCTCGGCCCGCATGCCATCGATCGAGTCGAAGTTCTGTGTGCGCTGCGCCGGCGCCCTCGCACCCCACCTCGAAGATGGGCGCACCCGGCAGCGCTGCGGTGCGTGCGGCTGGGTCGCGTACGGCAACCCGACCCCGGTGGTCGCCGCGATCGTCGAGCATCGAACCGATGCGAGCGACGACGGCCCGCGGCACGTGGTGTTGGCGCGCGGCGTGGGCTGGCCCGACAAGATGTTCGGGTTGATCACGGGCTTCCTCGAGGCCGGCGAGAGCCCCGAGCAAGGCGTGCTCCGCGAGGTGAACGAAGAGCTCGGCCTGGACGGCGAGGTCGTCTCGCTGGTCGGCGCGTACGCGTTCGAGCAGCGCAACGAGCTCATCGTCGCCTACCACGTGCGCGCGATGGGACCGATCGTGCTCAGCGCGGAGCTCGAGGCGACCAAGCGCATCGCCGTCGAGAAGCTGCGCCCTTGGCCCTTCGGGACGGGTCACGCGGTTCGGGACTGGCTCGCGCGCGATCGCTGAGCAACAACGTCGAGCCACATGCTCGCGCACGAGACCCGCCACGTCCGCCGCTTCGTCGTCCGCTTGGAGCCCGGCGAAGACCTGCTCGCCTCGCTCACCCGCTTCGCGCAGGCGGACCTCTACCGCTCCGGATGGGTTCGCGGGCGCGGTCTCTTGGAGTGGGCCGAGCTCTCGAGCTGGGACGGCGAGGATCGCGCGTTTCGATCTGCCAAGCGCATCGAGGGGCCGCTCACCGTCGCGTTCGAGGGCGCGCTCGCGATGCGCCTCGGCGAGCCCAGCTTCGAGCTCGACGGCATGGTGAGCCGCGAGCGAGACGGCGTGCCGCACGCGCTCGGCGGTCGCATCACCCAGGCCTCGGTGCTCTCCGTCGAGTGCGTGATCGAGGTGTTCGAGGACGTGAAGCTCGAGCGCCAAGAGGACGCGACGCTGGGGCTGCCCGTGTGGCGCACCGGTGAGCGCGTGCCCGGGGTCGCTGCCCGGGCGCGCGCGCCGATCGCGACGCCGAAGCTCGAGCGCAAGCCGCCGACGCCGGTCGAGGCAGCACCGGTCGCGCCCGAGCCCGTGAGCGCGCCCGCTCCGTCTGCGGCGATCTCGTGGGCGGCGGTCGCCGCCGTGTCGAAGGCCGCACCCGAGCCGGAGCCCGACGAGCCGACCGAGCCACAGCGCGGCGACTTCGTCGAGCACCGGCAGTTCGGCCTGTGCCGCGTCGAAGGCGAAGACCCCGATGGCGGAACCCGCATCCGTCTCCCCAGCGGCGCGCGCAAGACGCTGCGCCTGGACGTGATGGAGGTGCTCCCGCCGCGGCGCGAGGCAGGCCGCGTGGTGTATCCCGTTCGCCCTCGGTCACGCTGACCGAGGGCGCTCGGTCTCAGCCCACGTTCTCGAGATCGTCGCCGGCCTCGGCGCCGTCGACCGACTCGTCCTGCATGTCGGGCGCGCCGATCAGGCCGACCGAGGACTTCTCGACCTTGCGGCCACCGCCGGCGGGGACCTTGCCGTCCTTGATCTCCTGGACCCGCACCTTCATCGCTTGGACCTTCCGGCAGACCGCCGCGAAGTCCTTCGAGCGCACGGCCATGTGAGGCGTGCCCCCGCGCAGGAGGGTCGTGAGGATGAAGTCCATCATCTGGATCTCGGACTCGGAGAACGAGTTGCTGATGCGCATGCCCGGCGATCTAACAGAGGATCGCGAACGAGACAATCGGTGGCACGACACGTCTGGTCACCCATTGTCACGTCACTTCGAGACTCGCGATTGATCCGTCGGATTTCATTCGTGATCCTGGTTAGTGCGGTCCCGCTCACGAAGCGCTTCGCTGAGGGTGAGGGCGCCAGATGGCGATCTGGAGGAGGCGATCAGATCGCGATCGCCTCCTCGCGATTTCATGCCAGCGCCCCCGAGACGCCCGTCGATTCCGCGCGACGCTCGAACCTGTGTAGAGTCCGCCCCCCATGAGCGAGCCGCACGATCGGGGCACGAGCGATGCCCTCGCGACGGCCCGCCGCTCACGTCTCTCCTACGCGGCGCTCGCGCTCTCGGCGGCCCTGTGCGCTGGGCTCGGCGTGGTGCTCTTCATGGTCGCCGACCGGGTGGGCGATCTCGAGGCGCGCGAGCTCGAGGCGGTGTCCGAGCTCATCGAGCCCAACGGGGAGAGCGGGCGGATCGCCATGATCACGGCGCCGCTCCAGCGAGACGACGAGGTCGTCTTCGAGGTGTGCTCGAGCTCGCAGCTGGATCCGAGCACGTGGGCCGGCGCGCTGACCCTCGCGATCGTGCACGACGCCGGAGGCGCGACCGAGGACGTCGTGCGCAGCACGCTGGATGGGGAGCTGCTCGCAGCGGCGCGTCGCTCGCCGACGCTGAGCTGCCTGAACGCAGGCCAGGGCATCATCGAGCTCGACGGCAACTACGTCACGGAGATCTCTTGGGCTCAGCCCTTGCCGGAGGCCGCGCGCTTTCGCGCTCGCACGCTCGCGCGTCGCTCGCTCGGCGCCCCCGATCGCAACCTCGTGTTCGCGATCTTGCTGCTCGCGATCCTCGCGACCCTCGCGCTCTACCTCGGCCCGATGCGAGGCGACGCGGGGCAGCGGATGTCGCTCGGGGTGGGAGCCGCGATCGCCGCGTCCGCCGCGGTGTTGCTCTACGGCTTCATGACGTGGGTCACGCCGCACCTGCCGGGCGGTGCGCTGGGCGGTCTCGTGAGCGGTCTGTCGCTCGCGCTCTTCGAGATCCTCATCGCGGGCGCGCTGCTCGTGCGCGCGCAGCAACGTCTCGCGATCCTCGGGGTCGGTCGCCTCGAGAGCCCGGCGTCGGCGTCGCCGCTCGCTCGGGCGCGGCCCTACCTGCTCTTGGTGCTCGCTCCGATCGCGGGGCTCGCGCTCTACCGCATCGCGGGGCTCGCGCTCTCGATCGTCCCCCGCACCGGCGAGGCGCCCATCGAGGCGTTCGTCTCGTGGCCGAGCGGGATGCTCTCGTTCGCCGCGCTCGCGGTGACCGCGCCCATCGCCGAGGAGATCTTCTTCCGCGGCCTGGTGTACGGCGCGCTGCGCGGTGACGGCGCGGGCATGCGCAGCGTGATCGCGTTCGTCGGCTCGTGGCTGGTCTTCGCGGTGGTGCACCTGCCGCAGACCTGGGGCAGCTGGGGCGGGCTGCTCTCGATCGCGATCGCCGCGCTCGGCTTCACCGCGCTGCGCGCCGCGTCGGGATCCGTCGTGGTACCGGCGGTCGCGCACCTGGTCTACAACGGGCTGCTCTCGGCGCAGGCGCTCCTGTCGGCGTCGAGCAGCTGACCCACCGAGATGGACTTCCCCGTCGAGCTGATCGCCGCGCTGCGGCTCCTGAAGATCCTCAGCGCGATGGCGCTCGCCGCCGGAACGATCGGCGCGTTCTTGCCCGAGGCCCTCGCCGATCGTCAGCGCGCCGCCTATGTCGTCGCCGGTCCCGGATGGGGCCTCAGCGTGGCGCTCGGCTTCGTGCTCACCTGGGTGCGCGGCATCTCGCTGCTCTCGGGCTGGGTGCTCGCCGCGATGGTGCTCGCCATCGTGCAGATCCAGGTGGTGCTCTTCGCCGTGGGCACGGACGGACGCCGCCGCGCTGGCCCGGCGAGCCTCGCGATCGGTCTGTTGATCGCGATCGTGACGCTGATGATCTACCAGCCCGGCTGACGGCGGGGAGCCGTGACACCGGCGGCTCGACACCGTCGAGCCGGCTGCCGCTCAGCCCACGGGCACCCAGCCGCGCTTGCCGAGCTCGTCCTTCGCCACCTTCTCGCGCGCCGTGTCGATCAAGATCGCGACCTCGGTCCCGCGTCGGAAGCGGGTGTGATCGGTGACGGGCGCGACGACCTTCTTGCGCCGCGTCACCAGCGGGACGAACGCGGGGTTGGACTCTCCCTCGGTGCAGAGGGGAGGGCTCTTTCGGTTGCCCGTGAAGCGATGCCACACGACCGCGCAAGTCTCGGCCTCGAGCCGGCTGCTCCACGTCGGCACGTCGACGGCGCCGCCGAAGAGCACCTCGCCGCCGAAGTCCTCGACCATCTCGGGCGTGACGCCCGACTCCCACTTCGCGAGCCCGATCGCGAAGCGGATGTCGCGATGGTGCAAGCGCGCCTTCTCTCCGAAGAGGTAGTTCACCTCTTCGTTGGCCGTCACCGCGATCGCGCCCGTGCGGGTGTCGAGCTGCGCGCGCAGGTGCGTGCCCTCTTCGAGCGCGTTGCCTTGAAGGGCGCGCACCTTCGCCTCTTCGAGGGCCTTGATGTTGCCCGGATCGTTGTCGAGCGCGAGGACCTCGCCGCCCTCGCTGCCGAGCAGCGTGCAGAGCTCGCGCGCCAGCGGGCTGCCGCCGAAGACGACCCAGCCATCGCCGCTCTTGCGCTTGAGCCCCAGCGCGCGCGCGGCGAGACCGCCGGTGAGCGCGGCCCACCCGACGGTCACCGCGATCACCAAGAAGACCAGCGACGAGAGCTCGCGCCCACCCTCGATCCCCGCGTCGTTCAGCGCGTAGGCGAAGAGCGACGAGACCGCGGCGGCGACGATGCCGCGCGGGCCGAGCCAGGCGACGAAGAAGCGCTCCTTGCCGTTCAGCTCCGTACGGATCGTCGCGAGCCCGACGCTGATCGGCCGCACGAGCACGGTGGTGCCGGCCGCGATCAAGAGGCCTCCCGTCCCGAGCGCGAAGATGTCGGCGAGCCGCACGTCCGCCACCAAGAGCACGAAGAGCATCCCGATGAAGAGGCGGGTGAGCTGTTCCTTGAACTCGCGCAGCTCACGCGCGACGTAGGTCTGCGAGTTGCCCACGACCAAGCCCGCGACGGTCACCGCCGCGATGCCGCTCTCGTGGACAGCCGCGTTCGATCCCTCGAAGACCAGCACCGCGAAGCTGAGCGTCATCACGGTCTCGAGGCCCTCGGGGATGACGCCTCGGAAGCGGAGCAAGAGCGCGAGCAGGCCACCGCCGATCACGCCCACCGCCGTCCCGAAGAGCAAGCGCCCCACGATCGTCGGCACCGCGAGCGCGATGCCTTGATCGGACGGAGAGAGCACCACCTCCAGCGCCACCGCCGCGGTGATCGCGCCGACGGCGTCGATCAGCACGCCCTCCGCCTCGAGCACGGTCGAGACCGTCTTCTTCACCTTGAGCCGCCGCAAGAGCGGCGTGACGACCGTGGGCCCCGTGACGATCACCAGCGTCCCGAAGAGCAGCGAGCGCTCCCATCCCCAGCCGAGCACCACCCGCACCAGCAACGTGCCGGCGATCAAGCTCACCAGCGCGCCGAGGGTGACCAGTCGACGGATCGCACGCTCCGAGCGCCTGAGCCGCCGCAGATCGAGGCTCATGCCGCCCTCGAACAGGATCACGGCGACCGCGAAGCCGACGAGCGCGGAGAGCCCCTCGCCGAGCGAGGTGGGACGGACCAGGTTCGCGCCGTCCGGACCCAGCGCGACGCCGAGCACCAAGAGCGCGACGATGCCGGGCAGCCGGAGGTGATGGGCGATCGACTGACCGACCATGCCAGCGGCCAAGGCGAACGCGACGGTGAGCGCGGCGGTGTGGTGGAAGGCGAAGAAGTGCACGCGTCGCCGAGCGTAGCTGACGCGTTCGGCGCGTCATGGGGTCAGTCGAGGCACGACGGCGATGCGTCGCCTCGATCGTCGCGTCGCGCTCGCGGAACGTGGGCGCAGCCGGGCTGAGCATGCACGCGAACAGCACGTCGGTGAGGCGCAGCGACGGCACGCTCGTCGGCGAACAGCGCAGCGCCTCCACGCCGAGCTGGCTGCGTCGCTTCGGTGACGTGGTCCACCGCTTCGTCGCAGGGGCGTCGCGTGCCGCGGAGAGGTCGCGTGCCCAGAGTCGCGCCCATGACGACGACCCGTCCGCAACGTGATCCCGAAGGCCAGCTTCGCCTGGCGCTCATCGAGCTCGGCAGGCTCGAGCGAGAGATCCAGAGCCTCGCCCCGCGTGCGCACGACGAGGCGGATCGCGAGCTGCTGCGCTCGCTCCGCTCGTGCCGCGCGGCGCTGCTCCGCATGGCGGAGGTCCGCTTTCGATGGGAGCGGGCGAGCGCTCAGCCGCCGTCGACGGTGCAGGCGCCGTAGAGGCGGCCGCCGATCGGCGTGGACCCATCGAGCGCGCGACAGCGGAAGCCTGCGCCGCACGCGTCGATCGCGTCGGTGTCGCAGAGGGGGCGGCAGAACTCGCCCGCCGACTCGCTCGTGCACGTCAGCCCGCGCGCGCAGCCCATCGGTTGATCGGTGCGACACGCTTCGCCCTCGCCCAGCGTCCCCGCGCGCCGACACTCCCACGTCGGGACGTACGTCTCTGCGACTTGGAAGTAGAGGTGGTCGCAGGTGTCGCTGCCGAGGCACCCCGCGCTCGTGAGCGGATCGCAGGCGATCGTGCAGTGCTGCGACGAGCCCTCGTTGGTCCGCACGCAGAGGCTCGCTCCGCCGCACTCGGCGTGTGTGGTGCACGCCGCCCGACACACGGCCGCCGCGAAGTAGGCCGACTCGCACGTGCCGCCGCCGCACGACTCGGGTGTGAGCGGTTCACACGCCGTGCGCGTCGCGAGACCGCCCGCGTCGCTCGCGCCCGCATCGGCGTCTGGGCGCCGGTAGCAGAGCCCCTCGACGCACACCCCGTCGCTGGGGCAGTTCGCGCAGTCCGCATAGCAGCGACGGTTCAGGCAGGTGAGCTCGGCGAACTCGCAGGGATCGTCCGCGTCGCACTGCGGCGCAGCGTCCACGAAGCATCGGCCCACCCCCGCGGCGAGGACGACGCAACGCGCGCCGAGGATGCAGTCGCCGTGCACGACGCACTCCGAGCCGCAGCGTCCCTCGACGCACGCGAGGGGCTCGGCGCAGTCGCTGTTGAGCACACAGGGCTCGCCCGTGCTGATGCGGGGCGCGCACGAAGCGAGGGCGAGCGAGAGGAGCGCCAGAAGCCATCGAAGCATGCCGCTACGGTACCCGAACGCAGCGCGCGCGCCCGCGGCTCAGCGCAGCTCCGCCAAGATCGCCGTCAGCTCGGCGAGGACCGGAGCGAAGAGCGGCGTGCCGGCCAGGCCGACGAAGGTCGGAAGCAGGTTCAACACCCGCTCCAGGATCCGGTAGGTGCGCGCTTGGTGCTCGCTCTCGTCGCGCACGAACGAGAGCAAGAGGCCGAGGTGCAGCGCCCAGAGCGAGACGCCCAGCACCTCGCGCGCCTCGGGCGGGATCTCGTCGAGCTCGACCGCTCGACGAAAGACCCCTTGGGATGCGGTCCGGAGCCCTTCCGTCTCCGGGGAGAAGAGCGACGAGGAGCCGTCGCCGAGCATCACGCCCGCGAGGCGACCGAGGAGCGCGAGATCCTCGCGCCGCACGTCGAAGCTCGCCTGGAACGCGATCCGGAGGCGCTCGCCCACGTCCGTGGTGCGCGCGTAGCCGGCGTCCGCGATCTCGGCGTGACGCGCCAGATGGGTCCGGAAGAGCTCGACGATGATCGCGTCCTTGCTCGGGAAGTAGTGGTACGCGGCCCCGAGTGAGAGGCCTGCGCCCTTGGCGATGTCGCGCATGGTCGTCGCATCGAACCCCTTGCGGCGAAACAGCGTGAGCGACGTCGCGTAGATCTGCGCCTTCGTGAGCTCGCCATGCAGCCGCCTCGCGGGGGCGGCGTCGCCGGCCGCGGGCGCCCGCTCGCGCGCGGGCTTCGGCGCGGGAGCGGGCGTCTTCTTCTGGGTCGATCGGGCCATCGCTCAGCGGTACGCCGCGGGCCTGCCCACGGGCGCGTGCTGTGCGAGGCATTGCGTGGATTGGCAGCCCGGTCCACCGATCCGCGCGCTCCACCATCCTCGGTTCGCGCTGATCCAGGCGAACAGCGCGAGCGCGACGGGAAGAAACGTCGGACCCATCGCGATCTCGGCGAGCCAGCGGGTCCTTCGCAGCGCCCAGCCCGTGACCAGGAACGCGACGGGACCTGCCCACACGCGCCCGTCGTCCGCGACGACCACCAGCTCCGCGCCCAGCCAAGGGATCGAGGCGTAGCGGGCGCGGGCCTCGGGGCCGCGCGCGTCGAGCATCCGCAACGGGACGTGCTGCGGCGTCCGCTGGAGGTGCTCGGCGATCTGCTCACAGGTCGCGCAATCACCATCGAAGAGCACGGTCAGGTTCTTCATGACGGCCTCCTCAGAAGGGCTCCTCACGGAGCTCGAGCTGCTTCTGCGGCGCGATCGGCGGCTCGACCTGGGTCTGCTTGGCCGACCTGCGGATCCGATTGAACACGTACAAGTTTGCGAAGTGCATCGCGGCGAGCACCAAGAGCAGCTCGCCGAGCTTGGTGGCCAGCACCTCGACGGCGGTCCGGACGTCGAACGCCACACCGCCCCGAAGGTGCAGGCAGGCGTAGCCGAAGTTCACCAGGTAGAAGCCCACCACCGAGAGCTGGTTCACCGAGCGCGCGAACACCGAATCATCGGGGAAAACCTGATCCAGGAAGATCTGGCCGTTCTTGCCGAGGACCCTCGCGAGCCAGACGGTCAGGCCGACCGAGACCACCGCGTACGCGGCGTAGACGGGGGTGATGTAGTCGAACGGGGCGTGGTCCATAGAGTTTTCTCCTCGCGCTCTCCCGACGTCGTGTCGAGTGTTTGAACGCGTTCAAGGTGTTGTACGGCGAGGGTGCCACGCGCCTTCCCTTCGTCAAGCGGATCGGCGCCGCCCGCGGCCGGTCCCGGTTGCGGCCGCCCACACACGGGTGGGTCCCCGCGCGCGGCCGCCCGTGCGAGCGCTCTCGTGCGCCCTCGCAGAACGCGAGGGCCGGCCGCATACTCGGCGCCTCTTTCAGGAGGCCCCCGTGATCGACGAGCATCCGCGTCTAGCCCTGACCTTCGACGACGTCCTTCTGCAGCCCGGCTACGCCGACTTTCTGCCCGCGGACGCCGACGTCAGGACCCGCCTGACGCGCGAGCTCTCGCTCAACATCCCCGTGGTCAGCGCGGCGATGGACTCGGTCACCGAGTGGCGGACGGCGGTGACGATGGCGCGCGAAGGGGGCCTCGGCGTGCTGCACAAGAACCTCACGCCCGAAGAGCAGGCGCGCGAGGTGCTGAAGGTGAAGCGCGCCGAGAGCGGCATGGTCCTCGATCCGGTGACGATCGATCCCAAGCGCTCGCTGCGCGAGGCCTTCGAGATCATGCGCAAGCACGACATCTCGGGCCTGCCGGTCGTCGATGGCGGCAAGGTCGTCGGCATCGTCACCAGCCGCGACGTGCGCTTCGAGAAGAACCTCACCCAGCCGGTCGAGCAGCTCATGACGCGCGAGCTGGTGACCGTGCCGCTCGGGGTCTCGCAGGAGCGGGTCCGAGAGCTCTTGCACGCGCACCGCATCGAGAAGCTCTTGGTGACCGGCGAGCAGGGCGAGCTCGTCGGGCTCATCACCATCCGCGATCTCTTGCAGGCCGAGCGCTATCCCCACGCGATCAAGGACGACAAGGGTCGCCTCCGGGTCGCGGCTGCGCTCGGCGTCGGCAAGGATCGCAGCGAGCGCGCGGCCGCGCTGGTCGCGGCGGGCGTGGACGTGCTGGTGATCGACACGGCGCACGGCCACAGCAAGGGCGTGATCGACGCAGTCCGAGACACCAAGCGCGCGCACCCGCACACCCAGGTGATCGCCGGCAACATCGCGACGGCCGAGGCCACGCTCGCGCTGATCGAGGCGGGCGCCGACGGCATCAAGGTCGGCATCGGGCCGGGCTCGATCTGCACCACCCGCATCGTCGCGGGCGTCGGCGTCCCTCAGGTGAGCGCGATCGCCGACTGCGCGCGCGCCGCGGCCAAGCACGACGTCCCGGTGATCGCCGACGGCGGCATCAAGTTCTCGGGCGACATGGTGAAGGCCATCGCGGCGGGCGCCGAGGTCGTGATGATCGGCAGCCTCTTCGCGGGCACGGACGAGACCCCCGGGCAGGTCGTCCTCTACCAAGGCCGCAGCTACAAGACCTACCGCGGGATGGGATCGCTCGGCGCGATGCGCAAGGGAAGCAAGGACCGCTACGCGCAGGCCGACGTCGAAGACGCGGGTAAGCTCGTGCCCGAAGGGATCGAGGGGCGCGTGCCCCATCGCGGTCCGCTCTCGAACGTCGTCTACCAGCTCGTCGGCGGTCTCCGTGCGGGCATGGGCTATACGGGCTGCAAGAGCATCGCGGAGCTGCGCACCAAGGCGAAGTTCGTTCGGCAGACGGCGCAGGGGCTCAAGGAGAGCCACGTGCACGACGTCGTGGTCACCGAGGAAGCGCCGAACTACCGGGTGTGACGTTCGGGGTCCGCGTGGCCCAGTAGGCCCACGCGATCAGCACGAGCTGGAGCGGCAAGCGAAGATAGAGCGCCCAGCGCGGTACGTCGGCGAAGTCGCCCGGGTTCAGCGCCATGTGCAGGTTCGCGGGGAAGACCGCGACCAGCAGCGCGATCAGGCCCCAGCCCGCGAGGCTGCGCGTGCGCGGCATCAGCACCGCGATCCCCAGCGCGACCTCCGCGATCCCGCTCAGCCACACCAAGGGCAGGTGCCATGGCAAGTACGGCGGCATGATCGCGACGTAGAAGTCGGCGTTCACGAAGTGGTTCACCCCCGCGAGCACGAAGCCGATCGCGAGGAGCCCGAGCAGGATGCGCCGCGCCGTCTCCATGCCCGGAGACTACCTGCGCGCGAGCGCACCGTGCGCTGCAAGGTCGCCGCGCCACCGTGGGCAACCGGTGGCGCGGCGACGGTGCTCCTTCGTCGCGCGATCAGCGGCTGTGCTCAGGCAGGGAGCGCCTTGGTGCGCTGCCAGGTCTCGGCGAGCTTCTTGGCGCCATCGACGTTGTTCGGGATCTCCAAGAAACCGCCGCGGACCGAGAGGTTGAGGTCCACGTCGCCGCCCTTGATGGCGAGCGTCTTCTTCGCGAACATCCCGCCGACCTTGAGCTGCGAGATCTGCTGGAGGGGGACGCTCTTGATCTCCTCGAGCCGGTCACCGGTGAGCCAGCCGCGCTTGTGGCGCGCGAGCACGGCGCGCTGGTTGGTGACCATCACCAGGTACTGGCTGGCGAGCATCGGGATCCCCATCGTCCACCAGGGCGCGTGCGCCGCGCTGGTGCGCGCGACGAGCTGCTCGCCCGGCTGAAAGACGGCCTTGCCCAGGGTGTC
>CAYZQM010000049.1:0-31240 GCA_964480175.1 uncultured Sandaracinaceae bacterium
TCTTCACCGTCGCGTTCGTCGCGCACGCGCTCGCCCTGATCGCGTCGCTCTCCAGCGTCCCCTCCACGCCCGCGCGCGTGGTGCTCGTGATCGGCGCGCTCGCGCCGCTCGGCGCGCTGCCGCTGGCGATCCTCTACACGTTCGGAGCCCTCGATCTCGACGCGATGATCGCGTGGCACGCGCCGCTCAACACCTACGGCTTCGGCGGGCTCTCGCTGGTCGGCTGGGCGCTCGTCCGCCTGCGCGCCGAGCCGCGCGCCTCGGATGCGCCGTCGAGCAGCGCGTCACCGTCGGTCGATCGAGCGCGCGAGGGTGCGCCGTGACCGACGCCTCGCTCACGCTCAGGCCGATCGGGGTGGTGCGCAGTCCCTTCAAGGAGCTCGCCGAGACCCCGCGCCAGCCCCGCGCCGCGCTCGGGGTGCGCGGCACCATCGAGCTGTCGAGCGGCATGAACCTCGAGGACGCGGTCGAGGATCTGAGCGGCTGGGACTACGTCTGGGTGATCTTCTGGTTCCACGCGGCCGAGGGCTGGCGGCCCAAGGTCTTGCCGCCGCGCAGCGAGCGAAAGCGCGGGGTGCTCTCCACCCGCGCGCCCAAGCGCCCGAATCCCATCGGCCTCTCCGTGCTGCGCTTGATCGGCGTCGAGGGACTGACGCTCACGGTCGAGGATCTCGATCTGATCGACGGCACCCCGGTGCTCGACATCAAACCCTACGTGCCGTGGACCGACGCCATCCCCGACGCCAAGACCGGCTGGCTCGAGCCGCCCGAGGGTGCGCGGCCCGGCGGCGAGCGACCGGCCGATCCGCGTCCGACGTGGAACGTCGTGCTCAGCGAGCGGGCGGGCGAGCAGCTCGCGTTTCTGAGCGCGCGCGGCATCGATCTGCGAGAGCGCCTCTGCGCAGCGCTGGCGCTGGGTCCTCAGCCCCACGCCTACCGCCGCATCAAGCGCGACGCGCGCGGCATGCGCATCGCGGTCAAGGAGTGGTACGCGCGCTTCACCTCGGAGGGCGACACCATCACGGTCACCTCGATCGAGAGCGGCATGCTGCCGGAGAACGTGCTGAGCGCGCCGGATCACCTCGCGTTCGTCACCCGCTTCGGGTGAGCCGCGCTTCGCGCGCTCAGACGATGGCTAGCGCGACGGGGACGATCGCGCGTTCGCTCGCTCAGAAGATCGCGAGCGCCGCGCGGACGATCAGCGCCACCAGCACGAGCGACGACAGAAAGAAGAGCGCGAAGCGGATCTGGATCTTGTTGACCAGCGCCTGCAGCAGGCTGTGCACCACGCGAATGCCCACGTAGGTCCACGCGAGCCCCAGATCGATGCTGTCGTAGCCGCCGAGCGCGAGCACGATCGCCACCGGATAGAACACCGTGGGCTGCTCCATCAGGTGGTTGTAGTTGTCGGCCTTCCACCGGATCTTCGCGGGCAGCTCCGCCATCTGCTCGCCGCGCGGGCGGTTGGGATCGAGCTCCATCTTGGAGCCCAGGATCGCGGGGATGCGGGTCGCGTACATCCACGCCCACATCACCATCGTCCAGCCCGCGAGCGCGACCACGGGCTGGAGCATCGCCTGCGCGCTCTCCATCAGAGCGTCCAGCCCCCGTCGATCACCACGCACTCGCCGGTCATGAAGCGGCTCTGATCGCTGGCGAGCAAGAGCGCCAGACCGGCGATGTCCTCGGGCTTGGCGAATTCCTTGAGGGCCATCTTGTCCCTCACCATCTTGCTGATCTCGTCGTTCATGGTGAGCGCGGCGGCGAACTTCGTCTCCACCAGGCCCGGCGCGATCGCGTTCACCCGGATGTTCTCCGAGCCGTGCTCCATCGCGAGCGTCTTGGTCATCGAGATCACCGCCGCCTTGGTCATCGCGTAGACGCCCTGCAGCGGCATCGCCATCTGCCCGGCGACCGACGCGAGGTTCACGATCGCGCCCGGCGCCTTGCGCGCCTGCAGGTGCCGGATGAGCGCGCGGCTGGTGTGGAAGTAGCCCTTCACGTTCACGTCGAACGTCTTGTCCCACGCGCCCTGATCGATGTGCTGCATCGGGCCGAAGTAGGGGTTGGTCGCGGCGTTGTTGACGAGCACGTCGATCTTGCCGAAGTGCGCGAGCGACTTCTCGAAGAGCGCCTCGATCTGATCGAGGTGCCCGGTGTTGCAGGCGAACGCGACGGCCTCGCCGCCGGCCTCGCGGATGGAGGCGGCGACGGCCTCGAGTCCGTCGATCTTGCGCGACGCCAAGACGACCTTGGCGCCCGCGCCGGCGTAGACGCGCGCGATCGCCTCGCCGATCCCGCGGCTGCTGCCGGTGACGATCGCGACCTTGTCGTTCAGATGGATGAAGGGCTGGGTCATGGGCGGAGGAGGGTAGCCGAAGTGGCGCGCCATCGAGCGACGACGACGCGGCAGGTGCACTGCGGGGTGTAAGGCCCGCTCGCGGGCGCCGTTCCCCTGGCATCGCCACCGATGGCGACCCTCGAAAGGAACGATCGATGCGTCTGCTCTTGCTTGGTCTGGTCGGCTCGCTCGCCTGCGTCTCGGTGGCGCGGGCCCAGGACTGCCGCGACGAGCGCGGTGAGCCCATCGCGTGTCCGGTGACCGCCGCGGTCAGCGCGCCCACCGTGAGCGAGCCCGCGCCGATCCCCGTGCCCTCGCCCGCATCGTCCGATCCCGCGACGTCCTCGTCCGATGAGGACGCGTTCACGGCGTACTTCGGCTACGAGCTCTTCTTCGACGTCGGCAGGCCCGCGGGGCTCGGCTTCACCCAGGTGGGTGCCGAGCGCGCGCCCGAGCTCGCGCGGCCCGCGATCGTAGCGGGCGCGCCCGAGGTGGTGCTCGGAGGCCTGTCGGTGGTGCTCGGCGCGCGGCCGTTTCCGTGGCTGCGCATCCCCGAGCTGCGCCTGTCGTTCGGCGGCGGCGACTACGAGAGCGAGGCGGCGTCGTGGCGCGACGGGACCCAAGCGATGGACGCCTCGCTCGGCAGCGTGTTCGTGGTGCGCGCCGAGCTCGGCGGTGGCTTCGAGATCCCCATCGACGACTTCGCGATCTACGCGATGGGTCACGTCGCGCTCGCGGGCTACTTCATGGAAGCGCGCCTCGTGCACCCGTCCGCGGGGGATCTCGGGGTGCAGACGCTCGCCGAGGACGCGTGGGAGGTGGGCTGGACGGTCGGCTTCTCGGGACACATCGGCGACGGCGTCCGCCTGAACGCTTCGTACCGCCACGTGCACACCGGGATGGAGAGCGATCAGGTGCGCTTCGGCGTCGAGATCACTCCGGAGGACTGAGACTGACCGGGCGGAACGTCTCGAGCATCTCGAGCAGCTCGGCCCGCTCCGCGCGGCTGCCGGTCACGCAGAGGTGCTGCGTCGCGACGCCGTCGCCGAGCTCGAAGCCCGCGCAGCCGTCGGCGTCGAAGCGCAGCGCGCGGCCCAGCACCTGCCGGGCCCGTCCTCGGCCGCGCGGCGCCTCGTCACCGATGAACATCCACAGCTGCACGCTCGGCGTGGGCTCTCCGAGGTGGCGCATCCAAGGCAGGCGGCGATGCAGGTAGACGAACTCCGCGTCGTAGGCCGGCAGCGTCGTGAGCACCCAGTCGGGAGGGAGACTCGCTCGGTAGCGCGCCTGCTCTTCGCGCGTCTCGTCCCAGCCGAACGCGAGCTCGTCGGGCGAGGCGAACGGCGCGAGCGCTCGTAGGGTCGGCAGCAGCGCGTCGAGCCACTGCGCGGCCACGCCGAAGCAGTTCGCGAGGCGGGGGTCACGGCGCTGCGCGTCCACCCACTCTTCGTCGTCGCCTGGCGTGATCGGCTCCGCCCCCGAAGGCAGCTGAGGTGCGACCCAGAGATCGGTGGCGGTGCCATCCTCTTCGAAGAGCACCGCGCCGACCGCGGGGATCTCGTCGCTGAGCGTGGTGTACGTGCGCTCCGGCATCACGAAGATCGCGAGCCCTTCGGGCGCGGGATCGAGCCAGCGCTCGGCGCCCTCGGGCTGCAGCGTCGCGGGGCGCATCCGCCCGACGCTCTGGACGGTGAGCGCGAGCGAGCAGCCCTCGCGCTCGAACGCGTAGGCGTCGAACGTGGGACCTCGTGTCGCCCAGTCCTCGCTCGCGGTGAGCGGTGATCCCGCGGGGAGCGTCGCCGACAAGCGCCCCTCGAGCAGCACGAGCTCTTCCGACGCGGGGCTCGCATCGCGCTCGGTGGTCTCGGTCTCGTCCGCCGCCGCCCGCATCGGCGGTGCAGCGCGCGTGGCGGGCGCGGCCCCACCGCAGCCCACGAGAAGCGACAGCGCGATCGCGCGCAGCGCGCTCGATCGCCTCATCACCCGAAGCTCACGCCGAGCGCGCGCGCCGTCGCCACCAGAGACGACTCGAGGTGCACCCGCTTGGGGGTCGCGATGGCATCGGCGATCGCGCACGACGTGATCTCGCCGCCGCGCAGCGCGACCATCTGCCCCCAGCGGCCCGCGGCGACCAAGTTGGCGGCCGCGTGGCCGAAGCGGGTGCCGAGGATGCGATCGAAGCTCGAGGGCGCGCCGCCGCGCTGCAGGTGACCGAGCACGGTCGTGCGGATCTCGGCGCGGGTGAGCGAGGCGAGCGCCTCTTCGACCCGGCGCGCCGCGCCCTTGAGGCGAGGCATCTGCCCGAGCTTGTGCTCGAGGATGCTCGCCTCGCCTCCCGCGGGCTTGGCGCCCTCGGACACGACGATGACCGCGTGGCACTGCCCGTCTCGGGTGCGCGCCTCCAGCATCTCGACGATGGGCTCGAGGCGGTAGGGGATCTCTGGCAAGAGGATCGCGTCGGCGCCGCCTGCGAGGCCCGCGTGCAGCGCGATCCATCCCGCGTCGCGCCCCATCACCTCCACCAGCATCACCCGATCGTGGCTCTCCGCCGTGTCGCGCAGCCGATCGAGTGCCTCGGTCGCGATGCCGACGGCCGTGTCGAAGCCGAAGGTCTGATCGGTGCAGCCCAGATCGTTGTCGATGGTCTTGGGCACCCCGACCGTCGGTAGCCCCGCGTCGATCAGCATCTGGGCGATCTTCATCGAGCCGTCGCCGCCGATCGAGATCACCCCCGACAGGCCCAGCTTCTTCGCGTTCGCGATCACCGTGCTCGAGACGTCGGTCTCTCGCTCGACGCCGCCTTCGCTGACCACGAAGCGGAAGGGATCGCACTTGTTGCTCGTCCCGAGGATCGTGCCGCCGCGCGCGAGGATCCCGCGCACGTCGCTCGAGGTGAGCCAGCGGTTGCCGCGGGGCTTCCGGTACTCGAGATCGATGAGGCCCGAGTGGGCGTCCTCGATGCCGAGCACCTCGCAGTCGTGGTGCTCGGTCAGGCGGATCACGGCGGCGCGGATCACCGCGTTCAGCCCGGGGCAGTCGCCGCCGCCCGTGAGGATCCCGATGCGCTTCTTCATGGCGCCATCCTCGCCGAATCGAGCGCGTACGCAAGCGTGAGCGCGGGAACTGCGCGCCGAGGAGTCGACCATACGGCGCGGGGACGCTAGAGGGCGGCCGCCATGTCCGTGGCGCGCTGGCTCTTGTTGTCGATCGCCCTCATCCCCGCGCGGGCCGCGGCGGATCCGCCGCACCTGACCGCGTCGGAGGCGCTCGGCGCGCCGATGGTGATCGACGGCGTGCTCGACGAGCCCGGCTGGATCGACGCCGAGGTCGGCAGCCACTTCGTCGAGCGCACCCCGCACCCGGGCGATGCGCCGCCGGTCGACACGCGGGTGCGGGTGCTCTTCGATCAGGACGCGCTCTACGTCTCGGTCGAGGCGATGCTCGCGCCGGGCGAGACGCCGCGCGCGCTGGTGATGACGCGCGACGCGACCTCGATCTGGAACGACGACGCCATCAGTCTGAAGATCGACGCGCGCCGCGACCTGCGCACCACGCTCGGCTTCGTCGTCTCGGCCTCGGGCGCGCAGATGGACTACCTCGCGCTCGACAATGGCCGGGTGCTGCGCCGCGAGTACGACGCGCTCTGGGAGAGCGCGGTGCGCATCGAGGTCGATCGGTGGATCGTCGAAGTGCGCATCCCGGTGGTCTCGCTGGGCCTGTCGGACGCGGACGGGGCGCGCAGCATCGGCCTGAACGTGAGCCGCGATCACGCGGCGCGCGCCGCGACGTACGACTGGGCCCCGGTGCAGCCCGAGTTCGGCGCGTTCTCGGCGCTGCACTACGGGGTGATCGACGGCCTCACCATCGGCGCGCACGGCGCACCGCTCGCGACCACGATCTACTCGCTCGGCGAGTACCGCAGCCGAGGAGACGACGGCAGCGAGCACGCGATCCGCGGCTCGGCGGGCCTGGACTCGCTGCTCCGCGTCGGCGGCGACACCTGGGTGGAGCTCACGACGTTCACCGATTTTTCGCAGGTCGATCTCGACGACGCGCTGGTGAACCTCGATCGCTTCCCGCTCTTCTATCCCGAGCGGCGCGCGTTCTTCTTGAACGGTCTCGACGTGCTCGACTTCGGGATCGGCGGGCAGCTCCAGCCCTTCTACTCGCGGCGCATCGGCCTCGATCGCTCGGGGCGCAACGTGCCCGTGCTCGGCGGCCTGAAGATCTACGGGCGCGAGGGCGATTTTTCGTTCGCGCTCCTCGACGTGGTGACCGACGAGACCCTGAGCCAGCCCGCGGTGCAGAACCTCGCGACGCGCGCGCGGCTCTCGCTCGGCGGACCCTCGTACGTCGGGGTGCTCGCGCTCTCGCGCACGCCCTTCCGCTGGAGCGGCGCGCCGGTCGAGGACGACGCGCCGCACGGCACCACCGGCATCGACGCGCTCCTGCGCTTCGGCGACGGCGATCGCTTCCAGCTCTACGCGTTCGGCGCAGCGACGGCGCGCGGTCCTCGGGTGATCGACGAGACGCTCGACGCGGCGTCGTCCAGCGCCGCGGCGGGCATGACCCTGGGCTACCTCGGTGAGAACCTGCAGCCGCGGCTGACCGCGACGTGGGTGGACGATCGCTTCGATGCGCAGCTCGGCTTCGTCCGCCGGGCGGGTGTCGCGCGCGCTCGGGTCGATGCGCCCTTCTTGGTGAGGCCGGGCGGCTTCGTCCGCCGCCTGCAGCTGAACGTCAACGGCGAGCTGCAGTCCGACGCCGCGTTCAGAGAGCTGCTCTACGTGACGGGCGAGGTGGATCTGATCGCGGAGCTCGACGGCGGCTGGGAGCTCGGCGCCGGCGCCGACTACATCGAGGACGTGGTCGCGGTGGACTTCGAGGTGCAGCCCGGTCGATCCGTGCGCGCCGGGGTCTACGAGGGGGTGCGGCTCGACGCGTGGCTCTGGGCGCCCGGTCAGTCGAACCCGCGCGTGGGTCTCTACTACTCGGTGCGCAACGGCTACTTCGGCGGTGAGATCCACAACCCCTACGCCGAGCTCGAGGTGGCGTTCGGGCCCCACTTCACCACCGAGCTGAGCGCCGACGTCTACTACGCGACGTTGCCCGAGCAGGATCCGTTCTGGACCTACGGCATCAACGCGCTCTTGCGCTTCACGCCGAGCACCACGGTGCAGCTCGACGTGCTCGGTCGCCTGGATGGCGGCAGCGAGCGCGGCACCGCGATGGCGCGCCTGCGCTGGCGGTACTTGCCGGGCAGCGATCTCTACGTGGTGTGGCGCGAGGACGTGAGCTGGTTGCTCGGTCAGGTGCTCAGCGAGCGCACGATCACGATCAAGACGACGTTCCGCTTCGATCTGCTGGTGTGAAGCGGCGGCGACGAACCAGCGCGAGCGCGAGGAGCGCGAGCGAGAGCAGCGGCATCGACGCACGCGACGAGCTCGGGGCGCTGCAGCCGCAGCCGCCCGCGGTGCCGCGCATCATCGGATCGCCGTCGTCGCCCGCGTCCTCTCCGCCGGCGTCGGTCCGCGCGCCCGCGTCGATCTCGCTCGCGCCCGCGTCGGTCGTGCTCACGCCTGCGTCGACCCCCGGCACGCCCGTGTCGGCAGGAGGGACGTCGAGGGTGGTGAGCCGGATCTGGATCTGACCATCGACCGGTCCGCCCTCACCGGGATCGGAGAACCAGGCGACGCCCTCTTGGACGAGGTTGAAGAACTGGGGATAGACCCCGGGCGCGGCGGGCGCGCGCACGGAGAACGCGAAGCGCCCGACCTCCCCGGGCATCGTCACGCTGCCGACGGTCGCGGCGCGGTTGGGCGAGATCCAGTCCGGTCCCGCGATCGGGCTCGCGACGTCGCGCGGCTCGGTGGTGCCGAGGAACGTGGTGCCCGGCGTCCACGGCTCGGTGCCCTCGTTGCGCAGATCGAGGGTGCCCGCGACCACCGCGCCGGGCGCGAGCTCGAAGGGCATCGAGGCGAGCGGGAAGCTCTGCGCGACGTACACGGCGCGGAAGCGCGGGCCGGTCGCGCCGCTGTTCGCCACCTCGCGGATGCGTCCCAGGCGCGCGTGCAGGTGATCCCCCGGGCAGCTCGTGGTCGCGCCGGAGTGATCGCGGTGCCCCCGCAGCTGCGCGTTCACGTCGATGTCGTAGATGTCCGCGATCGCGCCCGCGAGCCGCCCGCCGGACTCCACCATTCCGTCCGGCGGCGTGAAGGGCGTCCAGTCGCTGCAGCCGCTCGAGTGAAAGCAGCCGATGAAGCAGATGCCGACGTTGCCGGTGTTGTTCGATCCGACGTGGGTGCCGAGCAGATCGAGATCGCGTCCCTCCCAGAGCGTGCCGTCGAGCGACACGAGGAAGTGGTAGCCGATGTCGCACCAGCCCTGGGTGTCCATGTGGTAGGCCTGGATGCCGCGCAGCCGCGCGCCGATGTCGCCGCCCGAGGGGGTCACCGTGTGGTGGATCGCGATGCGGTACTTGTCGGGATCGCGGTCGGTGCAGCGGGTCGCGCGCGCGCCCCAGCTCGATCGAGCGCGCACGCCCATCGCGGCGAGGTCCGCGCGCAGCGGCGCGACCGTCACGCCGTCGCGGCTCGGTGCGATCTCCGGCAGCGCGGGCGGCGGGATCAGCGCGGTCCAGGTGAGCATCGCGACGTTCTCGATCTCGCTCGCGTCGATGCGCAGCTCCGCGATCGCGACGAGGTGATCGAGCTCGAGGTTGGCGACGCGCTGGTCGGGCTCCTCGAACGTGGGCGTGAGCTCCGTCCACGGGCTCGCGTTCCCCGCCGCGTCGATGCCGCGCGCCTCGATGCGCGGCATCGCGCCCGGCGCGCGCAGCACCACGAGCGCGCCGATGCGGGTGGCCGGGATGGCGAGCGGCTCGGCGAGCGCCCAGCCCTCCTCGACGGGCCAGTCCCTCAGCTCGACGCCGGTTGCCGCGAGCTCGGGGATCCCTTCGGGGTCGGTCGGCGCGGGCAAGCGCGCCTGATCGCAGCCGACGACCGCGAGCGAGAGGAGCAGAGAAGCGAGCGGGGCGATGAAGCGCATGGGCGACCTCCGACGGCACGTCGCGTGCCGCGATCGGGAGGAACACGATACGACGGAGCGCGCGTTCTGCTCCACCCAGGCCGCGATGCTGCTCTACCCATGCCGCGATCCGACGAGAGCGCGCGCAGTCGATCGTTCAGATCTTGGGCGCGTGCCCGCGGTCCGCCGCAGCCCAGTCGTCACGGTGGGTAGAAGCCATGGACCGAGGTCCATCCTCCGTTGCTGCACGTGATCCCCTCGACGCAGAGCCCGGGCGGACGACACACCTCCCCGTCCAACGGGCAGGGCGCGCCGAGCGCGACCTGCCCAGCCAACACGGCTTCGCATGCCTCCGACCCACGCGGGTGACACGACCAGACCCAGCGTCCCGGCGCGTCTTCCGTGGTCGGGGGAGCCACCCCGCTGCACCGTCGCTCCACCACACAGGCGCACACTTCTCGCGCGTCGCCACGCGAATCGCCGGGCGCGCACTCAGAGGTTGGATCCGTCGTCGGAACGGCCGCGCCGCATCCGGCGATCGAGAGACAGGGGTAGAGCGACACGAAGTAGAGGACGCTCGGTCTGCAAGCGCGAGGAGGAAGCGAGAGCTGTCCCACCAGACGTCGGCGCTCGCGGCCGCTCACGACGCGGGGGCCTCGGCGACTTCGCGCTCGAGGTTGGTGAGGCCGCGCTCGAAGTCGGCGCCGAGCATCGCGTCCATGTCCATGAAGAGCGAGATGATCTTGCCCATCAAGTGCTCCTGGTTGCCGGTCATCGCCCAGGTCACCCGGGTGCCGTCGCCCTCGGGCGTCATCGTGATCGTGACCACGCCCTCGTCTTCGAAGGGCGCGGTGAACGTCAGGTCGTAGACGACCTCGCTCGCGCTGATCGAGGCGATCTCCATGCGTCCCGCGCCGACCACCTCGCCTTCCCACGTGTACCAAGCGCCGACGCCGCTCGCGGGGTCGGAGTACTCCTTGTGCGAGGTCGGCTCCAGCTCGTCCCACGGGTTCCAGGTGATCCACTGCCTCAGATCCGTGAGCAGCGGCGCGATGCGCTCGGGCGGCGCGTGGATGACCCGGCTGCGCTCGACCGCGTACGTGTCCGGCTGCATCGCGGCGAGGATCAGCACGATCGCGATCGCGGCGCCGAGCACCGCGAGGACACCGAGCACGACTTTCTTCCAGGTCTTCATGGCGCGGCAGCGTACTCGATGACGACCGACATGTGCGGGCGCTCGAGGCTCAGTACGAGTACGGGTACTTCTTCCAGTCGGCGGGGCGCTTCTCGAGGAACGAGTCGCGTCCCTCCTGCGCCTCGTCGGTCCCGTACGCCAGGCGCGTCGCTTCGCCCGCGAAGATCTGCTGACCGACCATTCCGTCGTCGATCGCGTTGAACGCGAACTTCAGCATCCGCTGCGCGGTCGGGCTCTTCTCGCAGATCGTCTTGGCCCACGACAGGGCGACCTTCTCCAGCTCCGCGTGCGGCACGACCCGGTTCACGGCGCCGATGCGGTGCGCGTCGGCCGCGCTCCAGGTCTCGCCGAGGAAGAAGATCTCGCGCGCGAACTTCTGACCCACCTGGCGCGCCAAGTAGGCCGAGCCGTAGCCGCCGTCGAAGCTCGCGACGTCGGCGTCGGTCTGCTTGAAGCGCGCGTGCTCTTCGCTCGCGATCGTCAGATCGCACACGACGTGCAGCGAGTGCCCGCCGCCCGCGGCCCAGCCGTTCACCACCGCGATCACCACCTTCGGCATGAAGCGGATCAGGCGCTGGACCTCGAGGATGTGCAGGCGCCCGGCGCGCGCCGGATCGATGTTCGCCGACGTCTCGCCCTCTGCGTACTTGTAGCCGTCCTTGCCCCGGATCCGCTGATCGCCGCCCGAGCAGAACGCGCGACCACCGTCCTTGCTCGAGGGTCCGTTGCCGGTGATGAGCACGCAGCCCACGTCGCTCGACATGCGCGCGTGATCGAGCGCGCGGTAGAGCTCGTCGACCGTGTGAGGCCGGAACGCGTTGCGCACCTCGGGGCGATGGAACGCGATCCGCACCGCGCCCACGTCCACGGCGCGGTGGTAGGTGATGTCGGTGAAGTCGAAGCCCGGCACCTCACGCCACGCGCTGGGATCGAAGAGCTCGGAGACGGGATGATCGGTCATGGCCGCGGCTTGTAGCACCGGCCGCGCCGCGGGCAGCGTGTCACCGCGCGCGGACGAACGTCCACGCGTCCGATCGGATGAGCGATCGGTCCCCGTCGCCGGTGTGGGTGAGCGGTCCGCGCTCGAGCCCGCCGAGGCGCAGCGCTTCGGGCGCGAGCTGGATGGCGCGCAGCTCGCCGTGCGGCGCGGTCGCCCTGAGCCACCCGGCCAGATCGGTGATCGTGCGCGTCTCGCCCGACAGGCGCAGCAGGAACGGGCGCCCGCTCGACAGCACGCTGCGGCCCACCGGGTTCTGCACCCAGCCGGCGCAGCCCCCGACGTAGAGCGCGTCGTCGTCGTACGCCGCGGCCATCACCAGGCCCGAGCTCTCGAGATCGATCGTCGCGGTGCCGAGCGGCGATCCGTCGTGGGTGAGCTCGGCCACCATCCCGTGCAGCTCGGTGTTGTCGCGTCCCAGCTCGCGCCGGCTCCGCCCGAACACCACGACGCGCGTCGGTCCCACGGCGATGCCTTGCAGCTCGTCCTCGACGTCCACCGTGCCCACGACAGTCGAGAACGCGACGCTGCCGTCGCGATCGACGCCGACCACGAGCACGTCCGACGTGTTCTCCCGCGGATAGAGCGCCTCGCGCAGCAGATCGACGTGCGTGCCGTGCGCGGCGTTGTGGCGGTCGACCCGCCGCCGATCGACGTAGCTCGCGACGAACGCGCGGCCGCTCGACGGATCGAGCGCGAGGTGCAGCAAGTAGGGTCCGACGTAGCTGTCGAAGTCGTCGTAGCTCCCGCCGATCCCCATCACGGGTGAGATCGCGATCGAGGGGCTGACGAGGGTGCGCGCGCCGCGCGCGAAGCCCGCGCCCGTCCACGACCAGCGGTAGGCGTAGAGCGCGTTCTCTGCCGTCGGGATCGCGACGAGTACGTCTTCGCCATCCGCCTCGATCGACACGCCGCTCTCGGTCAGCGACGCGACCCTCAAGCGCTCGACGGGTCCCGTGCCCGACGCCCACGGGTCCGTCGCGAGCAGCGGATCGTCCAGCGTGATCCGGCGCTGCATCCCGCTGCGATCTCCGCGCACCAAGAACACGTCGAAGTCGACCGTCACCCCGACCGCCGACCACGCCCCCGACGGATGCAGCGTCGCGTCCACCAAGCGCTCGTCGTCTGCGGGCGTCCACACCGCGGTCCGCTCGGGCGCGGCGCGCATCAGGGTGCGAGGACCGAGCTCGTGCTCACCGAGGTAGATGGGCTGACCCGCGATGCGCTCCTCGAGCCACCACGCTCCGTCGTCGTCTGTGCCGACGAACGCGACGACGGCGCGATCCGCGACGCGGATGTCGCGGGGCTCCTCCGTGCCGGCGTCGGATCCACCGCCGTCCGAAGGCGGCGCGTCGAGCCCCCCGCCGTCTGGCGAGCCGGCGTCCGGTGCGAGCGATGGTGCGTCGCACCCGGCGAGCAGCGAGAGAGACGCGAAGGAGAGGAGGAAGGCGAACCGCTGAGGCATGGGCGCCGGCCCACTTCACGCTGCGTGCCACGGTGTGAGCCACGCGCGGTGGCACACCGCTCGGGTGCGGAGCGTCAGTCCGACTCGAGCTGCACGAGCTCGGGCTTCTTCGGGTGCACCCGCAGCGGGACGCGCGCGCCGACCGAGAGCCCCGGCGGCATCCCGGTCACCTTGAAGCTCGCGTCGTACGGGGCGCCGCCCTCCGGCTCGACCCGCACGCTCACCGCGTACACCGGCACGTCGTTGATGCGGACGTTGGTGGTCTTCACCTCGGTGACCCGCCCGTACACCGCCAGGCCGATGCGCCGCAGCTCCGAGGCCTGGCGCCCGCTCCGGAACGCGAAGCCCCCGATGATCACGAAGATCGCGCCCGCCAAGCCCGGGCCCGCGCACATCCCGAACATGGCAGCGAGCAGGCCGCCCATCGCCGCCAACCCCGCCTCACCGCCGCTGAGCGCAGCGAGCACTCCGCCGCCGCCCATCACCACGCCGAGCCCGACCCCGAGCAGCAGCATGCCGACGCCCGCCACCAAGAAGACGCCGCCGAAGATCATCGCGCCGCGCCCCGCGTGGCTCGCTGCGCGCCCGGTGTGCGCGCTGGTCGCTCGAGGAAGGGTCTGCTCGCAGAGCCGCAGCGACGGTGTGAGGCGGATGAACGCGTCGATCGCGGCGCGGCCCGTCGGACCGGCCTTGCCCATCCGGGCTTGCAGCACCGACACCGCGCCGCTCAGATCCCCCGACTTCTCGAGCGCGTTCGCGCGCAGCACCGCCGCCGAGCTGTCCATCGTGTCGTCGATCGGCACGCGCTCGTCCTGGCCCAGCACCGCGATCACGGCGCGGTAGTCGCCGCGCGCGGTGTCGAGCAGCGCGCGCGAGACCCGGAACGACGAGTCGCTCATCAGATCGTCCGAGCGAGGATCACAGGGCGCGAGCCACCGCTCGGCGGCGACGACGTCGCCCTCGCGGATGGCGTTGCGGCTCAGCATCCCGCGCAGCACTTGGCGATGGCGCGGCAGCTCGAGGGTGTCGAGCGCGGTCTCCAGCACCGCGCGCAGCCGCGCGTCCTCGTTCGTGCTGCCGAGGTGGTTGCTGATCATCAGCGTGAGGAAGAAGAGGCGCTCACCCGCGTCGGGGCTGTGCGTCGCGCGCACTTCCTTGCGGGTGCTCTGGTAGACCGCGAAGACCTCCTGCACCCGCCAGGGCTCGATGTGCCCGTGCGGGATGAGGGCGAGCAGCGAGGGGGGCGGCACCAAGGGACGTCCGTCCTGCATCGCGAGGCGGCGCAGTCGCTCGCCCTCGTCGATCGGCATCGGCACGGCGGGCATGCCGAGCGTCGGGCGCTCGTCGCGTCCCGAGACCACGTTGGTCGCGCGGCAATAGGTGCACGCGAACTGCCCGCCGGTGAGCGGCGCATCGAGCGGCGCGCCGCAGGCCTCGCACAAGAAGATCCGGACCGCGGCGGTGAAGTGGGTGGCGCGCACGCGACGCGAAGGTAGCGCAACGAGGTGCCGACATGGGAGCGCCGCGGATCTCAGCGTCGCCGTCGCCGCGCACCCAGCGCGAGCAGCACCGTCAGGGGCAGCGTCCAGGGCGCGCCCGCCGATCCTCCACGCGCGCGACAGCTGCAGCCGGTCGCGAGCCCGCTGCCCTCGCGGTCGTCGCTCGCGCCGCCGTCGCGCCTCGCGCCCGCGTCGTGCGTCGCGCCGGCGTCTCGCGTCTCGCGCGGTCCGCCGTCTCCACCGAGCGCGCCGCCATCCGCCTCGTCGGGGCACGTGAGATCCGCGCCGCTGCAGTCCTGATCGACTCCGTCGCCGCAGATCTCCGGCGCGCCCGGGTGCACGGCCGGCTGCGTGTCGTCGCAGTCGGCGCCCATCGCGTGCCCGTCTCCGTCGCCGTCCGTCGCGGGCACCACCGTGACCCGCACTTGGATCCACGCATCGACCGGGCCGCCGCTGTCGGAGAACCAGGTGATCCCTTCGCGCACCAAGTTGAAGAACTGCGGGTACTCCCCCGGAGTGGTGGGCGCGCGCACGGTGAACTCGAAGCGACCCACGCCGCCCGCGGGCACCTCGCGATCCAGGGTCGCTGCGCGCGCGGGCGAGAGCCAGTCGGGACCGGCGATCGGGCTGTGCGCGTCGCGCGGCTCGGCGGTCCCGAGGTTGACCTCGCCGGGACGCCACGTCTCGCGTCCGGTGTTGCGCACCTCGATGAAGCCCGCGACCTCTTCGCCAGGCATCAGGACGAACTCGTCGGCCGCCAGCGGGAAGCTCTGCGTCGTCACCTGAGCGCGCCACGCGGGCACGGAAGGACCGACGGGTGTGCACGCGGTGTTCGCCAGGTGACCGACCACGCCGAACGGGTTCACGTCGTCGGACCACGCGTCGCTCGAGTGGTGGATGTTGAAGTGCAAGTGCACGGAGCCACCCGAGCCCGACCCGCTCGCGCCCATCGTGCCGAGCACGTCGCCAGCGCGCACGTGCAGCCCCACCCGGATCCCGCTCGCGATCGCCTCGAGGTGACCCGAGTCGTACTCCCAGCCGCACGCGTCGTGGATCGCGACGCGGTAGCCGAGCCCGCTCACGAAGCCGGCCTTGGCGACCACGCCGTCGGTGACCGCGACGATCGGCGTCCCCCGCGCCGCGAAGAAGTCGTTGCCGTGGTGCGCGTCGCCGCCGGACGCGATGTAGTCGCTGTTGGAGTAGCGCCCCTCGCAGTTGAACGTCGCGTCACGCAGCCGCTCGAGCGTCGGATCCCAGCCGCCATTCACCGGGCCCGCCACCGGGTAGCGCGACGCGAACGGCGCCCTGCAGTCCTGCGCCTCCACCATCGCGGGGACGGCGAAGCAGGACGCAAGCGACACGACCATCGCGATCAGCACGCGCTGCGGCATGCCCCGCGTCGAGCAACGCATGTGCCACGCGCCGAGCGTGCGGACTGCGGCGTCGAGACCGCAGCGCGGCTCAGGCTGCGTACAGCGCGAGGGAGCGCGCGAGGTGATCGAAGAGCGCCGCGACGCGCTTGGTCTTCTTGAGATCCTCGTGGGTCACCACCCAGAGCGGGAGCTCGAACTTCACCTTCGGCAGCACCCGCCTGAGCTCGCCCGCGAGCGGAAGCTGGGCGACCCCGATGCCCAAGCCCGCACGCACCGCGGCGAGCTGCGCGAGCGTGTGATCGGTCTTCAGCGCCAGGTCGCGGTGCTTCAGGCCGAGCGGCGCGAGCGCCTCGAGCATCGCGCGCGAGCGATCGGGACCGATCACCGCGTGCGTCTTCAGCGCGTCGATCGAGGTCGGCGTGCCCCGCCGGGCCAAGTACGCGGGCGTCGCGAAGAGCCCGAGCTCGACGCTGCCCGCGCGCTTGCGCACCAGACCCTTCTGGCTCGGCGTCGCCATGCGCACCGCGAGGTCGGCCTCGCGGCGGAGCAGATCCTGGTTGCGATCGTCGAGCACCAGCTCGATCGCGACGCCAGGGTGCAGCTCGGCGAAGCGCGAGAGGATCGAGGGCAGCACTTCCGTGCCCACGATCTCGCTCGCGGTGAGGCGGACCGTCCCCTGCACCGCGTCCTCGCTCGCGCTCGCCGCCCGCACCAGCGCGCGGGCCGCCGCTGCGATCGTCTCGGCGTGGGGCACCAGCGTGGTGGCGAGCGGCGTCGGGGTCAGGCCGTTGGGAGCGCGCGAGAAGAGCGCGGCGCCGAGCGTCTCCTCCAGCGCCTCGATCTGCCGACGGATCGTGGGCTGCGCGAGCCCGAGCTGCCGGGCCGCGCCCGAGAGGCTGCCGGTCTGCATGACCGCCAGGAACGTCGCGTAGTGATCCCAAGAAGGGCCGATCGTGGAGGCTGCCTCGCTCATCCAAGAATGATGAGCGGATGAACGAAGATGAACAATGTTCATGAGCGTGCCGAGGGGCCAAGGTCGGTCATCCGGTTCGCGAGGAGCGACGCCGAGACGAAGGAGAGACCATGACCAGCATCACGATGAACGCCCCCCTCACGTCCCTCGCCGAGCGCAGCGCCGTCACGACGGAGAGCGGCGCGGTCCGGGGCGGGCCGCGGGCCATCCTCCGCCTCGAGGGCGCGGCCCTGCTCGCGCTCAGCGCGTGGGCGTACGGCCACTTCGCCTTGGGGGGCTGGGGCCTCTTCGCCGCGCTCTTCTTGGTGCCCGACGTGGCGTTCGCGGCGTACCTCGCAGGCCCCAAGGTCGGCGCCGCGGCCTACAACGCGACGCACAGCCTCGTCGGGCCCGCGCTGTTGGGCGCCATCGCCATCGGGCTCGCCGCGCCGACGCTGGGCGCCATCGCGCTCGTGTGGGCGGCGCACGTGGGCTTCGATCGGATGATGGGCTACGGCCTCAAGTACGCGTCGGCCTTCGGCGCGACGCACCTGGGCGCGATCGGCCGCCCGCGCGCGTGAGCCTGCGCTTGCGCGAGCGCGCGCCGGCTCGAAGGCTCGCTCGATGAAGACCGAGGTCCAGTACTTCCACGGCACCAAGGCGCAGCTCGAGGTGGGCGACCGCATCGAAGCCGGGCGCGCCTCCAACTACGGCTCGCGCAAGAAGGCGGCTTTCGTCTACCTCACCGAGACGCTCGACGCGGCGACGTGGGGCGCGGAGCTCGCGGTGGGTGATGGGTCGGGTCGCATCTACGTCGTCGAGCCCACGGGTCCGATCGAGGACGACCCCAACCTCACGGACAAGAAGTTCCCCGGCAACCCGACGCGCTCGTTCCGCACCCGCGACGCGCTGGTGGTCACGGGCGAGGTGAAGGACTGGAAGGGGCACGCGCCCGAGCAGCTCGATGCGATGCGGGCCCACCTCGCGAAGCTCGCGGCCCAGGGCATCGAGGCGATCGAGGAGTAGCGCCTCGGGTGCGTGGCCGACCTCGCGCGGGCCGTTTGACTTCTCGGAGGGGCTCCGCGAGCCTGCGCTCATGCGTTCTTCTCTTCCGTCGGCCGGGGCCGCGACGCCCCTCCTCGCTTGCCTCGCGCTCACCGCGCTCGCTCCCAGCCCGGCGCGCGCCTACAGCACCCGGGTCCACATCTCGCTCGCGAACGAGGTGCGCGAGGACCTGATCGCCAACGGCGATGGCACCCTCCGCCTGCGCTGGTCGGACTTCTCGGTGACGCTCCCGCCCGAGGACGCCGCGGCGATCATGAACCAGCCGCTCGCGTTCCGGGCTGGGTCCATCGGGCCGGACAACATGATCTTCCCGGGTCTGACCGACGCGACCCACGGCCTGGAGCAGGATCCCTTCCGCCAGTGCCAGCTCCTCTACGAGGACGCGATCACCGAGGCGGAGCGAGCGTACGCGCTCGGATGCTTCCTGCACGGCTCGAGCGACGCGGTGGTGCACCACTTCGTGAACGCGGTCACCGGCGAGACCTTCACCCTCACGCCCATCAGCTCGATGCGCGGCTCGGCGTGGTCGAACGTCGTCGGCCACATCACCACCGAGTCGATGATCCAGGAGGCGCTCTTGGCCGCAGCGCCCTCGCGCTTCTCGGGGACGGCGCTCTCGCACGACATCCCGCGCTCGTTCGTGCTCCGCAACTACTTCGACGAAGACGCGCCGCTCTGGCAGCTGATGTCGCGCCACGCGCTTGCGCGGCTCGACGCGGCGCGCGCGGCCGATCCCGACGCGACCCTCGCCGAGGCGCTCACGGCCGCCGAGCTCGCGCCCTACGAGTACCTGGTGCTGGCGCCCGTCTTCGTGCGCGAGGCCGACAGCAGCCGCGCGACGCTGCGCGCGTTCGTGCTCGACGAGATCGCGGACATGCAGGACCCCAGCTCGCCGCGGGGCAGCGTGCTCTTGGTGACCGATGGCCCCGACGGGATGCTCGGCACCCGCGACGACGAGACCGCGTGCGACAGCACCTGCGCCTCGACCTACGCGCGCTACGTGACCTACGTGCGCTTGCTCGAGCCGCGGCGCGACGCGAGCGGACGCGAGCTGCCCTCGGCCTTCGACAAGATCGTCGACGAGCTCGGTGAGGACCTGGGCGCGGTGCTCCCGATCTTGGTGCAGGTGATCGAGAACCTCTCCGCCGCGCTGAACGGCCCGATCGCGCCCGGCGAGAGCGGCTTCGATCTCGAGCCGTCCGAGGTCGTGGGCTACTTCGCGCCCCTTCAGGACTGGGCGGACGACGCGACGACGATCGACTGGAACACCGTGGTGAACGCGGTCGCGCCCGCGTGGCTGATCGAGCTCGACGCGTTCCTCGACTCCGTCGGGGTGTCGTTCTCGCTGGGCACCTTGATGGAGGCGATCTTCGCGCCCGTGCTCGATCAGGTGCGCGAGGCGGTCGAGCAGTACGTGATCGGCGAGGCGCGCACGTACCTCGAGGAGTTCACCACCGAGTACCGCGCGACCTACGCGATGTGGGTGAGCGACGAAGAGGCGTTCCTCGCGGCGCGCGCGCCCGAGGGGCTGAGCGGCGACACGCTCGATCACGTGCTCGCGAGCGGCCTCTGGGCCTACTCGTTCAACACCGTCGCGGTCACGCTCGCCGATCACCGCGTGATGCTGGTGGACGGCGATCCGGTCCACGAGGGGCCGACCAGCTTCGACGCCAGCTACACCCCGCGCTGGACCCAGCTGGGTCTCTGCACGTACCTGTCCGAGGCCGTCTACCCCGCGGGCTTCGACATCGCCGCGCTGCTCTCGGTGACCGAGGACGGAACGCTCTACCGCTCGAGCGCGACGATGGACGCCCCCGTCGAGTGCCACGACGGCTCGCTCTCGAGCTTCGGCGCGCCGAGCGTGAGCACGTGCGGGCACACGGATCTGGGGATGCTCCTCGACGATCCCGTCGGCTCGCTGAGCCGCGCGTACCCGCCCGACTACGCGAGCGGCGCGCCGCGCTGTCGGAACCTGGTGATCGCGGGGCTGCCCGATCCGCCGCCGCCGCCGCCGGACGCGGGGATGTCCGGCCTCGATGGAGGCGGTGTCCTTCCGGGCGACGACGCGGGCACCGACACGCCGCCGACCTCGTCGGGCTGCGCGTGCAGCGCGGCCGCGCCTCGCACCGGCGGTGGGCTCGCGGCGCTCGGCGCGCTCGCGATCGCCCTGCTCGCGTTCCGCAGGCGGCGGGTGATGGCGCTCGCGGCGGTGGCGCTGAGCCTCGCGGCATGTGATCCGATGGAGACGCCGAGCGACACCGGACGCAGCGACGTCGGCGGGACCGACGCGCCGTCGAGCGGCGAGGACGCGGGGGTGGAGCCCGACGCGCCCTCGGGCACCGATGGCGGCGGGATCGACGCGGGAATGGATCTTCGGCGGGTGCTCATGGAGGCGCTGGGCAACTCGACCTGGAGCGCGCTCCAGACCCGGATCGAGACGAGCGGCGCCGGCGGCCGTGAGGTCGAGCGCGCGTACGAGATCAGCTTCCGCGCGGCGTCGCTCACCTGGACCGAGGTGCGCAACCCCTTCGGTCCCGCGCGCCAGCGCCGCATGCGGATCTTCACGATCGATCGAGACGGCGAGACGGTGCACGCGACCGTGATGAACCCGGACACCTGGCCGATCGATCCGCTCGACGGTGAGATGGAGGACTTCCGCTTCGAGGTGTCCGCGGGCTCGCCGCGCACGCTCACGATCGAGAACCTCGACACGGGCGCGATCGAGATCTTCACCGAGGGCGCGTGGGACGCGCCGAGCAGCGGCCTGACCGCGGAGGTGCGGGTCTTCGCGGCCGACGGCGCGATGAACACCGCGGCGTGCAACAACTCGACGACCTTCGACCGCGCGACGATCTGGGGCTTCGCGCGCGGCGCGAGCCTCGAGGCGCCGCTGTCGCGCGACGTCGTCGCGGGCGTCGACGTCGCGCGCTGGGACGCGACGACGTCGTTCGCGGTGACCGACATCGCGGGCTTCGATCGCCTGGGCGGCACCCGGATCTCGGACCAGGCGAACTTCGTCGTGCGCTACACGGGCGCCGTCACCCACCCGGGCGGCACGTTCCGGATGCGCGAGGCGGACGACGCGGTGGACGGCGGCCTCTTCGTGTTCCTGAACGGAGACGTCGGGAGCACCTCGAGCAGCGATCTGTTCCTCGAGGTGCAGTTCTTCGGCTTCATCCCCGACGCGACGCCCGACGAGCCCTCGATCTCGCTGCCCGCGGGCTCGGTCCCCTTCGAGGCGATCGTGTGGCGCTGCACCGGCAGCAGCGACGAGGCGACGGATCTTCAGATCGACATCGGCACGGGCTACCGCTACCCGACCGCGTCCTTCACCACGCCGGTGATCGACGACGATCTGTTCCCGCCCGCGCTTTGATGTGGCGGGCGCGGGATCACGACCCGCTCCTTTCGTCCACACGCCGGATCGGGATCGCCATCGAGATCGCGTAGCCGCCTCCCACGCTCACGATCGCGTCGCTCAGGCCGCGCTTGCGCAGCGTCGCGATCGCGACGTACGCGCGGTTCAGCGCGGCGTCGGCGCCGATCTTCTCACCGGGCCAGCCCGCGGCGATGACCTGCTCGAGCGACGTGGGCTCGCCGGGCGCGTGCTCGCGTCGATCGACGAGCAGCAGGAGCACGCGGCGGAGCGGGGAGCGCGCCGGCAGCGCGATGCGCTCGCGGTGCGGCGGCTGAAACGCCTCGCCCTCGCCCCAGACCCGCAGCGCGCCGGCCCCGTCGCTGCGCACGCCCTCACCCGCGCGCGCCCTCTGGAGGGTGCGCAGCGCGAAGCGTGAGTCGTCGGTCCCCGCGCGCTCCACCGCGGCGGTCGCCTCCTCGTCGCCGAGCACCTGCGCCTCGCCGCCCCTGCGCAGGGTCAGCGTCGCGCGATGCAGCCGCAGCGCGAGCGCGAGCGCGGGCTCGTTGGGCACGTGCTGCAGCGCTCGGTCCGCGGGAGCGATCACCGCGTCGGCCTCGTCGTGACGACCGAGCTCGGAGAGCGCGACCGCCCACGCGCAGCGCGTGAGCACCTCGTAGCGAGGCGAGCCCACGCCCTCGAGCAGCGCGCGGGCCCGCACGAGAGGCTCGGTCGCGGCCGCGGGCTCGCCGCGCTCGAGGTACGTGCACGCCAGGTAGTGCAGCGCGCTCGCCTGCCGCAGCGTGATGCCGTGATCTCGAAAGATCGCCGCAGCCTCGGCGTGGTGCGTGAGCGCCTCGTCGAGCCGACCGAGATCCTGCAGCAGCCCGCCGCGCGCCGTGAGGCACGCGCCCTCCATCACCCGCACGCCGCGCTCGCGGCTCACCGCGAGGCCCTCGTCGAAGCACTGGAACGCGCGCTCGTGCTCGGCGCGGAACATCGCGATCACCCCGAGCTCGTAGAGCGCGGCCGCGAGCCCCTCGGCGTCGCCCAGCTCGCGGTGCAGCGACACCGCGCGGGCGATCGCGGCGCGCGCGTCGTCGAGCGCGCCCTCGCGGCGCTGCGCATGCCCCAAGCGCGACAGCGCCTCGGCTTCGCGCGCCCGCCGGAGCCGCCCCGCCGGGAGCGCCTCGATCGAGCGCAAGGCCGAGCGCAGGTGCTCGCGCGCGCCTGCGGTGTCGCCTCGCAAGTCGCGGATGCCGCCGAGCCGCATGAGCGCGCTCGCCCGAAGGCCGACGTCGCCCACGTCCGTCGCGATCCGGTGCGCCGCCTCGAAGTCGTCGCTCGCGCGCGGACCATCGCCGAGCTCGCGGAGCGCCGCGCCGCGCGCGAGGTGCGCAAGAGCGCGCAGCGACGGCGCGGTCGGCTCGAGCGCGAGGCCGCCGGAGAGGAGCCGCACTCGCAGCGCCGCCTCGCCTCGGCGCGACAGGTGAGGATCGAGCGCGAGCGCGATCGTCAGCGCGGCGTCCGGGCGGCCCAGCGCGATCGCGATCCGCGCGGCCTCGATCGCGTTCTCTCTCGCGCCATCGCCCGCGAGCACGTCGGCGTCGATCGCGGCGTGGTGCGTGACGAAGGCCTCGCGCGCGGCGCCGGCGAGCGGCTCGTCCGCCAGCCGCTCGTCCGCGATCTCTCGGATCGTCTCGAAGAACGCGTAGCCGCTCGGGCCGAGCGATCGGAGGAGCGAGCTGCGGACCAGCGCGTCGAGCGCGTCGATCGTGGGGCCCGGGCCGAGCGCGAGCGGACCGAGCACCGCCTCGGCCAGCACGAGATCGAAGCCGTTGCGCAAGACCGAGAGCAGCGCGAACGCGCGCGCCGCGACCGGTGAGAGCAGCGCCACCGAGTCGAGCACCGTGCGCCGCAACGAGCCGTGCCGGTGGCTCGCGTCGCCGGAGAGCACCGTCGAAGGTCGCGCGAGGCGCGCGCCCAGCGCCTCGGTGCTCATCGAGCGGGTGCGCGACGCGGCGAGCTCGATGGCGAGCGGCATGCGATCGATCGCGGCGACGACGCGCTCGACGTGCATCGCCTCGTCGGCGGACGGCGTACGGACGTCCCGCGCCCGCGCGACGAAGAGCGCGATGGCGTCGGAGGGAGCGAGCGGGCCCAGCGTGAGCACGTGCTCTCCCGGCACGCCGAGCACCACGCGCGTCGTCACGAGCAAGCGCGCGCTGGGCGCGAGCGCCATCCAGCGCGACGTCAGCGCCGCCGCGCCTTCGAGCTGCTCCAGGTTGTCGAGCACGACGAGCGTGGGCCCGAGCCCCGCGATCGCTCGTCCCACGGCCTCGACGCGGTCCGCGCCGGCGCCCGCGCGGAGATCGAGCGCGCTGGCCACCGTGCTCGCGGCGTCGTCGGCGGTCCGTGCGTCGCTCAGATCGACGAACCACACCCCGCCGCGCGCCCGACGACCGAAGACCGCGACCCGATCGGCCGCGTACTCGAGGGACAGCCGCGTCTTGCCCATCCCGCCGGGCCCGACGATCGACACGAGACGCCCGCGCTCGAACGCGGCCTCGAGCTGCGCCCGCTCCTCGCCGCGGCCGTGGAACGACGCGATCGGCGCAGGCAGGTTGGTGCGCCGAGCGTGCCTCGTCTTCGCTGGGGTCTTCGCTGCGCTCGCTGCGCGCTCGCGTCTCATCGCGCCATCGGCTCCAGGCCGTCAGATACCATGGGCGCGCGCGCGCTCGCGATGAGAGACTCGGGCCCCGTGACCCAAGCCGACCGTCGCGTACTCACCGAGCTCGTCGCCCAGCTCGCGCTCGAGAAGATCGAAGAGAACCTCTTTCGAGGCCAGAGCCAGGACCTCGGCTGGGGGACGGTCTTCGGAGGTCAGGTGCTGGGGCAGGCGCTGTCGGCGGCGGTCCAGACGGTCGCCCACGAGGGCGACGACGCGCGCCACGTGCACTCGCTGCACGCGTACTTCCTCCGGCCGGGCGCGGTGGATCGGCCGATCGTCTACGACGTCGATCGCATCCGCGACGGCGGCTCGTTCACCACCCGGCGGGTGCGCGCGATCCAGAACGGCCACGTCATCTTCAACATGTCGGCGAGCTTCCAGAAGGACGAGCTCGGCTTCTCGCACCAAGACGCGATGCCCGAGGCGCCACCGCCCGAGTCGCTCGAGACCGAGCAGGATCGGATCCGTCCGCACACCAGCAAGCTCCCGAAGCTGATGGCGGATCGCGCGCTCGCGGAGCGCCCCTTCGAGCTGCGGCCCGTGGCGCCGCCGGGCGAGAGCCCCTGGAGCAGCGAGCCGCGTCCCGCGCGGCGGATGGTGTGGATCAAGACGACGGGCGCGCTGCCGGACGACCTCGCGCTGCACCAGTACCTGCTCGCGTACGCGTCGGACTACTCGTTCCTCACGACCTCGCTCTTGCCCCACGGAGTGAGCTGGCTGACCCCGAAGATGCAGGTGGCCTCGCTCGATCACGTGATGTGGTTTCACCAGCCCTTCCGCGTCGATCAGTGGCTGCTGCACGTGATGGAGAGCCCGGCGGCCCACGGCGGTCGCGGGCTGGTGCGGGGACAGGTCTTCTCGTCGGACGGACGCCTGGTCGCCTCGACCGCGCAGGAGGGCCTCATCCGGCAGCGGAGCTAGCAGCGGAGCTCGCAGCACCCGAGCCGTGCCCCACTGGGTGCGGGCGTGTAGTATTCAGGCCCCCTGGGGCTTTCTCCATGACGCCTACCTTCTCTTCCACACGCGCTCGCTCCTCGGCCCTGCTTCTCTGGGCGGTCCTCGCAGCGACGCTGGGCGGGTGCGAAGGGCCGGTGGAAGGAGACGCGGGCATGGACGCGGGCGGCGATGCGCCGGTCATGCGCCTCGACACGGGACCCCCCTGCGAGTCCGACGAGGACTGCAACGACGGCATCGACTGCACCACCGACCGCTGCGATCCCACCGGCCGCTTCTGCCGCAACGGGCTGGACCACGGGTTCTGCGACGACGGGATCTTCTGCAACGGCGAAGAGCAGTGCGACGGGGTCTTCGGCTGCCAGATGGGCGATCGCCGCAGCTGCGACGACATGGACGTCTGCACGGTCGACACCTGCAACGAGACCGACCGGGTCTGCGATCGACGACCGCGGGACCTCGATCGCGACGGCGACGTCGACTTCTTCTGCGCCGGCGGCGGCGACTGCGACGACCGCAACCCCGCGCGCAGCTCGCTGTCGCCCGAGATCTGCGGCGATGGGATCGACAACGACTGCGACGGCTCGCTGGACGAGCCCGAGTGCGGCACCCCGGAGAACGATCGCTGCGACGATCCCCGCGACGTCTCGGCGGGCGGCACGTTCGTGTTCGACACCCGCGGATCGGTCGCCGACTACGCGCTGAGCTGCGCGTTCGACAACCGCGGCGAGATGGTCGCGCAGTTCACCATCCCGGCTGGAAGCGGGCCCCGCGACGTGCGCATCCGCGGCGAAGGGGATCTCTTCTCGGTCGCGCTCTCGCTCCGCACCGACTGCCTCGACGCGGGCACCGAAGCGGAGTGCATCAGCGGATGGCCCGCCGTCGTGCGCGCCCGCTCGCTGCCCGAAGGCACCTACTACCTCCTGATCGCGGGCCTCTACGGCACCGGCGAGATCGTGCTGAACGTCGAGTTCAGCGATCCCACGCCGCCCGCGACGAACGACACCTGCGCGAGCCCGATCGACATCCCCGAGGGCGGCGGGACGCTGAGCGGATCGTTCGTCGACGTCGAGGACGACACGACCACGACCTGCGGCTCGTTCAACGCGCCCGACCTCTTCTACCACCTGCACCTCGACGCCCCCGCGGACGTGCGGGTGAGCGCTGGTTCCACCACCGGCGAGAGCATGGCCTGGTCGTTCCGCAGCACCTGCGAGACGCCCGCGACGGATCTGCAGTGCGCGTACGGCGCGCCGGCGACCGGTCGGGTGCACCAGCTGCCCGCGGGCGATCACTACCTCGTCGTCGAGGGACCGAGCTACGTCGAGGTCGACTTCACGCTCTCGGTCGAGGTGCTGCCCGCCTCGCCGCCTCCGATGGGCGACCGCTGCGACGCGCCGATCCCGCTCGTGCCCGGCACGCCGTACTCGGGGACGCTGCTCGACAAGCAGCACGACTACGAGGTGTCGTGCGGCTTCCACTACCGCGACGCGGTGCACGTGCTGACGCTGACCGAGGCGGCCGACGTGACGATCGATCTCGACGGCGGCACCTCGTACATGAACCTCGCCGTCCGCACGGACTGCGACGCCGACGTGGGCCAGCTGCGCTGCGACGCGGGCTCGCCCGCGCGTGCCCGGCTGCGGGGCCTGGCCGCGGGCACCTACTACTTGATCGTCGAGAGCAGCAGCGCCGGGGCCTACACGCTGAACGCGACCATCACCACGCCGCCCTCGACGCCGATCCCGGTGACGGGCAACGACGTCTGCGCCGGCGCGTACCTGGTGCCCGAGGCGGGCGGCCTGTTCACGGGCAGCACCATCACCGCGCTCCCCGACTACGCCACGTCGAGCACCAGCTGCGGCTTCATGGCGACCAGCAAGGACGTCGTCTTCCGACTGGATCTGACCGCGCGGAGCCGGGTCGTGGCGACCACCGACGGATCGAGCTTCGACACCGTCCTCTACTACATGGCGGGCAGCTGCCCCTCGCCGGAGGTGGCCTGCGACGACAACTCGGGTGAGGGCACCCGCAGCCTGCTCGATCGCAACCTCGATCCGGGCATCTACTTCTTCATCGTCGACGGCTGGGGCTCGTCGTCCGCCGGCAACTACGTCTTCGAGATCACCACGACCCCGCTCTGATCGCTCGCGCCGCAGCGCCCCTCGCTGCGCTGCGCTCTTTCTGCGCTTCTCTTTCGCTCTTTCGTCCGCCCGTGGAGGCGCTTGTGACCCTGGCTCAACGAACCCTCATCCTCTCCTTCGCCGTCGCGTCGGCGCCCATCGCCGGCTGCACGATCGAAGCGCCCGCCACGCCCGACGTGCCCATCCGCATCGACGCGTCGGTGGCCGAAGACGGGGGCGATGGCGGCAGCGATCCCTCGTGCGCAGCCGGCTCGACGGTCGGAGAGACCTGCGAGGTCAACGCCGACTGCGACGACGGCTGCTACTGCAACGGCATCGAGCTCTGCACCGAGGGCACCTGCCGCGCGGGCGCCGTGCCCTGCACCGACACGGTCGACTGCACCGACGACGCCTGCGACGAGGCGATGGACGCCTGCCTCCACACGCTGAACCACGAGCTCTGCTCGGACGGCATGGCGTGCAACGGCGCCGAGCAGTGCGACCTGCGCACGGGATGCGTCGATGGCGCGCCGCTCTACTGCAACGACGAGAGCGCGTGCACGGTCGACTCGTGCGACGACGCGGTGGGCTGCGTGCACATCGTGCGCGATCTCGACGGCGACGGCTTCACCTCGAGCAGCTGCGGCGGCGAGGACTGCGACGACGACCCCCGCTACGGCACGATGATCTACCCGGGCGCGGTCGAAGACTGCACCAACCGCCGCGACGACAACTGCGACGGTCGGCGCGACTACGACGACGACGGCTGCCTCCCGACGAACGACACCTGCCTCACCGCCACGGCGCTGACGCTCGGCCCGACGGGCGGCCTCTTCTCGGCGTCCACCGAGGGCCTGATCAACGACTACGCGATCAGCTGCGCGACCAGCGTCAGCAGCGGCGACGCGGTCTTCACGTTCACCCTCGCCGAGACGATGGACGTCACGCTCACCGTCTCGGGCACGTCGCGCTCGGCCATCGCGCTGCGACCCATGGCGCAGTGCGCGAGCGGACCGGACATGCGCTGCGGCTCGGGCAGCTCGACGAGCCTGCTCAACCGCAGCGTCCCCGCCGGCGAGTACGCCATCATCGTGCGCACCAGCGTCGGCGAGTCCTTCGATCTGCGGGTCGAGCTCGAGCCCCCGACCACGGTGCCTCCCGTCGATCGCTGCGATGGGGGTACCCTCGACGTCTCGGCGGGCGGGACGTTCCGCGGCCGCTTCGACGAGGTCACCGATCTCTACGCGCTGCGCTGCCACAGCGGCGCCTACCGCGACGCGGCCTACCGCATCGTGATCCCGGACGACGGCATGCTGCGCGACGTGACCCTGAGCGGCAGCACCAGCGGGGCGTCGTTCTCGAGCAGCACGTACCTCCAGCTCACCACCGACTGCGCCGACACGAACGACACCCTGCGCTGCTCGCTCGGCAACCCCTCGAGCATGACCCAGCGCAGCCTCGGGCCGGGCACCTACTACGTGCTCCTCGAGTCGTCCGCGACGGACGCCACCGCCTGGACCCTCAACGTCGACATCGCACCCGCGCGCTTCGTGGAGGAGGGCGACATCTGCCTCACGGCGCTCGACGTCACGCCGACGCTCGACGTCGGCGGCCGCGGCAGCGCGTCGCGCACGGTGTCGCTCGGCGCGCTGGGCAACGACGGCGGCGTGAGCTGCGGCAGTACCTCGACGCTCGCGCGCGAGGCGTACTTCGTGATCGACCTGCCGATCGTCGCGGACGTGACGTTCACCACGACCGTCGGCAGCTCGTTCATCTACACCGCGCTCCAAGAAGCATGCGGCTTCACCGGCACGGAGCGCCGTTGCCGATCGGGCAGCTCGCCGACGACCCAGTTCTTCCGCAGCCTCGCGCCCGGGCCGCACTACTTCGTGGTGCAGACGACGTCGAGCGTCGGGGACATGACGGTGCTCGCCGACGTGGGCCCGGGCACCCCGATCCCCGCCGCCGACACCTGCCCAGGCACCACCCTCGACCTCGGCACCCCGGTCAGCCGCGACGAGACGCTCTTGGGCTACGAGGACGACCTCGTCGGCGGGACGTGCGCCGGGTCCGGACGCCCGGACGCGTTCTACACGTTCACGCTGCCCGCCGCGCGGCGGGTGCTGATGAGCGCCGATCCCACCGGGACGTCCACCGTGTACCTCTCGCTGCGCGAGAGCTGCGCGGGCACCGTTCGCACCTGCGCGTCCGGCTCGAGCGGCGCGGCCGCGACCATCAACGAGATGCTGCCCGCGGGCACCTACACGCTGATGGTCGAGATGCCCGAGGCCACCGTCGGCGCGTACGCGCTGAGCGTCGTCGGCCTCTGACCGTCGGCACGATGCGCCGCACCGCGCTGCTCGCTCTGCTCGCGCTCGTCCTGCTCGCGCCCGCTCTGGCGTCGGCCGACGAGGTGCCCGCGGTCTTCCGGGGCATCACCGTCGGACCGATCGAGAGCAGCCAGCAGGCGGGGCGCGGCTACGGCACCGTGTACAGCGAAGCGCTGCTCGATCACCTCGCGCTGCACGGCACGACCTGGATCTCGGTCACCCCCTTCGGTCGGATCTGGAGCCTCGATAGCACCGACATCTACATGGACTTCGAGGCGCCCTACGAAGAGAACCGCGCCTCGGTCCGCGAGATCGTCGCGCAGGCCCACGAGCGCGGGATCCGGGTGCTGGTCGTGCCGCACCTCTGGGTGTGGAACGAGTCGGGCTGGCGCGGCGAGATCGATCCCGGCAGCGACGCGGGCTGGCGCGCCTACCAGGCGAGCTACCGCGATTTCGTGCTCGCGTGGGCCCGCGACGCCGAGCTGGCGGGCGCCGACGCGCTCTCGATCGGCGTCGAGTGCAAGAGCTGGTCGGGCCGCTTCGGCGCGTACTGGCACGGCCTCATCCGCGACATCCGCGCGGTCTTCTCCGGCTTCCTCACCTACTCGGCCAACTGGGATGAAGCCGAGGACGTGATCTTCTGGGACCAGCTCGACTTCATCGGCATCCAGGCGTTCTATCCGCTGCACTGGGAGAACGGCGCGAGCTACGCGCAGTACCTCGAGGGCGCGGCGCGCGCGCGTGATTCGGTGCGGACGCTGAGCGAGATCATCGAGCGTCCGGTGCTCTTCGTGGAGATCGGCTACACGACGCGGCGCGACGCGGCGGTCGAGCCGTGGCTCTGGCCCGACGGGATGACCAACGTCGCGTACGACGAGCGCGAGCAGGCGCGGGCGATGCACGCGCTCATCACCACGTTCGCGGCCGAGCCCTTCTTCGCGGGCTTCTTGGTGTGGCGCTACTACGCGAACCTCGACGACGTGAGCCAGGAAGCCGAGTGGGGCTTCTCCCCGCACGGCAAGCGCGCGGAGCCCGTGCTCTGGGACGCGTTCGCGAGCGAGTTCGCGGCCGATGATCCCACGCCGCGCTGGGAGCGCGCCCCCGAGCCCGAGCCGTTGCTGCGCACCGCGGCGCTCTGGGCCGACACCACCGTCGGCGACTGACTCGCCGCGGGCACGCTGGGGCTCGCCTCGAGGCCCGATCCCTTGGGGGTCGGCGCTCGCTGGCGCTGCGCCTTTTTTGCGCCCGGCGCCCGAGGTCGGCTATTCGCGGGCCATGCGACTCTTCTCGGACGAGCCCAAGCAGGGCGGAGGCAAGCCGTTCGCGTTCTTTCGCGCGGGGCTGAGCCCCTCGAGCGCGCAGAAGCCGATCTTGGTCTTCGAGGAGGTCTTCAAGTTCTTCAAGGCCGATCAGCCGACGCTGCGCGACGTGAACCTCACGATCGAGCGCGGCGAGTTCGTGTTCGTCACCGGCCCGAGCGGCGCCGGCAAGAGCACGCTGCTTCAGCTCGTCTACCGCAAGCAGACCGTCGACGAGGGGCGCATCCTCTTCTGCGGTCGCGACATCGCGCGCCTCACCAGCGACTCGGTGCCCTACCTGCGGCGCAACCTCGGGATCGTGTTCCAGGACTTCAAGGTCGTGCCGCACTGGACGGTCTTCGAGAACGTCGCGGTCGCGCTCGAGATCCTCTCGATGTCGCGCCGTCTGGTGCGCTCGCGTGTGGCCGAGGCGCTGGAGCGCGTGGGCCTCGCGGGCCGCGGTCAGGACGTGACCGGCACGCTCTCGGGCGGCGAGCAGCAGCGCGTCGCCGTCGCCCGCGCGATCGTCACGGAGC